>DAINSN010000226.1:0-3618 GCA_036741295.1 Gaiellaceae bacterium
GTGGAGCGCAGACGCACGCGCCCGCGGAGAGCATCTTCTCCTCGTCGTCGACCAGGACCGCGAGCCCGCCCTCGAGGACGTAGAACGAATCCGCGTGCTGCCGGTGGAAGTGCGGATCCGCTCCGGGGCGAGCGTCCGGGAAGAGCGACTCGGTGATGCAGAGCTCGTCGAAGTTCGCCTTGATCACGATCCGTCCGTCGAAAAGCGCCTCGCCCTCGCCGGGTCTGTGCACGACTCCTGGCATTGCGAGCGAGTATGACGGTCGAGCTTCAGCCTGAGTTTCCACATCGGACTCGCAAGAAGGACAAGCTCTCACCGAGTGCCGCCAGGAGCAGCACGGTCCCGTACGTCGAGCTGCACGCTCATTCGTCTTACTCGTTCCTCGACGGGGCGTCGCTGCCGGAAGAGCTCGCCGTCGGCGCCGCCGAGCTCGGCTATCCCGCACTCGCGCTCACCGACCACGACGGGGTCTACGGCTCGCTCGAGTTCGCGCACGCGGCCAAGCACTTCGGCGTGCGTCCCATCACCGGCGCCGAGCTGACGCTCGCGGACCGCTCGCACGTGACCGTCCTCGTCGAGACGGCGAAGGGGTACGCCAATCTCTGCCGGCTCATCACCGCCGCGCACGCACACACGAGACCGATAGGCAAGGAATCCCAGCCGGCGGCAGATCCTGCACTGGACCAACGTCTACTCGAGGAGCTGAACCACGGGCTCGTCTGCCTCTCCGGCTGCGCGCGGCACGGAGTCGCGGTGCGCAACCCGAACGCGGCCGCGCGGCTGGCCGGCGCATTCGGCCGCGAGCGCTTCTTCGTCGAGCTTCAGCGTCCCTACGAGCGTGGCGACGCGCGTCGCAACGCCGGCCTGCGCGATCTCGCCGAGTCGCTCGGCGTTCCGACGATCGTCACCGGCGACGTGCACGCCCACCACCAGCGCCGGGCGCCGCTGCAGGACGCTCTCGTCGCCATCCGCCACCGCAGCGCTCTCGACGGCTGCGAGGCGGAGCGGCGCGGCAATCACGAGTGCGTCCTGCTCTCGCCGGCCGAGATGGTGGAGCGCTTTCCCGAGGACCGTGCAGCGGTCGCGCGAACCGTCGAGCTAGCCGAGCGGCTGTGCTTCGACCTGACGGAGGAGCTCGGCTACCGCTATCCGGACTTCTCGGACAGCCCGGAGCCGGCGATCGTCCAGCTCGCGCACGTCTGCAACCGCACCTTCGAGGAGCGCTATCCACAGGGGCACCGGCTTCGCCACCAGGCGCGGGCCCGGCTCGAGGACGAGCTGAAGCTCATCGACGAGATCGGGCTTGCAGGCTTCTTCCTCCTGCACTGGGACGTGCTCGAGCTCGCGCGCGAATGCGCGCTCGAGGTGCGCGGCCGCGATTCACCGCGCCACGCGCTGCCGCCTGGTCGTGGCCGCGGCTCCTCGGTCGGTTCGCTCGTCTGTTACCTCACCGGCCTCTCGCACGTGGACCCGGTCGACGCGGAGCTCTCCCTCGGACGCTTCCTCAACCGCGAGCTCGACTCGGTCCCGGACATCGACCTGGACTTTCCGCGTGACATCCGCGAGAAGCTGATCGTTGCCGTCACCGAACGCTACGGTCGCGAGCACGCAGCACTTGTCGCCTCGTTCTCGACGTATCGCTCCCGGGGCGCGATCCGCGACGTCGGCAAGGCGCTCGGTCTTCCGTACGCGGAGCTCGAGCGCATCGCACGAGTGTCGGAAGGCTGGAACGCGAAGCGCGTCGCCGAGGAGCTGCAGCTGCTTCCGGACGCCGACCGCAAGATGATGTCGCCGCGCTGGCGGGCGTTCGCGGAGCTCTGCCACGAGATCGCCGGCCTGCCGCGCCACATCTCCCAGCACCCCGGCGGCATGGTCATCTCGTCGCGGCCGCTCGTGGAGCTCGTGCCCGTGCAACCGGCCGCGATGGCAGGCCGGCAGATGTGCCAGTGGGACAAGGACTCGTGTGCCGACGCCGGCTTTCTCAAGATCGACCTGCTCGGGCTCGGGATGCTCTCTGCGGTCGAGGACTGCGTCGACCAGATCGCGAGACTGCGCGGCAAGCCGATCGACCTTTCCCGGATCCCGCTCGACGACAAGGCGGTCTACGAGGAGATCCAGCGCGCCGACACGGTCGGCGACTTCCAGATCGAGAGCCGGGCGCAGATGCAGAGCCTGCTGCGCACGCGTCCGGAGAACATCGACGATCTCACCGTCCAGGTCGCGCTCGTGCGTCCGGGCCCGATTCAGGGCAAGGCCGTCCATCCGTACATCGATCACCGCCAGCGCCTGCGCGAGGACCCGTCGTTCGTCCCGCCGGTGGATCATCCGCTGCTCGCGGACTGCCTGCGCTCGACGCTCGGGGTCGTCGTCTTCCAGGACCAGGTGCTCGAGGTGGCGATCGCGCTTGCCGGCTTCAGCGTGGGGGAGGCGGAAGGACTGCGCCGCGCGATGAGCCGCAAACGCTCGCACGATGCGCTCGAGGCCTACCGCGAGCGCTTCGTCGCTGGCGCGCTGCAGAAAGGCGTCGACGTGAAGACGGCGGACCTGGTCTACGACAAGCTCGTCGGCTTCTCCGGCTTCGGATTCCCGAAGTCGCACGCGGCGGCGTTCGGGTTGCTCGCCTACCAATCCGCCTGGCTGCGGCACCACCATCCGGCCGAGTTCCTGTGCTCGCTCCTCAACGCACAGCCGATGGGCTTCTATCCACCGGCAACGCTCGTTCGCGACGGCCAGCGGCGCGGGGTCGAGACACGTGCCCCGGACGTGAACGTCAGCTCGGCCAAGTGCACGGTCGAGGGGGGCGCGGTGCGCATCGGCGTCGACTACGTCAACGGCATCGGCGAAGGAGAGGCGAAGGCGGTCGTCGAGGAGCGCGAGCAGGACGGCCCGTTCCAGAGCGTGCGCGACCTGGCGCAGCGCACGCAGCTGTCGGAGCACGGCCTCGAGACGCTGATCGTCTCCGGCGCCTGCGACTGCTTCAACATGCCGAGGCGACAGCTGCTCTGGCAACTCGGCCTCGTGCCGCGTTCGCACAGCGTCCCCGGCTCAGGCGGCCAGGAAAAGCAACTCGCGCTTCCACTCGATCCCACCGCGGCGACACCCGAGCTGCCGGAGCCGACCGTCTGGGAACGCATGCTCGCCGACTACCGAACGACGAACCTCTCGGTCGGCGTGCATCCGCTCGAGCTATTGCGTGCGCATCTCCCGGCAGGCGTTATCTCGTCACGTGACCTCGAACAGGCACCGGATCGGGCGCAGGTGGCGATTGCGGGGATGGCCGTCGCACGGCAGCGCCCGGCGACCGCGAACGGTGTCGTCTTCATGCTGATCGAGGACGAGTTCGGCGCGGTCAACCTGATCGTGCCGCCGTCCGTCTACGACAAGCACCGTGCGATCGTGCGCGGCGAGCCGCTCATCCTCGCGCGCGGCCGCTTCGAACGGATCGAGCGCAACCAGAACGTGCTCGTCCGCTCTCTCGAGACCTTGGGCCCCCTCGCTCGAAAGGTGTCACAGGAAACCGAAGTGGGCGCCAGCCTTCCCGGCGCTCACCATTTCGGTCACCGCTAGCCGGCTGAATACTTCGCGGGCTCCTCGTGCGGCGCGCGCTGCTCCATTGGT
>DAINSN010000227.1:0-3602 GCA_036741295.1 Gaiellaceae bacterium
CAAGGAGGTGCTGCCGCATTTCCGTTGAGATCGATTCCGCCCGGCTCATAGCGCTTGCGGTGGATCTCGTCTCCGTCCCCAGCCCGACCGGAGCCGAGCAGGCGATGGGAGAACGAGTGCGGGACGAGCTGGCCGACATCGGTCTCCAGGTGCAGTGGCAGGAGGTGGAGGAAGGTCGCCCGAACGTCGTCGGAGTCTGGGAAGGAGCCGGCGGCGGCAAGTCGCTCATGTTCAACGGCCACATGGACACGTCGTACTCTGGGCAGGAGCCGTGGCTGGCCGGCATCCGTGGCTTCCAACCGGAAGGGTTCGTGCAGGACGGCCGCGTCTACGGCCTCGGCATCTCGAACATGAAGGGTGCGCTGGCCTGCTACATGGAGGCGGTGCGCGCGCTCCGGGACGCGGGCGTGCGTCTGCGCGGTGACGTCATGATCGCCTGCGTTTCCGGCGAGATCGAGAAGACGCAGTGGCATCCCGACTTCGTCGGCAGCGAGTACCGCGGCTACGCGTCGGGTTCACGCTTCCTCACCTCGCACGGCGCAGTGACCGACATGTGCATCCTCGGCGAACCGACCGAGCAGAAAATCGTGCTGGGCCACTACGGCTCGCTCTGGATGCGAATCTCGACCAGTGGACCGTTCATCCATACGGCGTTCAGCGAAGGACGGCGAAACGAGAACGCAATCGTACGAATGCGTGATGTGCTCGACGCGGTGCTGGAGTTCGCTCCCGAATGGGAAGAGCGAACGTCGTACGGAGGAAAGCAGGGGATCGTCAACATCGGCGCGATCAGCGGCGGCTACGCCTGGCGCGTTTCCCGGACACCGCATCGGACGGATCTCTTCGTCGACTTCCGCGTCCCCCCGACGATGCCGATGGCCGAAGCACGTGCCGCATTGGGCGACTTCGCCCGCGGCCTCCGTGAACGCTTCCCCGACCATGAGATCGAGTCGGAGATCTACGTCACAGCGCCCGGGTCCGAGATCGCGGAGGATCACCCGCTCGTGGGCGCGATTGACGAGGCGCATACGGAGGTCTTCGGCACGAAGCCGGAACGCGACACGGTGCGCTGGTTCTCGGATGCGTCCGCGCTGACCCGCTATGGGATCGAGAGCGTCAACTACGGCACGTCGAGCGGCCTCCCCGATCCGGTGCTCGGCGAAAACCTCGATGTCGACGGCCTCGCCAAAATTTCCCAGGTGTACGCCCTCGTGGCCCAGCGTGTCTGCGGGGTTGCATGAAGAGCCTCGATGCGTTCCTGCCGGCGTACGAGTTCTCGACGCGGCACGAGGTCACCGTTGCCGTTGATCCCGCGCAGGCCGACCGCGCCCTGCGCGAGGTGACGTTCAAGGAGGTTCCCCTCGTGCGCGGGCTGCTGCTGGCGCGCGGTCTCGGCCTGCGCCGTCCGGAGGACACGGTGCTGGCGACGATGGTTCCGCGCGCGACGATCCTCGAGGACGTGCCGGGGGAGGGAATGGTCCTGACGTTGAGCGGTCAGTTCTGGCGGCTCCGGGGCCGCGGGCCGGAAGCCCCGGCCACGGCGGTGATCGACTTCCGCGCGCTGCCGGGCAGCCTGGCGACCGAGACGCGCGTCCACGTCCCCGATCCAGTGTCGCGGAGAAAGTTCGCGCAGTACTGGCGCATCGTCCGTCCGTTCAGCGGGCTCATCCGGATGGTCCTGCTCCGAGCTGCGAAGCGACGCGCGGAGGCTGTGTGATCGTGTACGACCCCTACGTGCTCCCCGAAGGCTTGCCTGTTCCTGTTGACGACGGAGCCGCAGACCACCTGGCCGGCAGCGAGCTTCCCGATCTCGTGCTGCCGTCTTCACAAGGCGCCGTCAACGTGCGCGACTTCGAGGTGCTCTACATCTATCCGCGGACCGGGCGGCCGGGGCGGGACCCGCTGCCCGGCTGGGACGACATCCCGGGAGCGCGAGGTTGCACGCCGCAGTCCTGCGCGTTCCGAGACCACAACGCGGAGCTGGCCGCCCTGGGCGCGCGCGTAGCCGGCTTGAGCGCCCAGAGCCTCGACGACCAGATCGAGTTCGCCGAGCGCAACGGGATGCCGTTTCCCGTTATCAGCGACGAGTGGCTCGACCTGGCGCGTGATCCGGGGCTGCCGACCTTCGACGTCGAAGGACTGACGCTCTACAAGCGCCTGGCTCTCGTCGCCGAGCGAGGCCGGATCGTCAAGGTCTTTTATCCGGTGTTTCCTCCGGATCGGAATGTGCAGGACGTCGTGGACTGGCTGGAGGCTCGATGAAGCTCGTCACGTTCGACGACGGGCGCGTCGGTGAGCTGCGCGACGATACGGTCGTGGAGCTCGACGTTCCGTCGATGCGCGAGTACTTCGAACGTGCCGGAGCTGTACGCCCTACCGGGGACGAGCCTGCGCTCGAAGCCGTCAAGCTGCGCGCGCCGATCATCCCGAAGAAGTTCATGCACACGGCCGGCAACTTCCGCGAGCACGAGGAGGAGTCGAAGCAAGTCGGCTGGTCGCACGAGATCGCGCCCTGGATTGTCTTCTTCCAGAACGTCGACGCGATCGTCGGCCCGGACGAGCCGATCATCTATCCGGAACACCTGACCGAGGAGCTCGACTACGAGCTCGAGCTTGCCGTCGTGATCTCGAAGTCCGGCAAGTGGTTCGGTCCCGAGGAAGCAGCGGACTACATCGGCGGCTACGTGATCTTCAACGACATCACGGCGCGCGACATTCAGCGCCGCGAGATGCGCTCCGGCGTGTTCTCGTTCTGCAAAGCCATCGACACGTTCTGCCCGCTCGGGCCGTGGATCGTCACGCCCGACGAGATCGGCGATCCGCACGATCTGCGGATGGAGCTACGGGTCAACGGGGAGTCTCGGCAGGAGTCGCACAGCGGGAACATGTCCGTGACGATCCCGGAGATCCTGTCCCACTACTCGGCGCTCGGGTATTCGGCCGGCGACGTCGTCTCGACCGGCACTGTCAGTGGGGTAGCCGGCTTCAGCGAGGACGCCGCATCCCTCTATCTCAAGCCCGGCGACGTGATCGAGGCAGAGATCGAGAAGATCGGCGTGCTCCGCAACCCGGTGATCTCCTGGCAGGACGCCCACGGTGAGCCGGCGCCGCCGCGCGTCGCCTGGTGACCTGGCCGCGCGACGACGCCAAGCTCGACCGCGTCCAGGCGCTGATGGCCGAGGAAGGGCTGGACGCGCTCGTCGTCCGGGCGCCCGACAACGTTCTCTACCTGACGAACTTCTGGGGGATGAAGGGCTACGACGCCGCGGTCTTCCCCCGCGAGGGGCCGCCGGTGCTGATCACGATCGAGCCGTCGGCCGCCGATGCGGCCGCGAGCGCCTGGACGACGGACGTCGTCCTGATACCCGGGTATGACCCTGACGACCCCCGTCCGCCGCTCTCGCGCACGCTCGAGGCCGTTCAGGAGGCCTCCCGGCCCTACGAGAAGGTCGGGCTCGAGCTTTCTCTCGGCACCCAGGCCTCGGACCGGATGGTGGGTGAGCCGACCACCTTCACGAAGGCCTGGTTCGACGCTTTCCCGCAGGCAGTCGATGCCACGCCGCTCCTCGCGCGCGCGCGTGCACTTAAGACGGAGCAGGAAA
>DAINSN010000228.1:0-3594 GCA_036741295.1 Gaiellaceae bacterium
CGATGTCGGCTCGTCGCATCCTGGGGCTGGAGCAGGTCCCAAGGGTCGGGCTGTTCGCCCGTTAAAGCGGTACGCGAGCTGGGTTCAGAACGTCGTGAGACAGTTCGGTCCCTATCCACCATGGGCGCTGGAAGCTTGAGAGGAGTCGTCTCTAGTACGAGAGGACCGAGACGAACAGACCTCTGGTGTATCAGTCGTCGTGCCAACGGCGCTGCTGATTAGCCACGTCTGGATGGGATAACCGCTGAAAGCATCTAAGCGGGAAGCCCACCTCGAGATGAGGCTTCCCATCCCCTAGAGGGAGTAAGAGCCGTGGGAGACCACCACGTTGATAGGCGGGACGTGCAAGCGTGGCAACGCGTTTAGCGGACCCGTACTAATTGCTCGAGGTCTTGATTTAGAACACTGAGTGTGGAGCTATGGAGTTTTGAGGGTGCGCGGAAACGCGCAGCGCCCTGACAACTTCGGCGGTCATAGCGGCAGGGAAACACCTCTTCCCATTCCGAACAGAGAAGTTAAGCCTGCTTGCGCCGATGGTACTCGGAGGGCAACCTCCCGGGAGAGTAGGCAGCCGCCGATTATTTTCTCTTCGAAGGGCCGCTACGGCGGCCTTTCGTCGTTCTAGGCTTGGGAAAGTGGAACTGCGCGACGGCGACATCCAACTCCGTCTCTGGACGCTGGACGACGTTCCGGCGATCGTCGCCGCCTGCAACGACGACGAGATCCACCATTGGATCCCTGCGGTTCCGAGTCCCTACACGGACAACGATGCGCGCGCCTTCGTCGAGGGAGAGGTTCCGGGGATCGGCACGCAACAGTTCGCGATCACCCAGGATGGACGCGTTGTCGGGTCGATCGGGATGGGTGTCAACAACTCGCGCACCGGCCACATCGGCTACTGGTGCGCGCGCGAAGCTCGAGGTCGTGGTGTGACTACGCGAGCGCTACGGCTTCTCTGCAAGCACGCACTCGAAGATCTCCGGCTGGAGCGGCTCGAGTTGATCACCGATCCGGAGAACCACGCGTCCCAGCGCGTTGCGGAGAAGGTCGGTTTCCAGCGCGAAGGTGTGCTGCGCTCCCACCTCCCTCATCCAGATGGGCGCCGCCGTGACTCCGTGATGTTCTCGCTTCTTCCGGGCGAGCTCGGCTAGACCGG
Source organism: Gaiellaceae bacterium (assembly GCA_036741295.1). GTDB lineage: Bacteria > Actinomycetota > Thermoleophilia > Gaiellales > Gaiellaceae > 3-1-20CM-4-69-9. Next base: position 1,157 of record DAINSN010000228.1, read on the forward strand.
CAGCGTCAGGCTCTCGAGGTCGCGCGGGTAGTACGTCAGGAACTCGATCCCGTCGTCCGTCACCGCCACGGTGTCGGAGTGGCGGAATCCGCCGAGGCCGGCTGCGTATAGGCCCGGCTCGACCGTGAACACCGTTCCGGGCTTGATCTCTGTGTCGTCGCCGATGTCGAGGAACGGCCCCTCGTGGTAGCGGAGCCCGATGCAGTGGCCGACGTGGTGCTTCCAGTAGTCCCAGAGATCGTGCCTCTGGTAGTACGCGCGCACTGCTCGGTCGACGTCGGAACAGCGCGCGCCGGGCTTGATCGCCTCGAAGGCGGTGTCCTGCAGCGCGACCATGTGGTCGAACATCCGATGTTGCTCCGGTGAAGGCGGGCCGATCACCATTGTCCGCTCGAGCTCCGAGAGATAGCCCCACACCGGCGCCGTCGCTCCGGTCACGAGCACGTCGCCCGTTTGGAAGACGATGTTGTTGGCGAGCGCGTGCGGGATCGCAGCGTTACGCCCGATCTGCCCGCGATAACCAGCGCTCGCCCCGTCGAAGAAGAAGCTCTGCGCCCGGTAGATCGAACCGATCGCGTCGAGCATCGCGAGCGAGGCCTCCGTGCTCGCGCGTCGAGAAACCTCGCTCTCGGTCAACCCGGGGCGTGTGTACCGCTGCAGCAGAACGTGCGCGAGATTGCCCCACTTCGAGCTCTCGCGGATCAGCTCGATCTCCGCCGGGCTCTTGATCGCCATCTGGTCCTCGACGAAGGCGGTGATCTTTCGCGGTGTCGTGCCCGTGAGCTCCGTCAGCGACGGCCCTCGGTAGCCAAGGACCCACGGATATCCATCCTGGTCGGCCGCGAACGAGCCGGTGACTCCCATCTCGGTCAGCAAGGTGCGCAGCGATTCCGTGGGATGCGTCTCCGACGGGTACTCCGGGTAGTCGGCGACATGATGGACGCTGGCGTTCGCCTGTGCGTGCTCGCGTTCGAGCCGGGGGACGAGCATGCCGCCTTTGCCTTCGGCGTTCAGCACGAAGGCGATCGGACGCTCGGTAGGCGCGAACGCAAAGCCGGCGTAGTAGAGGACGTAGTACGGGTCGAAGAGGACCGCACCGGTGAGCCCCTGCTCGAGCAGGTGCTCGGCGAGCTTTGCTAGGCGTTCCTCGTATTCAGACTGCTGGATCGCGAGACTCATGCCGCTCGGAGCTTCTCACGCCAGTCTGGATCCAGCTCGCGCAGCCGGCGGACGCGTTCGCCGACAGGGGGATGCGTCACGAACAGCGCGGCCAGGCCGAGCTCGAGAAACGGGTTGACCGTGTAGAGCGGCTCGGTGGCCGGGCTGCCGGTGAACGAGACGAGCTCGGCAGCTTGGTCGAGCCGGACTAGAGCGTCGGCCATCGGATGTGGCGAGTCGCAGATCACCGCGGCGGCTCTGTCCGCGAGGAACTCGCGCTTCGGGGAAAGGAGGAGATGAACGAAGGCCGAGGCAAGCGGCCCGAGGAACCAGAGCAGCACGCGCTGGAACCAGCCGCCGACCCTGCTGAGCTCGAGCAGCGTCGCGGCGAGCACGACGACCGAGGTCTGCACCACGACGTCCCGATGCCGAACGTGCGCGAGCTCATGCGCCAATACCGCCTCGAGCTCCGCCGGAGATGCTGCGGACAGAAGCCCCGAGCTGACCGCGAGCGTAGAGCCGCGGGGCCCGCGGCCGGTGGCAAGTGCTCGTGGGAGACCGTCGTCGATGAGGTACAAGCGCGGTTTCGCGACGCCGGCACGCGCCGCGAGGCGCTCGATCGTGGAGTGGAGCCCGGGCCCCTCTCCGAGCGGGAACTCGCGCGCGCCGACGAGGCCGAGCGCGACTCGGTCTGCGTACCAGTAGAGCGCGCTTGCCAGCAGCACCCCGCAGAAGACGAAGATCGAGAGCAGGCGGTAGCCGCCGAGTGTCCAGCCGATCAGGCCGAGTACTGCGCAGGCGCCGAGCAGTAATGCCCACGCCTTGAGAACGTTGCGAATGATCAGAAGCCGGCCGCCCAAAAGGCGCCGCCTAGTTGCCGTCTTCCTGCTCGAGCCCGCGTGGAGGCCAGTCGTCGTCGGGCGCGTCGCAGCGGCTCGAACAGTGGAGCGAGGCGATGTTCTGGAGCGGAACGAGGATGTGACCGTTCAACTCGATGTGCGCGACATCCTCGACGTAGCAGTAGGCCGTCAGGACACCTTCCTGGTATTCGCCGCCGAAGAGCGCCACCTCGACCTGCTCACCCTTGTATTTGTTCGTGTAGTCCTCCACGGGGCTTGAGACTACCGTCCCGGCTCAACCATGCGGTCGTCCCTGCCCTATTTGTCGCCAATTCGCGGGGCGGTGTGGTCTCGGTGTGGCACGGAAACCAACCAGCAGACAGGGGATGGTGGATGCGTCCCGCACGCGGGCTATGTTTTGACGGAATGAAACCCAAGGAG
>DAINSN010000229.1:0-3566 GCA_036741295.1 Gaiellaceae bacterium
TGCAAGGAGCTCGGTCTCGAACAGCGGGACTGGCTGATGTTCGTCTCCCTGGGCGCGATCGTGCGTCGAAACGCGTTCCTGCTCTTTCCGCAGGGCTCCGACGAGCCTGCCGAGGCGCTCAAGTTCGCGCGCGTTCCGGGATACAGCTCCCAGTTCGATCGCGACGAAGCGGCGGCCAAGCTTGTCGCCGCGACCGGCGGCGCAGTGGCCGCTCACGCGCCGCGCCACCTCGGCCGTTTCGAGCTCGACGGCTACCACGCCTCGCTCGAGACAGCGGCCAGGGGACAGAAGCTCGCTGCCTTTCTGCGGCAGCCGATCTCGCGTCGGCGGAAGCTCGAGGTCCTCGATCGGGTCGCCGACTGGCTGATCCAGGTGGCGCGCGAGACGGCGGCGCCGGTCGAAGCGCTTGCAGAGGAGCGCGAGCGCTTCGAGCGTCAGGTCTTGCCGTTCTGGGCCGACTGTGGTGTCGACCCCGACCTGGCACGCTTGCTGCCGCCGATTCCGCCGACCTTCCAGCACTGGGACGTCGCCGAGGAGAACATCATCGTGTCCGGCGACGGGTTCGTCGTAGTCGACTGGGAGTTTGCGCAGCGGCACGGTTTGCCGCTCGCCGACCTGATGTTCTTCGCGGTCCACGTGCTGAGGATCCTCGACGGCCAACTCACGTTGGAGGAGCGCGACAGACACTTCGTGGATGTACTTACGGGCCGGGCCCCGTCGTCTCCGATCCTGTTCGGCTGGGTGCGGAGGCTGGTCGAGGCGCTGAACCTCCCGGCGGAGTCGGTCGCGACGCTGGCGACCCTCAACTGGCTCGACCGTGGCAAGCTCAGCAAGGAAGAGCACATCCGCGCGGACACGCTCGGCGGCGTTGCGCTCGCCGACTCGTTCGCAGAGCGCGCGTCCGTCGTGTGGCTCGAGCATCCCGAGCTCGGGATGAACTGGAACGCCTGGCGCGCCTAACCCCGATGCAGTGCCCGCCAGACCTCCGTTGCGATCTCGGAGCAGAGCTCTTCACGGGGGAGCTCGCCGTCGAGGCGTCGTACGTCGAGTCGCGCGTGCTCCTGGCGATACAGATCGGCCTGGCGCTCGAGATCCTGTAGCGAGTACTGCTCGGCCTTCCGCGCGTGCGCGGTCGCGGCGGGCACGTCGAGCAGGTAGGCGGCCACCGGTCGCGGCGACAAGCGCTGGACGAGCCCGATCTGGAAGCCGTAGTTCCGCAGTTCGCCGTAGCGGAAGCGGAGGTGCACGGCCGTGTCGAGGGTGTAGCGGTCGCAGAGCACGACCTTCCCGCCGCGCAGATGCTCGCGCGTCTCGCGGCGTTGCGCCTGGCCGTGCGCGAAGGCGACGATCGCGACCCAGACCTGGGAGATGACATTGCTCCGCTCGCGGACCGCCGACGGCTCCAGCGGCGCGGCAGCGGTGCCGCCGTCGCTCGCATCGGCTCGGCGCCGTCCTCGCATGCGCGAGACGAGCCGCAGCGTTTTGCGCGCGGGCCACCCGAGCACGCCGAGCCAGGGGTTCTCCCAGAGCGTCGTCCACTCGAGGCGGGTCCACTGGACGACAACGTCAAATCCGAGCAGCTCGAGCGCTCGCTGCAGTCCTTCGATCTGGGAGCTCTTGCCGGCGCCGTCCAGCCCCGAGAAGCTGACGACTCTCCCGTTCGCCCGGCGCTTGGGAATGACGGCCAGCCACCCGCGCACGCGCGCGCGTGACGGAGTCCGGCCGGCCGCGTAGATCGACTCGGCCAGAGCGTCTGCGCGCTCCGCTCGGGTGAGTGGCGCATCGGTGTCGTACGCGCGGCGCACCGCCGCGAGCGCGCTGCTCGCGCGCCACGCGGCCGCCTGCGACTCGGCTTTGCGCCAAGCCTCCGGATTCTCGTCGAGCACTCCTGCGATGCGGGCTCGGCGCTTCTCGGACAGTGCCCCGTCCTCCGCAGCCCAGCGCGCAAGCATGAGCAGGCGATGGTGGGGCGCCGCCCGAACGAGGTGCCGGAACTGCGGCAACCGGTGGGCCTCAGCGAACAGGTCATCGATCAGGGCGTCGGCCAGTCCGAACCCTGCGGCCGGCAGGAGATCGATCGCTTCGACCGTGCAGTCCTTGAATCGGACCCATTCGTCGCGCTCGTTCACGAAGCCGGCCGACGCAAGCCACGCCGCGAGCTCCGTGTGCTGTTCGGGGCGCGCGACGAGATCGAGATCTCGCCCCTCGGGCGGCGCTGAGCCGACGACGAGCAGGGCGCCGGAGGCAACGTCGTCGACGTTGCGCGCAAGCTCCAGTGAGCGGGATTGGGTCGAGGAAATCTCTGTCATAATTGCGCGCGGGGTCCTCGCCGATGTCTCACCGTCGACAAACTGCTCGCATTGCTGCGGCGCTGGTCGTCGTGACGCTCGCGGGCGTAACGGCGGGGTCGGGCGACGGCGCACGCGGGGCTGAGCAGACCACCTTGACCTTCAAGCCCGTGGCCGATGCGCTCGTCACGTCGGCTGCGCCTTCGCGCAACTTCGGGACCAGTTCGAAGCTTGGAGTAGATCGGCATCCGCTCATTCGAAGCTATCTTCGCTTCAAGCTGAGCGGCGTCACCGGGACCGTCGCAAATGCGACGTTGAAGATCTATGTGACGCGGTTCAACGGCCGCGGGATCACTGTTCGCGCGATCGCGCGACGCGCGTGGACCGAGCGAAAGATCACGTTCCGGAATTCCCCGCCCCTCAAATCCGTCGTAACGAGCTTCACGCTCACGAACACCGGCTGGGCCGAGGTGGACGTGACGAAGCTCGTGAAAGGGAACGGCGTCCTCGAGCTCGCGCTGACACACGGCACGCCACCGGGCGTGATCTCGTTCGCGAGCCGCGAAACGCGAGCGCGAGCGCCGCAGCTTTCCGTCGGAACCGTGCAACCCGATGAAACGGTGGCGGTTGCAGCCGTCGGGAACATCAGCTGTGATCCCGCGAGTCCGGCGTACAACGGCGGCAACGGCACGGCGAGCGAGTGCCACGAGAAGGCGACGTCGGATCTGGTCGTGAACCACGGCTACCGAGCGATTCTCACGCTCGGCGACCACCAGTACGAGTGCGCCGGCTACGACGCCTTTCTGCAGGCGTACGACCCGACTTGGGGGCGCGTCAAGTCGATCACGCATCCGATTCCGGGAAACCACGACTACGGCAGCCTCGACGCTGGCACCGGTTGTGCAGCGAACGCCGGTCCGGGGGGGTACTACCGCTACTTCGGAAGTGCTGCCGGCGATCCAGCCCGTGGCTACTACAGCTACAACCTCGGCAACTGGCATCTCATCGCGCTGAACACCAACTGTGATGCGATCGGTGGGTGCGGCGCGGGGAGCGCGGAGGAGCAGTGGTTGAGACAGGATCTGGCCGCTCACAAGAACCTCTGCACCCTTGCGTACATGCACCAGCCCCGGTTCACCTCGGGCATTCCAGACAACCTGGCTTCCGTCGACGCGTTCTGGCGCGACCTTGCAACCGCCGGGGCGGAGATCGTGCTGAGCGCACACGCGCACATCTACGAACGCTTCGCCCAGCTCGACGCCGACGGCAAGGCGAGTG
>DAINSN010000230.1:0-3557 GCA_036741295.1 Gaiellaceae bacterium
CTGAAGGAGAACGGCGCGGAGGACGTGCTCGTGGTGGTCGGCGGGACGATCCCGAAAGAGGACTCCGACGCGTTGAAACAGCAAGGGGTGGCCGAGGTCTTCACCCCGGGCGCGCCGACGACGGAGATCATCGACTTTCTCAAGGGCAAAGTTCCCGTTTGATCCGAGTCGAGTGGGAGGAGGCGGTCGCGATCGTGACGATCGACCGTCAGGAGGCGATGAACGCACTCGACGTCGCGACGCTCACCGAGCTACGCGACTGTCTCCGTGAGCTCGCGGACGATGACGCGGCGCGAGTCGTGATCCTGACCGGCGCCGGCGAGAAGGCGTTCGTCGCGGGCGCCGACATCAAGTACATGAGCGGCCTCGACGTCGATCAGGCGAAGGAGTGGGGAGCGCTCGGTCACGAGACCGGACGCCTGCTCGAGACGATGCCCAAGCCGGCCATTGCGGCAATCAACGGCTTCGCGCTCGGCGGGGGTTGCGAGCTCGCGGTGGCGTGCGACATCCGCTACGCAGCATCGTCCGCCAAGCTCGGTCAGCCCGAAGTGAACCTCGGGATCATTCCCGGCTGGGGCGGCACCCAGCGCATCGCGCGCCTGTGCGGCCTCGGCGTCGCCAAGGAGCTGATCTTCACCGGCCGCATCGTCGACGCGGAGGAAGCGTTGCGCCTCGGGCTCGTCAACGCGGTGCACGATCCCGTGCTCGACAAGGCGCGCGAGGTGGGAGCGTTGCTCGCCTCGAAGAGCCCGATCGCGCTCCGACTGATGAAGGAGCTGGCGAACCGAGCACTGGGCGGCGACCACGCGCAGAACCTCAAAGCCGAAGGTGGGGCGTTCGGCGAGCTGTTCTCGAGCGAGGACGCGAAGGAAGGCCTTGCCGCCTTCGTGGAGAAACGTCAGCCGAAGTTCGTCGGCAGCTAGCTAGCCGAGCTGGATCAGCGCTGAGCTGAGCACGTCGTCATCGCCGCGCTCCGCCTTCAGCGTCGCAGACGCGGGCTGCGTCCAGACGACGATCTTTTGACCTTTCTCGGCGAGCGTGACGTTCGCGACCGTTCGCAACGCGCCGGTCCCGCTCAGGGTCTGCACTACGGTCGCCTCCGGGACCGTCAACGCGATCGTCCGGTTCAGCTTCGTCAGCGTCAGCCCCGACGGCCACGCTTGCGACGTCGACACGTTCACGACGATGCGGTCGATCGTCGCGGAGACGACCGTGCCGCTCAGCGTCAGCGCGAAGGGCGTGCCTGCTTTGGCCGTGAACAGAAGCTTGTACGCCTTCTGCAGGTACGGATACGGGCTCACTGCCTTGCCGCCGCCGGGGTGAACCTCGAAGTGCAGGTGCGAACTGCCGCCGTTCGCATCCCCCGAGTCGCCGACATAAGCGATCTGCTGGCCTGCCGCCACCTTGGCGCCGTTCTTGACGGTGTAAGCGGTCCCCTTCACGCACTTGCCGCGGTTGTCATTTCGCAGCGTCAGGTCGTTGTTGAGGTGGATGTAGAGGTACGTCGTGCCGCTCTCGCCATAGAGGTAGAGCATGCAGCCTGCCGAGCCTGACGTCGTCCAGTACTTCACCTTGCCCGCTTCCGCAGCGACTGCGGGTGATTTCTTGTCGGCCATGATGTCGTTCCCCTGGTGCGACCCGCCCGCCCGCGGTGCGCCGAAGTCGTCGATGTAGGCAACCTTGCCGACGACCGGGAAGACGATGTGCTCCGGAACCGTGTTCGCGGCGAAGGCCACGGCGGAGCCGACGGCTAGGCCGATCGCGGCGGCGAGGAAGAGAACCCCTCGGGCTGTCGTCCGGTGGCGTCTCATAAGAGGACGGGCGCTCCGGTTCGCGCTCGAAGGCTGAGACGGTAGCAGGCGCCTCGGCGCAAGTCAGCCTCAGTAGAGTCCTGCCTCCAATGAAGATCGCCGTTTGCGTCAAGCAGGTGCCCGAAGGAAACAGCCGGATCGACCCCGGAACCAAGCGGCTCGACCGCTCGGGCGAAGGCGCCCTGAACGCCTTCGACGCGAATGCCGTCGAGGAGGCCCTCCGGCTGAAGGACGCGACCGGCGACGGCGAGATCGTCCTGGTCTGCATGGGGCCGGCGAAAGCCCAGGACGCGCTGCGCAAGGCTCTCGCGATGGGGGCTGACCGCGCGGTCCTCGTCAGCGACGAGACAGCCGCAGGATCCGATCTCGTTGCGACGAGCTACGCGCTGGCGAAGGCGCTCGAACGCGAAGGCGCGGACCTGATCCTGTTCGGACAGCAGGCCGGCGATTCGGACGGTGCGGTCCTGTGGGCGGCGGTCGCAGACCGCCTGCGTCTCCCCGTTGTGTCGCAGGCGGCGGAAGTCACGCACGCGGACGGGAAGCTCACCGTCAAGCGTCAGACGGAATTCGGCTACGACGTGATCGAAGCGCCGCTCCCAGCCGTGGTCGCCGTGTCGGACGCGATCAACGAGCCGCGTTATCCGTCGCTCAAGGGGATCATGGGAGCGAAGTCCAAGCCGCAGGAGACGGTGTCGCTTTCGGATCTCGGCGTCGAGGGAGAACGCGCAGGCGAGGAGGGCTCGCGCACCGAGGTCTACGCGTTGAACGATCCGCCCGCGCGCGCCGACTCGAAGAAGATCGACGACGACGGCAACGCCGCGCAGGCGATCCTCGACTTCCTCGCGGAGAAACGTCTCCTATGAGCACGCTGGTCTTCCTCGAGCATCACGGCGACGAGTTGCTGAAGGGGTCGCTCGGCGTCCTCTCGAAGGCGGCGACGCTCGGCGACGCCGAGGTGGCCGGCGTCGTCATCGGCTCGGGCGTGCGCGCGCTCGCCGACCAAGCGGGAAAGTTCGGCGCCGCGAAGGTCTACGTGGCGGACGATGCGCAGCTCGAGGCGCCGCTGCCGCAGCCACGGGTCGACGTGCTCGCACAACTCGTGCGCGATCAGGGCATCGACACGGTGCTGTTTGGCAACTCGGTGCTCGCCGCAGACGTCGCCGCAGGACTCGCCGCACGGCTCGACGCAGGCCTCAACTGGGACCTCATCGACCTCGTCGAGCAGGACGGCAACCTCGTCGGCAAGCGACCCGCGCTCCAGGATTCCGTCTACGTCGACGTCGGCTGGAAGTCAGAGCCGCGCATCGCGCTCTTCCGTTCTGGCTCCTTCGACCCGAACGCCGCCGGTGGTTCTGCTGAAGCGGAGGACATCCCAGTCTCACTCGAGGACTTCTCGACGTCGGCGCGGATGGTCGACCAGGCGCACGAGGAGAGCGAGGGCCCGTCGATCGAGGACGCGCCCGTCATCGTCGCGGGCGGCCGCGGCCTCGGCGGTCCGGAGAACTTCACGCTCGTGGAAGAGCTCGCAAAGGCGCTGGGCGGTGCGGTCGGCGCGACGCGCGCGGTCGTCGACGCCGGCTGGTACCCGTATGCGACGCAGGTCGGCCAGACGGGGAAGACGGTGTCGCCGAAGCTCTACATCGCGTGCGGCATCTCGGGCGCGATCCAGCACAAGGTCGGCATGCAGGGCTCCGGGGTGATCGTCGCGATCAACAAGGACCCGAACGCGCCCATCTTCGAGTTCTC
>DAINSN010000231.1:0-3539 GCA_036741295.1 Gaiellaceae bacterium
CCTAGTCGGCGGCTTGGGCGGCCAGTGCGGCCAGACGGCTGCCGATGGTAGGGGCGAACTTGAAGCCGTGCCCGCTGCACGGGGAACCGATCACGACCTTGCCGCGGCGCTCGAGAATGAACTGCTCGTCGGGGGTAGTCGTGTACATGCACGTCTCCACGGAGACCGGAGCCGGGTCTGCATCGGGGTACGTGCGTGCGACCCACTCGGCGACGCGCTCGACCACGGTTGGGTCGGACCCGCCCGGCTCGTCGGGACCGACTTGGGCTCCGGCGTGATGCACGCCGGCTTTCAGGCCGTGCAGCGGGTCGTGCAGCGAGTAAATCAGGTGACCGCGTGTCTGCGGATCGAGCTGCGCGACCGCTGGCAGGGAGTCGCCTTCCCGGCGGAAGTACGCAACCGTCTCGCGCGTGGTGCGGACCGGCAGGTCAGGGAAGAAGCTCGTGACCCACGGGCCGGCGGTCACCACAATCACCTTGGCGTCGAGCTCCTCGAGAGACTCGACGCGGGTGTCCTGCTCGAGGCGGGCACCGCGCGCCAGCGCGCCATCGATGAAGGCTCGGTGCGCGAGGTCGGCGCGGACGATGCCGGCCTCCGGCTGGAAGAGCGCGGTCCATCCGTCAGGCATGCCGATCGGCCAACGGCTCCGTGCTCCGTCCGCGTCGAGCAATTCGTATGCGGCTCCGGCCGCCTCGAGCGCGTCCGCCGAGCTCTGGCCCGAGCTCTCGACGAGCTCGAGCAGGCCGGTCAGCTCGAGCAGCTCCTGCCCCGACTCTTGTTCGAGCTCGCGCCAGCCGGCGAACGCCTCGCGCGCGAGCTCGACGAACTCGACCTCCGGGTACGCAAGCCGGACGATGCGCGAGCGGCCATGGCTCGAGCCGTGCTGGTGTCCGATGCGGAACTGCTCGAGGAGCAGGACGTCACGGCCCTGGCATGCCAGCGCGTACGCGGCCGCAGAGCCCATGATCCCGGCCCCGACGACTGCGACCTCGGCCTGCATCCGGCTCAAGCTACGCGGTTCCGCAGCACGCCGATTCCCTCGACCTCGAGCTCGACGACGTCGCCGCGTTGGAGCCAACGCCCGTCGCCGTGTTCGAGGATGCAGCCTGTCCCGACGGTGCCTGAGCCGAGGACGTCCCCCGGACGCAGGTGCGTGTTCCGCGCGGCTTGCGCAACGATCGCGTCCCACGAGTGGTACATGTCCCTGAGATTCCCGCGCGACCGCTCCTCGCCGTTCACGCGTGCGATCATCTCGCCGCTCCTGCCGTCGAACTCGTCGCGCGTCACCAGCACCGGCCCGATGCTGGTGGCGAAATCCTTGCCTTTCGCAGGCCCGAGACCCACCTTCATCTCGGCCCGCTGGAGATCTCGAGCAGACCAGTCGTTCATGATCGTGAACCCGGCGATCTGACCGTCGGCGCCGATGATCGCCGCGACCTCGAGCTCGTAGTCGAGCTCCTTCGTGTCTGGCGGGTACGGGATCTCCTCCTCCGGCCCGTAGATCGCCGCGGGGTTGGAGAAGTAGAAGACGGGGATCTCGTACCACTCGGGCGCCACCTCCTGGCCGCGTAGCGCGCGAGCGGTCTTCACGTGTTCTTCGAAGGCATAGAAGTCGCGGACGGCTGGTGGATGCAGTACGGGCGGGCGAAAGTCGACGTCTGTGAGCGGATATTCAGCGTGTCTGCGCGCCGTGCCGCCGCCGGTGAAATACGCCTGGAGCGTCTGCGCAGCGAGCTGCACGACGGTATCGCCCTCGACGATCCCGGGCCAGCCGCGTTCGAGCTGCAGATCCTTCGGAGTGAACATGCAAAGTTTCACGACACTCTCGTCACCCTTACGTTCCCGTGCCTGGCACCGGTACGTATCCGAGGAGCCCGCATCGCATGAGCGAACGCTGAGTCGTGTGCGTAACTCGCAACAGTTTCGTACCCGTGCCTGGCACCGGTACGTTCCGGGAGTCCGTCCCGCATCACGGTTCGGTGTGCACGATCACGTCGGCTATGTCTGGACGCGCGCGCCGAATGCGCTCCTCGATCTCGCTGGCACGCGCATGGGCTTCGGCGAGTGGGCTCGAGGGATCGAGGCCTAGCGTCAGGTACGTCAGCAGGCCTTCCTCGGTGCGGACGAAGCGCAGTTCCCGCGGCTCCTCGCCGGTGACCTCGCGAACGATGCGAAGCACGACGTTCCGCTCGGCTTGGTCGTCCTCCATTGGCTTCCCCTCCACTGCCTCGCCCAGCGGCTCGATGTGCGTCTGCACCGAGTCGATCTCCGGCACGGCGGCCGCGATCGCGCTCTCGACCTGGTTTGCCACCTCGTGCGCCTCCTCGAGCGTCACCTCGCCGGGAAGCTTCAGGTGCAGCGATACCTCCGTGCGTCCGCCGACGTCCAGGACGGTGACGTTGTGCACCTCCCGCACCGAAGGCACTCCGAGCGCAGCCGCATGTGCGCGGTCGCGGATGGCCGCCTCGTCCTCCTGCGGCTCGACGTGGACGACGACGTCGCTTCCGGGCAGAGCGGCGCTGAGCGCATCCTCCACGCTGTCTGCAGCTGCATGACCTTGCCCAACGGCCGCACCCGGCGGAACGGTGATGACCACGTCCATGAACTGGCGTGGCCCTGCCTGCCGCATGCGGAGTCGCTTGAGCGTCACCGGCGGCTCGACTCCCGCGATCGCCACACGGGCCGCCTGCTCTGCGTCTGCCGGTGCGCGATCCATCAGGACATCCACGTTGCGCTGCATCAGCCGAGCGGCGGCGAGCAGGACGAGCCCAGCGACGAAGAGCGCGGCCACGGAGTCCGCTCGCTTGTGACCTTCGTGCACGAGCACGAGCCCGACCAGCACTGCGACGGAGCCGGCGAGATCACTGGCAAAGTGGAGCGCGTTCGACGCCAGCGCTGCGCTTCGATAGCGGCGTGACGCGCGCCATAGGACAACCGTCCGACTGACGTCGACCGCAATCACGATCCCGAGCACCACGAACGCGTACCACCTGGCCTCGACCGTCGCCGTCCTTCCGCCGACGAGATGAGTGACCGCCCGCCAGGCGATGAAGCAGCTGGCCAAAACAAGAATCGTCGCCTCGGCAAGAGCGGAAAGATGCTCGGCCTTCCCGTGGCCGTACTGGTGGGCAACGTCCGCGGGTCTGACCGCGACACCGACCGCGAAGAGCGTCAGCAGCGCCGCCACGAGGTCGGTGCCTGAGTGCAGCGCCTCCGAGATGAGGCCCAGGCTGTGCGAGGCAAGGCCCGCGCCGAGCTTGAGCGCGATGAGCAGGATGGCCGCAACCACCGAGACGAGCGCCGTCCGTCGCTGAGGATCCACCCGGCTAGTGAAACAGAAGAGCCCGCCGAAGCGGGCTCTTCTGACTCAGTCTGCTCTCGGAGCTATGAGTTGGCGATGTCGCCGACGAAGTTCTCGTCGACTCCGTTCGTCCCTCGGTCCTGCCAGTGATGGAACTTCAGGGTCTTGTCCGGCGAGCTGTACTCGAAGTTGAACTTGCACCCGGCGTAGCCGAGCGAGCACGTGAACTGCGCACCCG
>DAINSN010000232.1:0-3491 GCA_036741295.1 Gaiellaceae bacterium
GGCGCAGCGCGACGAACTTCTTGATCTTCCTGCCACTCTCGACGCCGGAGATCGTCCTCGGCGCCTCGCTGCTGACCCTCTTCCTGAACCTCTCGATCGTGTTCGGGTTCTGGACGATCCTCATCGCCCACGTCATGTTCTGCATCAGCTTTGCCGTCGTGACCGTCAAAGCCCGGTTGATCGGGTTCGACCGCCATCTCGAAGAGGCGGCGATGGACCTCGGCGCGAACGAGTGGGTCACCTTCCGGAAGGTGACGCTGCCGCTGATCGCCCCAGCGATCCTCGCGGCGCTCCTGCTCTCTTTTGCGATCTCGATCGACGACTTCGTCGTCACCTACTTCGTCGCCGGTCCGCGTACCACGTTTCCGCTCTTCGTCTGGGGCGCAGCGCGCGTAGGCGCGCCGCCGCAGGTGAACGTGATCGCCACGTTCATCTTCGGCGTCGCCGTGATCGGGATGGTCGTGAACGTGCTCGTTCAGATGCGCCGCGAACGAGCAGCTACGACCGCGTGAGCGCGCCCTCGGTCGCTCCACGCCTTCCACCCTGGTGGCTGGACGAAGCTGGGCGCCCAACTTCGGCGCCCCAACTGGAGGGGGACGCAGTTGCCGACGTCTGCATCGTCGGTGGCGGCTACACGGGTTTGTGGACTGCCTTGGCGCTGAAGGAGCGCGACCCTTCGCTGCGGATCGTGCTGGTCGAGGCAGAAGTGTGCGGTGCCGGGCCGAGCGGGCGTAACGGCGGTTTCCTGCACGGCTACTGGGCCGGGCTCGCCGATCTGCTGCCGTTGCTTGGACGGGAGCGTGCGGTGCAACTCGCACGCACGGCGGAGCGGATCGTGCCCGCCGTGCGGGCGTTCTGCGAGTCGCGCGGGGAGGACGTCTGGCTGCGCGAGGCAGGGACGATGATGGTCTCGGCGGCCCCGGCTCAGGACGATGCCGTCGACCGCGCGGTCGCAGCCGCCGCCGAAGTGGGTGCACCGGAGCAAGCGATGCCTCTCGACGCGGATGGAGTCGCGCAGCGAATCCGCTCCCCAGTCTTCCGTGGCGGCGTCTACTTCTCGGACGGCGCGACCGTGCAGCCCGCCCGGCTGGTGCACGCGCTGCGCCGCGCGGCCGTTGACGCGGGCGTAGGGCTGTACGAGCACACACCTGCCCTGCGCATTCGTGCCGGAAGCGTCGCGACGCCGCGTGGCACCGTTCGCGCCCCGGAGATCGTCGTCGCCGTCAATGCCGCGGCAACCGGTTGGAGGCCGGTTGCGCGCCACGTGACGAACTTCGGCTCGTACGTCGTCCTGACGGAACCGGTCCCGGAGCTGCTGGAAGAGATCGGCTGGACGGGCGGCGAAGCGGTCTTCGACGGACGCATGTTCCTCCACTACTTCCGCACCACTGCGGACGGCCGCGTGCTGATGGGCAGCGGCTCGGGGCCGATCGGATTTCGCGGCCGCGTTGACGGGCGCTTCACCTCAGACGATGCGACGGCGGCTCGGGCAGAGCACGGTCTTCGCCGCCTCTTGCCGGGGCTCGCCGGCGCGCGGATCGAGCGCGCGTGGGGCGGGCCGATCGACGTCTCTGCCGACCACCTCCCGTTCTTCGGGACGGTGAAGGGCAAGCGGATCCACTACGGCGTCGGCTACTCGGGGCACGGTGTCGGTCCGACGTGGCTCGGCGGTCAGATCCTCGCGTCGCTGACGCTGCAGCGTGACGACGAGTGGACGGCGCTCCCGCTTGCCTCGCGCCGAGTGGCGTCCCTGCCGCCCGAGCCGCTCAAGCATCTCGGCGGCGCGCTCGTGCGGTCGGCAATCCTCGCCTGCGAGCGGGCCGACGAGCAGAACCGTCGGCCGCCGTTGCCGGCGAGACTCGGTGCCGCCCTACCGCGGCTGTTCGGAATGGAGATCGGGACGCGTTAAGTGTCGTGGCTGCTTTTGATGCTTGCGGGGCAGCGCCAGTACTCACGCTTGCCGAGGAAGCTCACTGACTTACAGCCTTGCCTGCGTAGGTCCGGCGCACCCTCGAGCCGGCCGGGCTCACAGGCCTCCCAGACGCCGTCCGCGCCTCGCGGTGCGGCGACGGCCTGACAGCTGCCGGTTAGACCGAGGTTGCGCGAGGCGCGACCGTCCTTGATGACGAGCATCAAGGCGAAGATCAGAACCGCTCCAACTAGCACGCCTCGCATGCAGTGAATATCGGCATTTGAGGCATCTGCCTCAAGCCCTCTAGGAAGAGCGCAGGCCGCCCCGTTCGTGGTGCGCCTTGAAGAAGTTCTCGGAACCGGCGGTTGCCATCGCCGCGCTGGCCGAGATCTCGAGCGCCAATGTCGCGGCCGCCACGATCTGCGCGAAGCGGTACACCTTGCCGGCCCCGGCGCAGTCCATCAGGTCGAGCCACGTTTGTGCGTACGGGAAGATCGTGCCGCCGCCGACGGTGCCGACCTCGAGCCCCGGCAGGCGCAGTCCGCACTGGATGCCGCCGTCGACTCGGCGGGCCGTGCCGTGTGCCATCGAGCTCGTCCCGACCATGCCGAGGTCCTGACCCGTCGCTGCGAAGATCGCGGCGATCGCCGACGCAGGCGTGAACGCGACCGATTGCATGCCCGACGCGACGGCTCCGTGCGTCCCGACGAACGAGAGCTCGAGCAGGTCGTCGATCGTGGTGCGAAGGACTCGGCGCACTGCCTCCTCGCTCAGCGTGGCTTCCACGAGGACGGTCTTCCCGTGCCCGCCGCGCTCGAAGTAGCGATGGGACGGCTTCTTGTCTCCGCCCATGTTCGCCTCGAGGATGGCGCGCGCGGGCTTCACCGGAGCTTGCTCCATCACGTAGCCCATGTTCAGTGCGTACGCGTTGCGGGTCATCATGTTCGGCCCGCACGCATCGCCGGTCGTGAACGCCCACAGGACGTGACACATGGGACCGATGATGTGTGTCTCGACCTCGCGCAGGCGCGCGAACGTGGAGATCCAGTCTTCGTCGCGCTCCGCCAACCAGCGGCGCATCTCGGCAACGTGCGCGTCGAGGAAGCGCGCGAGCTGCACAGCCTCTTCCGTGGACTTGCAGACGAAGCAGGATGCTCTGGTCATTCGGTCCGCGAGCACGTACGTTCTGAAGCCGCCGGACTCGGCCGCCGCTCTTGCGCCGCGGTAGAGCGAGGCCGACAGGCCGCCTTCGGTGTGGGCGAGCGGAACGAAGACCTGATCCTGTTTGCGACTCGTTTCCGAGACCCGGCCGAAAGGCTCCTCGAGCTCGTACTCGCCGAGTTCGATCTCGAGCGGGCCCACGACGGATACCGGGATGACTGCCGCGCCCGTCAGCATCTCCTGGGCTTTCACGAACGGCGAAAGGTCGATTCTCGTCACCCCGTCGCTCAGTCCAAGCGCCTTCTGACGTGCCTCGATCGACTCCGGGTCGTTCTTGCGTGGCCAGCGCCTCAGCTCCATGGCCGAAAGCTTACGGCCCAGCGAGTGGAGCTTCCGAGGTCTCCTCTCAAAGGACGCG
>DAINSN010000233.1:0-3483 GCA_036741295.1 Gaiellaceae bacterium
GCTAGCCGCGTCCGCAGGTCATCCGCGCCTCATACGAAGGCGGCCACGGAAAACATGCCGCGGGCTACGAGAACGTGCTCATGGCTCTTTTCCTAATCATCGAACCCGACGAAGACATTCGTCGGCTCTACGCGGCAGTCGTGCGCGGGCTTGGTCACGAGGCGGCGTTCTTCGACGGCCTCCCGATCGCCCGACCGGACGCTGTCCTCGTCGAGCCGGCCGACCCGGAATCCCTCGCTGCCGCCCTGCGGCTGCAGCACGACCACCCCGGCCTCCCGATCGTCTGCGCAAGCATCGACAAGCCCGCTCGTGAGAAGACTCAAGGACTGCAGGTGACCACGTATCTGCTCAAGCCCTTCAGACTCGTCGAGCTCACGGATGCGCTGCAGTTGGCTCTCTCGCAAAGTACGGGTAGCTAAGTGGGCATGCACGAAGGGCTGGAGTGGCCGCCCGTAAGCAAGGAATCAGACCAGGGACAACCTCCGGTTTGCGACGCGTCGAACCGTGACCGCCGCGCGGATCAGCAAGACGATCTGGACGCCTAGTCCGGGCAGAACCCGCGGTTAGTGTTAGTGGAGTGAGAGCTCTGCTGGAGGACGTCGAGACAAGCGCCGTGATCGATGAAGTGGCTGATGGTTGGGGCCTCGACGTCGACTCGGCCGATTACGCGGCCGTCGGAGCTGGGAGCTACCACTGGGTGGTGAACGACCGCAACGGAACGCGCTCGTTCGTCACCGTCGACGACCTCGACCTGAAGCCTTGGCTCGCAGACACACGCGAGTCGGTGTTCGACGGCCTAAGACGTGCATTTGACACGGCCGCCGCCCTGCGCGCCGGCGGCCTCAGCTTCGTGGTCGCACCGATCCCCGCGAACAGTGGCGAGACGGTTCGTCGACTCGGGCCGCGACACACGATCGCTCTGTTCCCCTTCGTGGATGGACAAGCGGGTCGGTATGGCCACTACGATTCCGCTGCGCGCGCTGCTGTCGTCAGGATGCTCGCCGAACTCCATCAAGCAACACCTACGGTCGGTTCCCTCGCCGGCAGCAGCGGTCTCGACCTGCCCGGTCGCCGCCAGATCGAAGCGGGCCTCCAAGAACTGAATCAGACCTGGTTGGGTGGGCCGTTCTCCGAACCGGCACGGCAAGCGCTCGCCGCTCACGCGTCCGACGTTGCCGAACTGCTCGCCTTGGCCGATCGTCTCGCTGCCGATGTGGCGGGACGCGGCGACAAGTGGGTGGTCACCCACGGGGAGCCGCATGCCGCGAATGTGATGCGGACCGGTGAGAGCCATGTGCTCGTCGACTGGGACACGGTGGCGCTGGCTCCTGCCGAGCGAGATCTCTGGATGGTTGTGGACGACACGGGAGACGAAGCGGCCATCTACGCCGACGCGACAGGCCACGAGGTCGACCAAGTTGCCGTGAACTTCTTTCGTCTCACGTGGGACCTCAGAGATCTGGCCACCTACATCGAGGTGCTTCGAGCACCGCATAGCCGCAACGAAGACACGGTGCAGGCCTTGGAGGGCCTGACGCGCTGCGTCGCGATTCGAAATCGGTGGGCTGCGCTGGAGAAGACGCACCGATGACCGAACCATTGGGCTGGGGACTGCTCGGAACGGGCGGAATCGCCGAGACCTTCGCTGCCGACCTGACGTTGACCCGATCGGGTCGGGCCGCCGCGATCGGGTCTCGCCACATGGATTCGGCGAATCGATTTGCCGATGCGTTCAACATTCCCAACCGGCACGCGAGCTATGAGGCGTTGGTGGCCGACCCCGAGGTCGAGGTCGTGTACGTCGCGACTCCCCACCCCATGCACCACGCCTGTGCGCTACTCGCAATGCGTGCCGGCAAGGCGGTGCTCGTAGAAAAGCCGTTCACGATGAATGCCGCCGAGGCACAAGAGTTGGTAGCGGTCGCCCGTGCGGAGGGGCTGTTCCTGATGGAGGCAATGTGGACGCGGTTTCTTCCGCACATCGCCGAGATCCGCCGCCTAATCGCCGAAGGAGCTCTTGGGGACATCGTCACGGTCACCGCCGACCATGGTCAATGGTTTCCGGAAGACCCCGAGTTTCGACTCTTCGCCCCGGAGCTCGGAGGCGGCGCGCTGTTGGATCTGGGCGTGTATCCGGTGTCGTTCGCGTCGATGGTGCTCGGCAAGCCAGACCGGATCGTGACGCTCATCGATCCGGCGTTCACCGGCGTCGACGGCCAAACGTCGATGTTGTTCGGATATGCGAGCGGCGCGCAGGCCGTCTTGACCTGCACGCTCTCTGCCAAGAGCCCGACCCGCGGGGCGATCGTCGGCGCCGACGCCCGCATCGAGATAGACGGTGACTTCTACGCGCCGACCTCGTTCACACTCATTTCACGAACGGGAGAACGAACCCACTTCGAAGAGCCGCATGAGGGCCGCGGTCTCTGGCACCAGGCCGACGAGGTTGCCCGGTGCCTGCGCGAAGGGATTCTCGAAAGCCCATTGATGCCTCTGGACGAGAGCGTCTCGATCATGGAGACGATGGACGCCGTACTCGGCCAAAGTTCGCGCTCCTAGAAGGCCGGCTTCTCCCAGACCGAAACGTGCCTGCGGCTGTCGCTCGTGAACGGCTCCCGCTTCCACCCGCTCCAGCGTTCGCGCAGTCTCATTCCGGCCAGCTCTGCCATCAGGTCGAGCTCCGAGGGCCATGCGTACCGGAAGGGAGCCGAGAAGCGCTCGAGTCGTCCGTCGACGATCTCGAAGTGATGGGACGTCAGGCCTTGTCTCGCGACGTCGTACTCGTCGAGCCCCCATCTCGTCTCGCTGACGTGGAACGCTTGGATGGTCTCGCCGGGCGGGAGCCGCTGGAGCCCGGGGACGCCTACCTCGATGACGAAGCAGCCACCGGGTTCGAGCTGCGCCGCGACATTGCGGAAGCACGCGACCTGCGCTGCCTGCGTCGTGAGATTCATGATCGTGTTGAAGACCAGGTACGCGACGGCGAACGTCCCGTCCACTGTCGTCGTCGCGAAATCGCCGATCGTCACGCCGATGTCTTCGCCGCCCGGCTTCGCGCGCAGCCTCGCGACCATCGCCTTCGACAGCTCGATCCCGTGCACCGGCACTCCCCGCTGCGCGAGCGGTAGCGCGATCCGGCCCGTCCCGATCCCGAGCTCGAGCGCGCGTCCGCTCCCCGCGAGCTCGACGAGGAAGTCGATGACCGGGTCGACGATCGCCGAGTCGAACATCTCTGCAGCTGACTCGTCGTACCTCGTGGCGACGCGCTCGTCGAAGTAGCCGTCGTCGCCCTGCACCGCCGGAATCTACCGGTTAGCGCGCTCAGGCTCGCGCCAAATCCCGGGCCTCCTCGAGACTGAGGGCCTGTCCTTCCAGGCGGATGGCGTCGAACCGCTTTCCGAGTTCCCGTTCGAGATGCACAAGGGCGTTGTCGAGTTCAACTCGGTCGTCCGGATCCGGAATCGAATCGGTGTCCTCGAAGAT
>DAINSN010000234.1:0-3481 GCA_036741295.1 Gaiellaceae bacterium
GATGCCGAAGAACTGGAACCGGCGCTTCAAGCACAACCGCGACAAGATGAAGACCGGCGACATCCTCGAGCTGGCGGAGGTCGTCCGGAACCTGTCTTTGCGCGACAGCGAGAAGGGTCTGTCGACCGGCGAGAAGCAGATGTTCGTGAAGGCCAAGAAGATCCTGGCCAGCGAGCTGATGTACGCGAAGGACATGGACGAGGAGGAGGCTGCCGAGTGGCTCGACGGCGTCCTCGTGGGGAGCTCGAACGGCAGCAGCAACGGTCGTAAGAAGACCACCGCCGCGAAGCCCGCCAAGGTCGCGTCCAAGAACGTCGCGAAGCCGGCCGCCCGGAAGACCGCCGCCAAGCCGGCGGCGAAGGCAAAGCCGAAGACAAAGGCGCGCGCCTCCTCGAGGTGAGCGTTTGGGCCGTCCTCGCTGCAGCGGGTAGCGGGGACCGGCTCGGTGCCAATCGTCCGAAAGCGTTCGCGCGTCTCGGCGACGAGCCGCTGCTTGCCCAGAGCCTGAAGCGTCTGGACGATTCGGACTGGGTGGACTTCATCGTCGTCGCCGCTCCTCCCGGCTGGGAGGAGCCCTCGATCCTGCTCGCCGAGGAGCTCGGCTGCAGCAAGGTGAGCGCGTGCGTGACTGGCGGTGCAACCAGGGGCGAGTCTGTCGCGCGGGCGCTGGCGGAGGTGCCCGAGGATGCGGCAGTCGTCCTCGTTCACGACGCGGCCCGCCCGTTGGTGTCGGACGAGGTGATCGAGCGCGTCTTGACGGCTTTGAACGAGGGCTGGGACGGAGCGTTGCCGGGGCTGCCCCTGGCAGACACGACCAAGCGCGTCGACGACGAAGGTCGTGTGGTCGAGACGCTGAATCGAGACGAGCTCCGCGCGGTGCAGACGCCGCAGGCATTTGTGGCCTCCGTGGTGCGTGAGGCCTACGCGCAGGGAGACGTTGCCGCGGCCAGCGACTGCTCTTCCTTGGTCGAGGCGCGCGGCGGGCGGATCAAGGTCGTCGAGGGCGACCCGAAGCTGATCAAGATCACGGATGTCGGTGACCTCGAGCGCGTCGCCGCGCTCCTGTGATCATCGACTACCACATGCATCTCCGGAACGAGAGTGAGGAGCTCGCATTCGAGACCCGGTCGGTCGATCCATTCGCCGAAGCGGCGCGCGCCGCCGGCGTGGACGAGATCGGGTTCACCGAGCACGGCTACTACTTCAAGCAGTTGGGCCCTCTGTGGACCGTGCCGTACATGACTGAGCGTTGCGTGTACGACATCGAGCCGTACGTCGAGGCGATCGTGGCCGCGCGCGGCCGCGGGCTGCCGGTGAAGCTCGGGCTCGAGGTGGACTACGTGCCGGGCAGCGAGGAAGAGACGCGCGAGCTCTTGGCTCCCTACCCCTGGGACTACCTGCTCGGGTCTGTGCACTTCATCGGTGAGCTCGCCGTGGACGGGGAAGAGCCTGAGTTGCTCGACGCCGTGGGGGTCGAGGAAGCATGGCGGTTGTACTTCGAGACGCTTGCGGCCGCGGCTCGTAGCGGGCTGTTCGATTCGCTCTCGCACCCCGATCTCGTGAAGATCTTCGGCCTCCGAGCGGCGTCGTTCGATTACGGGCCGGTGGTGGATGCGATCGCCGATTCCGGCGTTGCCGTGGAGGTGTCGACCGCCGGGCTCGGCAAGCCGGTCCGCGAGCTCTATCCGCACCCTGAGTTTCTAGCGGCGTGTCGCGCGCGCGACGTTCCCGTCACGCTCGCCTCCGACGCGCATTCGCCGGACGTCGTCGGGCGCGATTTCGACCGGGCGCTCGAGCTCCTGCGTGTTGCGGGCTACGAGACGGTGACGGTGTTCGAAGCGCGGCGCGGACGGCAGGAGCCGCTCGGATGAGCCTGCGCGTGGGGACCGGCGTCGACGCGCACGCGTTCGAGGACGGTGTGCCGCTCGTGCTCGGCGGAGTCGGGTTCGAGTCGCCGCGCGGTCTCGCAGGCCATTCCGACGGCGACGTGATCACGCACGCCTTGATCGATGCCGTTCTCGGTGCGGCCGGGCTCGGTGACATCGGGTCGCTGTTCCCGTCCGACTCGTCCACGCCGGTCGGGGTTTCATCGTTGGATCTGCTCCGCGACGCTGTCGCGCGCGTGCGCGATGCGGGCTACGCCGTGGTGAATGCGGATTGCGTGCTGATCGGCGAGGAACCGCGGATCTCGGAGCGTCGGATGGAAATGGCCGACGCCTTGAGCTCTGTCGTCGGCGCCCCGGTGAACGTGCGCGCGACGACGACCGACGGGCTGGGCTTCACCGGCCGGCGCGAGGGTCTCGCCGCGCAGGCCGTGGCACTCGTCGAATCTTCGTGAGGCTCTTTCGCTACGCCGACGAGCCGGACCTGCGGGCGATCCGCCACACGACGCTGTCCCAGCCGACGTTTCCCGAGTACCTCCAGCACAACGTTCCCGGGAACAAGTACTGGGGCCGGCTGTACGAGGACTTTCCGGACTTCCAGCTCGGCTTGCTCGACGGCGACGAGTTGGTCGCGGAATTGCATTCGGTGCCGACGCCGTGGGACGGGACGGATGAGGATCTGCCGGCGGGGTGGGACGAGGCGTTCCTGCGTGCATTCGAGAGCGGGCGCGAGCCGACCGTGCTTTCCGCGCTCGCGATCTCGGTGCGGCCGGACCGCCAGTCGCAAGGCCTCGCGGCTCGGATGCTGGAGGAGATGCGTGGTGCGGCGGCGGCGGGTGGACTGCGTGAGCTGATCGCACCGGTGCGGCCGACGCTGAAGGCCCGTTATCCGTTGATCCCGATCGAGCGTTACATCGAGTGGCGGCGGCCGGACGGCTCGCATTTCGATCCCTGGATTCGCGTGCACGAACGCATCGGCGGCGAGATCCTTGCGCCGGCGCCGGAGTCGATGGTCATGGACTCCCCGGTGTCGGACTGGGAGGAGTGGACCGGGATGCAGTTCCCGTCAGACGGCGACTACGTCGTTCCGGAGATGCTCGCGCCGCTGTATGTGCGCGACGGCCGCGGCCGTCATGTCGAGCCGAACGTCTGGCTACGGCACCGGCTCTAGCGCCGCTTGCCCTGCTTGCGAGCCCGCTGGAGCTGGCGGCGCATCTGTCGGTTCTGCGCGATGTTCTCGGTCTGGTCGGCAGTCGCGTCCATGTAGGCCTGGCGTTCTGAGGCGCTGAGTCGGGAGAGCGCCTGCTGGGCGCGCATCGGATCCCGGGCGACGCCCGACCGTTCCAGCTTCTTCACGGCGCTAGCGAGCTCGGGGTTCTGGCGCTCGAGCGCTGCCTGCGAGGCCTTCTTCATCAGGCGCCCGACCAGCGGCATCTTCATCAGGAAGTTGAGGATCGGCTTCAGATAACGGCCGCCCTGGATCCGCCCGAGGAGCGCCAACGTCCCCAGCACGAGCAGCATTCCGCCGAGGATGTAGAGCGGGAAGAGGTAGAACCAGATCGACGCGGTCACGGGCGGATCGTAGCCCAGCCGGTCTA
>DAINSN010000235.1:0-3439 GCA_036741295.1 Gaiellaceae bacterium
GCAGATCGATGACCTTGAGGCCGGTCTCGAACACCTCGATCTTCGGGGAGAGCTCAGTGAACTTCGGCGGGTCACGGTGGATCGACCAGCGCTCGGTATCCGCCGGCGGAGCCGGCTGCTCGTCGACCGGCTCGCCGATCACGTTCCAGATACGGCCGAGCGTGACATCGCCGACCGGAACCGAGATCGGGCCCCCCGTGTCCTGGACCTCGAGCCCGCGCGCGAGGCCGTCCGTCGAGTCCATCGCCACGGCGCGCAGGCGGTCATCGCCGAGGTGCTGCTGCACCTCTGCGATGAGCGTGCGTGCCTCCTGGTCGCCCAGCGCCGGGATCTCGATCCGCAGCGCGGTGTAGATCTCAGGGAGACCCTCGGGGAACACGGCATCGATCACGACGCCCTTGATCTCGACGATTTGGCCGGGCTTCTGGACGCTCTGTTCGGGCATGAGTCTCCTGCGACGTGTTGAGAGGACAAGGCGAGAGCCCATGGGGCTCCCGGCCCGGGAAGTCTATCGAGACGCGCCGAAAACGAGTGTGTTGAGCGGTCGCCTAGCGCGCGTAGTGCGCGTGCGCAGGGATGCTGACGAGCGACGCTCGCTGCAGCATTCTGAGCTCGTACTCGGGCGACTGCAGATACGCGGCGGGCCCGTTGGCGGCGGAGGCCGACAAGGAGGTCAGTTCCCGATTCGGACCGGTGCCGACCGTGACGCTGAGGAGCACCGTCGCGGCAACCGCGGCGGCGGCCGTGCCGAGCTGCATCGTCCGCGCCAGCCGCAGACGATGGCTGGGAAGCGCGATCGGAAAGCCCAGTTCTTCGAGCGGCGTCGCCCGGAGCAGGCGAGAGGTCTCTGCAAGGCCCGCCGCATAGGCTCGGCAGTCAGCACAGGCGGCCAGATGCACATCCATTGTCGCCCGCTCCACCTCAGACACCTCGCCGTCGAGGCAGCCTGAGATCACGCCACGCATGCGGTCGCAATCGCTGAAGGAAGGCTGCCCCATTAGCACTCTCACTCCACTTCTGACGGTAAGAGTAGGGAGAAGTTAGCGAAACCTCCGGCCGGCACCAGGCTCAGCTGAACGTGACCAGGGCGTCATTCAGGCGCTTTGCGCCTGCCAGACAGGGGCTACGGCCGCCAGGGCCGATGAATGGGCAGCCCAGATCTTGAAAGCGCCCGTTCGTCACGACGGTGAGACCGGTCCCGAGCCACTCGTAGCAGGCGCTCCGGGCCGCCGGGCGCAGCTTGCCACACTTCTCGATCAGCGAGACCCGGCGGGCGCCGCTGGCGTCGGAGAGATTCTGGACGCTCAGCCCGTACAGGCAGCTGACGACGTCCACGCCTCGCAACCGTGCGCAGATCTTCATCTGCCGGAACGGATCGGCCGACGTGATCAGCGACGCCGCCGAGATACAGCCCACTCGCTGGATGCCGGCCAGCCCACGACAGAGCGCCCGGACTCCGGCGGCGTTCGCCGGCAGTCGCTTCGGCGGCAGCTCGAGGAAGTAACGGAACCAGCATGGCCTGACGAAATCGTGAATCTGTCTGCCGCACAGAGAACGTGCCGACGCCGCCCCGCCACGTTGCCGCTTCGTGCCGTCTCTGCCGACCGCTGAGAACCAGTAGTCGTGGTACGCACCCTGCGCACAGTCGGGCGCCGCATTCGCAGGCAACGTCCGGCAGGCCTTGAGGGCGAACGGCAGCTGGCTGTGATAGAGGCGCATGTACGCGTGACCGAGTGAATGGATGCACGTGTACGAACGGAAGCGCGTCGGCGCGCGACGGCAGATCTGCAGCGCGCCATCCGGTCCTAGACGGCCGATCTCGCCCCCGAGCGCCATCACCAACCCCATGCCGAAACCGGCAGAGCAGCCTGGATCGTTCGAGCGCGGGAGATTGCGCTGGAGGTTCGCCAGGGTCACGTGATGCCTGCGCGCGTACATCCGGCCGACGACGTGCATCATCATGTGACAATTCGACTGCACGTAGCCGCCAACCGCGCGTACACGTCGATCGATGCGCGGCAGCTCGTTGGCCGGGTCGTGCGACTTCTCGATCTCCGTCAGCAGGCGACGGATGTAGCAGGCCCGGACGCGTCCTTGCGGTGCGAAGACGCAGGTCCTCATGAACCCGGAGTTGTCGTCGTAGACGGGCACCACCGGAACACCCGCGCTCACCGCGCCCGCCTGGACGGCGAGGGCAGACACCCCAACCACGGCGCCGGCGAGGATCGTGATCAACCGATGCCGGCCGTGTCTCATCGGTCGACCTACCCGGAGGCCGGTCCCGTCACCGCAATCTGCGCGCCCTCGAGGGAGTCGGTGAGATCGAGTGGCTTGACGATCTCCGCGAAATGACACGCGCTCGGATGGCCCTGGCCGCGATCTATGAGCGCCGGCTCCTCTTCGGCGCAGATCGGCTGAGCCTTCCAGCAACGCGTCCGAAAGCGACAGCCGGAGGGCGGGTTCGCAGGGCTGGGCACGTCGCCCTCGAGCACGATCCGCTTCCGGCGTCCCCGCTGAGAAGGCTCCTCGATCGGTACGGCCGACAGCAGTGCCTGCGTGTAGGGATGGGAAGGCCGCTCATAGATGTCCTCCCTCGTCCCGATCTCGACGATCTTGCCGAGGTACATGACCGCGACGCGATCGGAGATGTGACGAACGAGCGAGAGATCGTGGGCGATGAACAGGTAGGTGAGACCGAAGTCGCGCTGCAACGACTCGAGCAGGTTGACGACCTGGGCACGAATCGAAACGTCGAGCGCCGAGACGGGCTCGTCGAGCACGACCATCTGTGGATTGAGCGCGAGCGCGCGGGCGAATCCGATCCGCTGCCGCTGCCCGCCCGAGAACTCATGCGGAAACCGATTTGCATGCTCCGGGCTCAAACCCACGGTCCGCAGCAGCTCGTCGACGCGCGCCTTCCCTTCCTTGCCGCGGTAGAGGTTGTGGACACGGAGCGGCTCCGCAACGATCTCGCGCACGGTCATGCGAGGGTTGAGCGACGCGTACGGATCCTGGAAGACGATCTGGAGCTCGCGGCGCACGTCGCGCATGCGACGGCGGCTGAGCGGCGTGATGTCCTCGCCGTTGAAGACGATTCGACCCGCCGTCGGTTGGAGCAACTTGATCACGGTGCGTCCGAGCGTCGTCTTCCCGCAGCCGGACTCGCCGACCAGGCCGAGCGTCTCGCCGGCGGTGAGTGAGAGATCAACCCCGTCGACAGCGTGTACCTGCCCCACGACCCGTTTCAGGATTCCCGCCGAGATCGGGAAGTACTTGACGAGCCCTTCGATGCGCAGAATCTCGTTGCCGATGCCGGCGCGCTTGTGAACCGCCTCGGCGGTCTCGACCGCGCTCACCGGGCGGCCTCCGCCGCTGACTTCTCCTCGACGAGCTTCGAGCGCCGACCCTGCAGCTCGTCTGCGAAGTGGCACGCGGTCAG
>DAINSN010000236.1:0-3364 GCA_036741295.1 Gaiellaceae bacterium
GTAGCCGAGACCGGTGAGGTTGTGGGCCCCGTCCCAGATCTCGAGCGGATCCTCGCTGAGCCGCTCGAGGCGGCCCGGGAGCTGGACGTCGACGTGGCCGTCAACGGGGCGGCCGAGGAAGGCCTCGGCTGCAGCCAGGCCGAGGGCGAGGTTGCTGTGGCCGGCGACGACGACCTGTCCGGCCCCGTTCTCACGCGCGAGCGCCTCCCACTCCGGCTCCGCGAGCACGACGACGGCGCCGGGCTGGACGACGGCGAGCTTCTCCGCGGCGATCGCCTCACGCGTCGTGCCGAGCACCTCGGTGTGCTCGAGCCCGACGTTGGTCAGCACCTGAACGGGCGAGCGCAGGACGTTGGTCGCATCGTGGCGGCCACCGAGCCCGGCCTCGACGACGGCTACGTCGACGCCTGCTTCTGCGAACTCGGTGAGGGCTGCGGCGGTGAGCACTTCGAACTGGGTCGCCTCGAGCCGCTCGGCCTCGGCGCGAACGCGCTCGATCGCCGCTTCGAAGTCCGCCTCCTCCCCGTGCACGCGAATCCGCTCGGCCCATCCGCGCACGTGTGGGGAGAGGTAGGCGCCGACGGACAGCCCGGCTGCTGCGAGCAGTGCTTCGATCGTGCGCGTCACCGTCGACTTGCCGTTCGTCCCGACGACGTGAATCGACGGATAGCGGAGTTGAGGATCGCCGAGCCTACCGAGCAACGCCTCGATGCGCTTGACGCCGAAGCCGTCCTTGGGCCAGGGGCTCAGCGACTCGACGTACTCAAGAGCTGACGGCATCGAGCTCCCGCCGGTAGCGCGCAAGCTTCTCGCGCTCGGCCTCGACCACGTCGGCGGGCGCGTTCTTCACGAAGTGGTCGTTCGCCAGCATTCCTTCGGCGCGCGCGATCTCTTTCTGCAGGCGCTCGATCTCGGCGGCCGCGTTGCCGTCGCCCGAGCCTTCGCCCGGTTTCACGACCGCGTCGAAGATCCGCCGTTCCTCGCCCTCGAGCTTCGGCAGCACGCCGCTGCGACGGAAGATCACCGCAGCCTCCTGCACCGCCCTGAGCGCATCCGCGTCGGCGTCGTCGCCCGCAACGGGCCACGGCGCAACGATGAGCCGAGTTTCACGCGCGGGTAGGTTCGACCAGATCTCCTCGGTGACGTGCGGCATCGCGGGATGCAGGAGCTTCAGCAACCGCTCGAGGGCTGCGACCGCCGTGGCGCGCGCGTCGGCGTCCCCCTCGTAGAGCCGGCCCTTCACGGCCTCCGCGTACCAGTCGCAGAAATCGTCGAAGGTGAGGTGATAGAGCTCGTGCACCGTGTGCGAGAAGTCGAACTCACCGAGGAGCCGCTCCACCTCGCGCTGCGTTTGCGACAGGCGGGCGAGGATCCAGCGCTCCTCGAGCGTGCGCGGCCGTTCTTCCGGCGCAGCGCCTTCCGACGCCTGAAGGATCAGGCGCGACACGTTCCAGAGCTTGTTCGCAAGCTTCCGCCCCTCCTCGATCGCGCCCTCCGAAAAGCGGACGTCCTGTGATGACGCCATCTTCATCAGCCCGTAGCGCGTCGCGTCCGCTCCGTAGGTCTCGATCGCCGCGAGCGGATTCATTCCGGTGCCGAGGCTCTTCGACATCCGGCCGCCGGTCGGCGCGTGCACCGTCGAATGGATGACGACGTCGTGGAACGGGACCTCGCCCATCAGCTCGAGCCCGCTGAAGATCATCCGGTTCTCCCAGAGTCGGATGATGTCCCGCGCAGTCGTGTTCAGATCGCCCGGGTAGAAGGTGCGCAGGTCCTCGGTGTCCTCCGGCCAGCCGAGCGTCGCAAAGGGCCAGAGCGCCGATGAGAACCACGTGTCGAGGACGTCGGTGGAACGCGTCAGTTCGTGCGATCCGCACTCGGCGCAGGCTTCGGGCTCCGTCTCCGCGACGGTGACGTGCCGGTCCGGACACTCCCACACCGGCAGCTGATGCCCCCACCAGATCTGGCGGGAGATGTTCCAGTCCGGGGCGTCCTCGAGTGACTGAATCGCGAAGCGGTGCTGCGAGTCCGAGTGGTAGCGGACGCGGCCGGAACGGAGCGCCTCGAGCGCGGGCTGTCGCAGCTCCTTCATCGAGCACCACCATTGCAGCGAGATGCGCGGCTCGATGCGGCTCTTGCAGCGATCGCAGAGCGCAACCTTGTGGCGGTAGGACTCGCGCTTCTCGAGCCGGCCGTGCTCCTTCAGCCACTCGAGGACACGCTCGTCCGCTTCCTGCTGCGTCAACCCGGCGAGCTCGCCGGCCTCCTCGTTCATCCGCCCGTCGGGTCCGATCACCGTGATCTCGGGCAAAGCGTGGTCGCGGCCGATCTCGTAGTCGAGCGGATCGTGACCCGGCGTCACCTTGAGCGCGCCCGTGCCGAAGTCTCGCTCGACCCGCTCGTCGGCGATCACCGGCACGCGGCGCTCGACCACGGGGACGATCACCTCGCGATTGACCAGGTGCCGATAGCGATCGTCGTCCGGGTGCACCGCCACGGCAACGTCGGCCAAGATCGTCGCCGGCCGCACCGTGGCAATCGTGATGTGGCCGTCCCCGTCGGCGAGCGGGTAACGCACGTAGGTCAGCGCATCGTCGACCTCTTCGTGCGCGACCTCGAGGTCGGAGAGCGACGTCTGGTGGAACGGGCACCAGTTGATGATCCGGTTCGCGCGGTAGATCCAGCCCTTCCCGTAGAGATGCACGAAGAAGTGCATCACCGCGCGCACGTAGGCGTCGTCCATCGTGAAGCGCTCGCGCCGGTAGTCCATCGAAGCGCCGATGCGCCGGAACTGGAGCATGATCTTGCCGCCGTACTCGCGCAGCCATTCCCAGACGCGCGCTTCGAAGGCTTCGCGGCCGAGGTCCTGGCGGGTCTTCCCTTCCTGCGCGAGGTGCTTCTCGACCGCGTTCTGCGTCGAGATGCCGGCATGGTCGAAGCCCGGCTGGAAGAGCGTGTTGAAGCCCTGCATCCGACGCGTGCGGACGATCGTGTCGGCGAGGGACAACTGCAAGGCGTGGCCCATGTGGAGGTCGCCCGTCACGTTCGGCGGGGGATGAGCGATCACGAAGCTCTCGCGCGTCGGGTCGGGGTCGGCGTTGTAGAGACCCTCCTGTTCCCAGGTCTGCTCCCAGCGCTCCTCGACGCCTTCCGGCTTGTAGAGAGATTCCATCCCGCGCGCGATCCTAGCCTCGCTTCCGAGGCAACCCAGGGCCCGGGCCGTTACCGACCGACGGCGTAGCCCTGCATGCCACGCGGATTGGCGGCGGCACGCAGTTGGCCGTCCGCCTTCTGGACGGCAGTGACTCGGCCGAGCGACCAGTCGGGCTCGACCGTGACCTCGTGGCCGCGCGCGCGAAGCTCG
>DAINSN010000237.1:0-3214 GCA_036741295.1 Gaiellaceae bacterium
GCTCGGCTACGAGCCGCGCATCGACCTCGCAGCAGGGCTCGAGCTCACGGCCGAGGCGATCGTTGCCCGCGTCTGATCAGAAGATCAAAATCCTCCGCGTCATCGCCCGGCTCAACATGGGCGGGCCCGCACTGCACGTCGCGTATCTGACGGAAGGCCTGAGGAAGCGCGGCTACGACACGATGCTGGTCGCGGGCTCGCTCGCCCGCGGAGAGGACTCGATGGCTTTCGTGGCCGACGCGCATGGCGTCGAGATCGTGCGGATCGACGAGCTCGGCCGCGAGATCTCTCCACTGCGTGACCTGATGGCGACGATCCGGCTTGCAAGACTGATCAGGAAAGAGCGGCCGCAGATCCTTCACACCCACACCGCGAAGGCGGGGACGGTCGGTCGTGTCGCTGCGCGGCTCGCCGGCTCGCGGAGGCCGCCGATCGTCGTCCACACGTTCCACGGACACGTCCTCCGGGGGTACTTCGGGCCCGTTCGCTCGCTCTTCTTTCGGTTGCTCGAGCGCTGGCTCGCCGGCGGTACGACTGCTCTGGTCGCAGTCAGCCCGCAGGTTCGCGACGACCTCGTTGCGCTCGGCGTCGCTCCCCGGGAGCGCTTCGTCGTCATACGCCTGGGCATCGAACTGGATGAGCGCGTCGCGCCCGAGGCGAACGTCCGTGCCGAAAGTCGGCGCTATCTCGGCATTCCCGGCGACCGCTTCGCCGTCGGGTGGATCGGCCGCATGACGGCGGTGAAGCGGACGGACGACGTGCTCATCGCCTTCAAGAGCCTGCGCGACAGCGGAGTCGATGCCGTGCTCTGCATGGTTGGAGACGGCCCCGACCGCGTCCTGCTGGAACAGCGCGCGCACGACCTCGGCGTCGCCCGCGACACGGTCTTCCTCGGCTATCAGGAAGACGTCGCACCCTTCTACGCGGCCTTCGACGCGCTGGTGCTCCCATCAGGGAACGAAGGGACCCCCGTCACAGTCATCGAAGCCCTTGCGGCGGAGCGGCCTGTCGTGGCCACGCGGGTCGGCGGCGTCCCCGACGTCGTTCGAGACGGCGAGGACGGCTTTCTGGTCGAGACAGGGGCGACGGACGACCTCGCTGATCGGCTCGGTCGCCTCGCGCGCGACCCCGCATTACGCGCGCAGATGGGCAAGCGGGGTCGCGAACGGGTGCTGCCGCGCTACGCCGTCGACCGGCTCGTGGACGACGTCGACGAGCTCTATCGCTCGCTGCTCAGTGCGGCAGGCGAGCGAACGCGCTAAAGGACGGCTTCCTCACACCTGCGGCGGTCAGGAAGCCGGACTGCCACCCGATCGAGAGATTCGTGTCGTCGCGGAGCATGAACCACACCATCAGGTCGATGCGCGGGTTCGCCCGGGCGATCGCGTACGACTGACGCACATAGGCCGCCTGCCGCGCGTACGACACCCCGAAGAGATTGTCGGGCGGGCGTGTCTGCCAGCCGTACTCGGTGATCCAGATGCGCTTCTTGCCCCAGAGCTTGTTCACGGCGGTGATGAGGGTGTTGATGTTCCCGAGCTCCACCGCGCTGCCGCCCGGACGCGACGCGGGCGTCTCGCTTGGCCTGCTGTAGTACGGATGATGCGCGTAGGCGTCGAGGCTCCGCAGCCCGGCGCGGCGCGCGAGGGTCATGAACGCGACCGGTGACAGCGAGGGCCGGCCCGAGCGCGGTGCGTTGTTCCCGCGCGGCCCGGTCCCGCCGCAGGCCACCTTCTCCCCGGCGAAGTTCGTGAAATGGACGCCTTGCCAGATCGCCGTGCAGATTCGCGCGTACGAGCGCGGGCTGACGAACTTGCCGCCAACGGACTGCTGCAGCCAGTTGGGGTTGTTCGGCTCGTTCCAGGCGAGCCAATATTTCACCGCGGGCAGGTAGACCTCGTCGAACTGGTCCGTGTTGGGGATGAAGTGACCGCTGTAGCGCGTCGCGGCCGCGTACGCGAAGTTGCGCAGGTCTGTGTAGTTGCTCGGCGGGACATTGCGCGCGCCGCCACCGTTCGCCCAGGAAGGCGTGAACAGGATCGTGAGCAGGACCTGCATGCCGTACTGAGCCGCATATCTGACCGCGCGGTCGTAGAGCCTCCAGTCGTACGCGGGATCGGACGGATCCTGCGGATGCACAGGACGCTTGTCGGCCACGTCGTTCCAGTTCAGGTTGATCCGCACGATCTGAGTGCGCAGCTGCTTGAGGGTCGGGAACGTAAACGTCGGATTGCCGTGCAGCGTCATCGAGTCGTCCTGGATGCCAACCAGCATGTGCGCCTTGGCCGACGCCGCGGGCACGCACAGACCAGCAGCGACGAAAACGATCGCCGCCGCGACCCCGATGCGCCTAGGCAACGACCGGCTCCCGTCCGAAACTCGGCAGCATGCGGCGTAGGCCTTCCTCGAGTTGGATCTTCGGCTCCCAGCCGAGGAGTTGTTGCGCGCGGGTGATGTCGGGCTGCCGGACCTGCGGATCGTCGACGGGCAGCGCCTCGTAGACGAGCTCGCTCTTCGAGCCGGTGATGCGGAGGACGGTCTCGGCCAGCTCGTTGAGCGTGAACTCACCGGGATTCCCGAGATTCACGGGCATGTGTTCGCCGGACTCGGCCAGCTGGACGAGCCCGCGAATGAGGTCGTCGACGTAGCAGAAGCTACGCGTCTGGGTGCCGTCGCCGAACACGGTCAAGGGCTTCCCCTCCAAGGCCTGTCTCACAAACGTGGGCACGGCGCGGCCGTCGCTCGGGCGCATCCGCGGCCCATACGTGTTGAAGATCCGTGCAATCGAGGTGTCGACGCCCTGTTGAGTGTGGTACGCCATCGCCATCGCCTCGGCGTAGCGCTTGGCCTCGTCGTAGACACCGCGCGGACCGATCGGGTTGACGTTGCCCCAGTATGTCTCCGGCTGCGGGTGCACCTGGGGATCGCCGTAGACCTCGCTCGTCGACGCGAGCAGGAAGCGTGCACGCTTGAACTTCGCGAGGCCGAGCGCGTTGTGCGTCCCGTACGAGCCCACCTTGAGCGAGTGCAAGGGCATGCGCAGGTAGTCGATGGGACTCGCGAGCGCTGCGAGGTGATAGACCGCGTCGACCGGCTCATCGATCTCAAGGTGATGGGTCACGTCCTGGTTGATGAAGAGGAAGTTGTCGCCCCGCAAGTGCTCGACGTTCTGCAGCGACCCCGTGTCGAGGTTGTCCACGCAGACGACGCGGTA
>DAINSN010000238.1:0-3209 GCA_036741295.1 Gaiellaceae bacterium
CGTGCTCGCGCAGCAGCTCGAGGATGTGCTCCATGCACGGCTTGCCGACGACCGGCACCATCGGCTTCGGCTGATTGGACGTGAGCGGACGCAGCCGGTTGCCCTCGCCGCCCGCCATCACGACGGCTTTCATCGCTTTCTCTCCCTCCAGGCCGCGACCGCGTAGGCGACGCCCGCGATCACCGCGAGGACGAGACCCGTCCAGAAGATCCAGTACGGCCAATCGGTCGACCGGTGCGTGACGATCAGGCACCCGATCCCGAGATAAAGGAGCCAGGTCGCCGCCTTGCCGAGGAAGTTCACGTTGATCTCGTAGCCCGGCGGCGCGATCGTCTTGTAGCCCGCGAGGAGTAGGAGGTCACGCCCGAGGATCACGACCAGGCCGGCCCACGGCATATGGTCCTGGACGAACAGCAGGATCACCGCGGCGTCGATCATCAGCCGGTCTGCCAGCGGATCGAAGATGCGGCCGAAGTCCGACTCCACTTGCCAGCGCCGCGCGAGGAAGCCGTCGATCTGGTCGGTGACGCCGGCGACACCGAAGACGATGCCGGCGGCCCAGCTGTGGCCTCCGTCGGCGCTCAACATCAGCGCGACGAAGACGGGGATGAGGGCCAGCCGCGCGCTCGTGAGCGCATTTGGAAGCTGCTGCAAGGTCGCCGGAACGGCGCGGGTCGCCATGAGTGTGGAAAGGATACGCCCGTGCCCGAAATCCTCAGCCTGCCTGGCTTCGTGGACGCTCACAGCCACGGCTTCCAACGGGCTCTGCGCGGGCGCTCAGGAGGAGCGGACTTCTGGGGCTGGCGTGAGCTGATGCTCGCCGAGGCGGAGCGCCAGACGCCCGACCTCGTTCGTCGTGAGTACGTGCACGTCTACCGGGAACTGCGTGCTGCGGGTTACACCGCCGTCGGCGAGTTCCACTACCTCGGGTTCGAGGAGGCCGTAGCGGCGGTGGACGCTGCAGAGGAGGCAGGGATCCGCATCGTCGTCCTGCTCGCGGCGTACGGACGCGGAGGCCTGCCGCGCTTCCGGCAGGAGTCGGTGGCGGAGTACCTGCGGCAGGTTGAGGACCTGCGCGGGCGCGGGATTCCGGTCGGAGTCGCTCCCCACTCCGTCCGCGCGTGTCCCGAACAATGGCTCGAGGAGATCGGCCGCTACGCCGCCGCGGAGCGGCTACCGCTGCACGTGCACGCGGACGAACAGCCGCGCGAGATCGAGGAGTGCCTCGCCGAGCACGGCGTGCGGCCGATCGAGCTCCTCGAGCGCACCGGCTGCGTCAGCGAGCGGACGACGGTCGTGCATGCGACGCATGCCGACGGCGCCGAGCTCGATCTGCTCGCTGCTGCCGGTGCTCGGGTCTGCGCCTGCCTCACCACCGAGGCGAACCTCGGCGACGGTTTCCTGCCGGTCGAGCGCGTGCGCACGCGCGGCATCGGGATCTGCATCGGCTCGGACTCCAACGTCCGCATCGACCCGCTCGAAGAGCTGCGCGAGCTCGAGGGAATCGCACGTCGACAGACGGGCCGCCGCAACGTCATCTCCACCGAGACGCTGCTCTGCTTCGGCGCCGACGAGGGTGCGGGCTCGCTCGGCCTCGAGGAATGGGATGACGTCCACGTCGACCTCGGGCACTCCTCCCTGCGCGGTGTCGAGGACGTCTTCGATGCACTCGTCGCCGGCTGTGGCGCAGACGTCTTCCTAGAAGCGTGACGTCCAGTACGCCGTGCGCGTGATGTATGCGCGTTGCGCTGCCCGCCCGTGCAGCCCGTAGGCGCCGTCGTAGCTCTCGTAGCGGCCGCCGTGACCGGCCGGCTCGATCTGCGTCCCTTCACCCCACTCGTTGTACGACGTGATCGTGACGAGGTCGGCGCCCGCGCGGATCGCTGCACTCCACATTGAGTCGTACGTCACGCCGAGCAGGCGGTCTTTGACGTGCGTATCCCCCGTCGCCGCCAGCGCGTCGTAGCCGGGACCGACCGACGGTGCACACAGGATCCCCAGCGCTCGCGCCTGCCTGCAGAAGCGATCGAACTTCGCCGCGTCGTAAACGACGATGTCATAGGTGTAGAAGCCGGCGAACCCTGCGCGCGCCGCAAAGCGAACGAGGTTTGTCTGCCCGAAGAGCCGCAACCCTATCGGTTGTCGTGTGACGCGGTTCCACTCCTCCGCCGTGAAGTCCTTGGTGCGGTAGACGTAGACATCGCGAATGCGGAGGCTGCGGATGTAGACGAGGTCGGCTGCAATCGAGTCGATCGTCCGACCCGGGTACGGCTCGAGCTGGACGGCGACCTCGAGGCCGCGTAGCTTCGCCGCGCGCATGACGGACGGAAGGCGCTGGTCCTCCAGTGACCCGCGGCCCCACCAGGAACTGACCACCTCATCGACGCCGGAGTCTGCGATGTCCCTCATCTGGGCGCCGAGCAGGTGCGGATCGCCGCTCGAGTATGGGCCTCGCATGGGGAAAAAGGCCGAGGCGATGTCAGCAGGCGGGGCGTGCCCGCCCTGGCCCCAATGGACGTACTGGCCGTCGTGGCGCGGGTTGGAGTACCAGGGATAGAAGAAGATCGCGCTCCGAGCCGGGGCCTGGGCGGCAACGCCGGATCCGGGCATGGCGAGGAGAAGCACCAGGGCCAGGAGGGAGCGCCGCATCCCGCACAGCTTCTCATTCCAGCCGGATCCCCAAGAAGAGGCATATGGGAAGATGCGACCCGCGCCGATGCCCGGGAATATGGCTTTCTATGGTTGGTTCGACCGCATTCGTTCCCGCTGCCGCCGCGAGGGTGCCCAGACGATGGCCGAGTACGCAGTCGTGCTCGGGGTCATCGTCCCGGCGATCGTCATCGCCTACGCCGCGTTTTCGGACGACATCGCTCGACTCGTCGACAGCGTCCGCTCCCTCCTCTAGCTGTCCTACCCACGGACGTTGTGAACGCGGCTGATCGGGGGTTGGTCTCCGATCGAGCTGTGGGGTCTGTGTTGGTTGTACTGTTTGAGCCAGTGTGGCAGGGCTTGGTTGCGATGTCGACGTGATCGGTAGGCGAGTCCGTAGGCCCATTCGCGCGCCATGGTTTGGTGGAAGCGTTCGACTTTGCCGTTGGTGCGCGGCCGGTAGGGCTGGGTGGTTAGGTGGCGGATGCCGCGATGGGCGAGCAGTTCGCCCAGCGAGCGGTTCTTGACGTAGCTGAAGCCGTTGCCGGTCATCAACCGCT
>DAINSN010000239.1:0-3146 GCA_036741295.1 Gaiellaceae bacterium
TCTCGTATTCGTTGCCGAGCGTGATCGCGTCGAACGGGCAGGCGAGCTCGCAGTAACCGCAGAAGATGCAGCGGCTCATGTTGATCTCGTAGATGCGCGCGTAGCGTTCGCCCGGCGAGACGCGATTGTCCGGGGTGTTCTCCTCGGCGACGACGCGGATGCAGTCCGCCGGACAGGCGGCTGCGCAGAGCGAACAGCCGACGCATTTCTCCAACCCGTTGTCGTGCAGGTGCAGCCGGTGGCGGCCGCGGAAGCGCGGGTAGACCGGACGCTTGTATTCCGGGTACTGCTGCGTGATCGGTTTCTTGAACAGCTGGCGGAACGTGACCGCGAACCCCTTGACGCTGTCGAGCGGCTGCGGGCTCACGAGATCCAGACCACCAGGAGCGCGGTGATGACGGCGTTGACCGTCGCGACGGGCAGCAGGATCTTCCACCCGAATCGCATCAGCTGGTCGTAGCGGAGCCGCGGCACCGAGGCGCGGATCCAGATGAACACGGACACGAAGATGAAGACCTTGAGCAGGAACCAGAGCGGACCGAGCGGTGCGTACGGGCCATGCCAGCCGCCGAAGAAAAGCGTCACGGCGAGCGCGGAGAGCGTGATCATGTTGATGTACTCGGCCGTCTGGAAGAGGCCCCAGCGCATGCCGCCGTACTCGGTGTGGTAGCCGGCGACGAGCTCGGTGTCGGCCTCGGGCAGGTCGAAGGGCGGCCGGCTCGTTTCGGCGATCATCGCGAAGAAGAAGACGAGCAGCCCCGCGAGCTGCGGGATGAAGAACCAGATCGTTGCGCCTTGCTTGTTGACGATGTCCACGAGGTTGAGCGACTGGCCCATCAAGACGACGCCGAGCACCGACAGCGCAAGCGACACCTCGTAGGAGACGAGCTGCGCACACGTGCGCATCGAACCGAGCAGCGAGAACTTCGACTGCGATGCCCAGCCGCCGATGATCGCGCCGTAGACACCGATCGAGCCGAGCGCGAAGATCAGGATCAGCGCGATCGACACGTTCGCGATCTCACCGTCGACGTGGTAGTGCCAGATCTGCCAGCCGGCTCCGAACGGAATGACGGCAAACGCAGCGAGCGCGGTGAACATCGAGATGATCGGCGCGGCAATGTAGAGCGGGTGGCGCGCGGCGACCGGGAAGAAGCTCTCCTTGCGCACGAGCTTGACCAGGTCGGCAAAGGGCTGCAAGAGCCCGAACGGGCCGGCACGGTTCGGGCCGTAACGGTTTTGCATGCGTCCGAGCAGCTTGCGCTCGAGCCACGTCGTGTATGCGAACGCGAGCATGATCAGGTTCACGATCACGCCGGCCTTGATCAGGGAGATCCACCACGGCTCTCTCACTTCGAGATCTCCACGGTCGGCTGCAGGTCGCCAGCGAAATCCTCGGCGACGCGCACGACACCGGGCCGCAGCTCGCGGCTCAGCCGGGCGCGAAGCTTGACGGAGGTGCCGTTCGAACGGATTGTGATCTCTTCGCCGTTCCTGATCCCACGCGTGCGCGCGTCCTGTTCCGACAGCTCGGCCTCGGGTTGCGGCCGCTGGAACGCCAGCTCGCGCACGCGCTCGACCGCGGGACCCGAGAAGAGCGGGCGGTAGCGAACGAGGCGCAGACCGCCGTTCGCTGTTGGTTCGGGCGGCATTTCGATCGGCGCGGCGGCGCCGGTGGCCGCCGGCAGGGGCGCACGGTCGCCGATCTCGCCGAAGGGGATCCCGCCGAAAGCAATCGCCGAGACCTCCTCGAAGACCTGCGACGGATAGGGGGAAAGCTCGACGTCGAAGCGCTCAGCGAGCTTCGAGATCCACGCGAGCTCATCGGGCACAGGCGGGATGACGGTGCGGCGCAGCCGCTGGACGCGTCCTTCGAGGTTCACGTACGACCCGTCGCGCTCGAGGTAGCTCGTTCCCGGCAAGACGAGATCCGCCCAGCCTGCCGCGAGGCCCTGAAACATCGAGATCACGATCACACGCTCGGCTTTTTCCGCGAGAGCCCGCACGTCCGGGTTGGCAGCGGCTTCGTCGCCGGAGACGATCAGCAGGCCGACCGGATCGGGGCTCGGAGACTCGGCGTCGTCGGAGCACGACCAGGCGTCGCAGACCCCCCGTCCGTTTGCGGTGTCCGGGATGTAGAAGGCGCCGCTCGCCCCGAGACGCTGCGCGAGTGCCGCAACGGTCGCGCCGCCGTGGCCACCGGGGCCGCACCAGACGAGGATCGCCCGCCCGGCACTGCGCACCGCTTCCTCGTCCAGCTCGTAGAGCACGCGTGCGCCTCGGCGACGCGCTTCCTTGATCCAGAGCTCGACGACCGGAGCATGCTCGACCACCGGTGCATCCCCCAGCACCGCTACGACGTCGGCGTCGCGGATCGCCGAAAGCGGGACCCGGAAGGCGTCCAGTGCATCCGACATCTCTTCCGCGAAGAAGGCGGTGTGCGCGCCGAGGCCGCGGCGCAGGAGCTTGCCGAGTGCGTATGCCTGCTCGACCGTTTCGGAGCCCGAGAGCGCGGTGACGATGCGTCCGTCCGACTCGCGGAGCAGCCGTTCGGCCTCGTCGAGCGCTCGTTCCCAGGAGACCTCTTCGAAGCCGCGGCGGCGCACGCGCAGGATCGGGTCGCGCAGGCGGTCCTCGGCGTGCAGGTGCGCGTACGCGAAACGGCCCTTGTCGCAGAGCCAGCCGTCGTCCACCTCGGGGTGGTTCCGGGAGAGGATCCGCTTGACCTTGCCTTCACGCGTCGTCGCGTTGACATTGCAGCCGACCGGACACATGCCGCAGACGGTCGGGACGTCCTGGATCT
Organism: Gaiellaceae bacterium; assembly: GCA_036741295.1. Classification (GTDB taxonomy): domain Bacteria; phylum Actinomycetota; class Thermoleophilia; order Gaiellales; family Gaiellaceae; genus 3-1-20CM-4-69-9. Next base: position 2,804 of record DAINSN010000239.1, read on the forward strand.
CCCACGGCCGGGCCTCGAAGCGATACGTCGTCGACGTCAGCGCCCCGACCGGGCAGAGCTCGATCACGTTGCCGCTGAACGGCGCGCGGTAGGGCTCGTCCTCGAACGTCGCGATCATCGTGCCCGCGCCGCGGTTCACCGCGACGAGCTGTCCGTCCTCCGCCACGTCTTCGCTGAAGCGCGTGCAGCGGTAGCAGAGGATGCAGCGCTCGCGGTCGAGGGCGATCAGCGGCGAGACCGGGATCGGCTTCTCGAACGTGCGCTTCGGGAACGTCATGCGTGTGTTGCCGGGCCCGTAGCGGAACGTCAGGTCCTGCAGCGGGCACTCGCCGCCCTTGTCGCA
>DAINSN010000240.1:0-3144 GCA_036741295.1 Gaiellaceae bacterium
TCGTCGAGCAGGAGGATCTGCGGCTCGACCACGAGCGCCCGCGCGACCGCGACCCGCTGCTGCTGCCCACCCGAGAGCTGGTTCGGCTGACGGTCGCCGAGTCCGGCGAGGCCGACGAACTTCAGCGTCTCGTCGACCTTCTTCGCGATGTCGGCCCGGCTCTTGTGCTGGAGGCGGAGACCGTAGCCGACGTTCGCGCGCACCGACATGTGCGGGAACAACGCGTAGTCCTGGAACACCATCGCCGCGCCGCGCCTGTGCGCCGGGAGGTTGTTGATGCGCTTTCCCGCAAGCTCGATGTCGCCGGCGTCGGGCTCGTAGAAGCCCGCGATCATCCGGAGCGTGGTGGTCTTGCCGCAGCCCGACGGGCCGAGGAGCGTCGCGAACGAGCCGCGCGGGACCTCGAACGACACGTCGTCCACCGCGACGGCGTCCCCGAACCGCTTCGTCACTCCCGTCAGCCGCAGGTGGACCTGTTCAGCCACCGCGGAATCCTGTCACGGCGAGACGCCCGCCGAGGCGCTGGATGATGACGAGCACGATGACCGCCATGCCGACGTCGCCGACCGTGAAAGCGGCCGCGCCACCCCAATCGAAATCGTTCACAAGCTGGAAAATGGTGATGGTCGCGGTCGTCGACGCCGGTGTGAACAGGAAGATGACCACGGACAGCGTGGTGACGGCCCGCACGAACGTCGTGACGAAGCCCACCTGCACGGACCCGCCGAGCATCGGCACGAGCACATCGCGGAACCCGCGGAGGCTAGACGCGCCGAGGCTCGTCGCGGCTTCGTCGATCGACTTGTCGATCTGGCGGAGGCCCACGGTGATGGCTTGGTACGCGACCGGGATGTTCCAGAACAGCAGGGCGATGACGATGAGCTCCGCTCGGAGGTCGCGCTGGCCGAGGAACTCCGCGAGCCGGTCCGACCACGGCTGGTTGAATGCCGCGAGGTAGCCGATGCCGAAGAAGATCCCCGGGATCGCCGCGGGCATGATCAGGAGGAAATCAAAGATCCGTCGCCCTGGCCAGGTGCCGCGTTGCACGACAAAGGCGGTGAACAACGCGAAGATCGAGCCGCCGACCGCGGCGAGCATGCTGAAGACGAACGAGTTCTGGAGCGACGCCGCGTGCGCCGAGAGATAGTCGAAGTGCACGAACGTGAAGTTCAGGTTCGTCGGAAAGTACAGCGTGAGCGCACTCACGATGAGCGTGCCGTACACGAGCAGGATCAGGCCCGCGAGCGCGAGGCACGCGACGAAGCATGCGTGCGTGAGCATGGGCGGTACCGGCGGGCGCGGCATCGACGAGGCCTTGCCACCGACCGTCACGAATGAACGGCCGCGATCCAGGCTCGTTTTCGCGACGTACAGCGACAGGGCGAGAAGCAGCAGGATCGTGCTCACCGCCGCAGCCCCGGTGAAATCGCCGAACGCTTCGATGAGCGAGTACGCCTGCGTCGGCAGGACGTTGAAGCCGCCACCGATCAGCTGCGGGTTCCCGAAGTCCTCGAGCACGTAGATCGCCGTCGTGAGGATCGCCGCGCCCAGCCCGGGCCCCGACAGCGGGAGTGTGATCGAGCGGAAGACGCTCCACGGGCCCGCGCCGAGATTGCGAGCCGCCTGTTCGAGGCGCGCGTCACTTCGGGACAGCACGTCGGCGATCAGCTGGTACGCGAACGGGAAGAATGCGATCGTCTGCACACCCCAGACACCAAGTAGGCCGAACACGCTCGGCGATTGGCCGAACACGCCGTACGACACGATGCCGCGGGGCCCGAACAGAAGGATGTAGACGGCGGCGACGACGAACGGCGGCGAGAGCAGCGGCAGGATCCCGATGATCCTGAAGAACGGCTTCCACCGCATCGGCGTGTAGACCATCGCGTAGGCGAACACGAACCCCAGCAGGACCGCGGTCGTGGTGGAGAGCAGCGTGATCTTCACGGAGTTGATGAGCGGATTGACCCACGTGCCGCCGGTCAGGAAGCTGACGTAGCCGTCGGGGCCTGGGACGAGAACGACCTGGACCTGCGGATACACGATGAACGCGAGCACCAGGACGATGGCAGCAAGCAGCGCGAGCAGGAGGACCGGCTCGCGCTGCAGGCTGCGCATCGTTTACGTGCTGGTGTGAGGTACCGCTAGGTCCTAGGTCCGGCCCACCGTGGTCTGCCACAGCTTGAGCAGGCGGTCCTTGTTGTCGGTCGCCCACTGGCGGTCGTAGGCCACGAGCTTGACGTCGGAGAGCGCCGGCGCGCCGGGTGCCGGTGCGACGCTCGGATTGGTCGACCCGCGGTTGCTGAGCTTCACGTTGAGCGCACCCGCCTCGGGCGTGAGCGTCCAATCGACGAATGCCTGCGCGAGCGGCAGATTCTTAGAGCCCTTGACGATCGAGATGCCACCGACCTCGAATCCGGTGTCCGGCGGGACGAAGACGTCGATCCCCGGGTTCTTCGCCTTCTCGGTGAGGATGTCGTGCACGAAGTTCGGGTTTCCGACGTACTGACCCTGGGAGACCGCGCCGATCGCGCCGGGTCCGGTGCCGATGTAGTCGGCGATGTTCGCATGGAGCGACTTCATATAGGCCATCGCCTTCGTCTCGTCCTTGCCGAGACGGAAGTACTGCGTGGCCATGAAGATGTAGCCGCCGCCGGTCTTCACCGGGTCGCCCATGCACAGCTTGCCCTTCCACGCCGGGTCGAGCAGGTCATCCCAGGTCGCGGGCTTCTTGCCCCCGACCTCTTTGTTCAGCCGGTCGGTGTTCCAGACGAAGCCGATGATGCCTGTGTACCAGCCGGTCCAGAAGCCGTTCGCGTCCTTGAACTCCGGCTTGAGCACGGCGGCGTTCGGCGAGACGTACTTCTCGAGCAGCCCTTCCTTGCCGAGCGGGTCGTGGAATTCGCTCGAGCCGCCGATGAAGATGTCGGCCTTCGGTGACGCCTTCTCCGCGCGGATGCGGGTCTGCAGGTCGCCCGCGGCCGCGAGCGGCAGCAGGTCGATGTTCGAGCCCGGGTACGCGGCCTTGAACGCCGCGCTGAACTGGTTGTTCGTCGTCTCGTTGAGCGCCGAATAGACCGTGATGCTGCCGGTCGGCTTTGCAACGGTCGGTGCCGCCGTCGCAGCCGTCGTGGCCGCCGCGGT
>DAINSN010000241.1:0-3140 GCA_036741295.1 Gaiellaceae bacterium
GGCGCGGCAGGCGACCGGCGTCGTCGGAGCGCTGCTGACCGGACGGCTGACATGACGGCAGCCGTCCGCACCGCATCCGGAACGTACGTCGTCGACCTGGAGGCGGAAGAGGTGATTGGCGCGGGCGACGATTTCGAGCCGCCCAGTGTCAGGGTCGAGCTTCCGCGCGTCGTCGCAGCGGCCGCGACGGGCGCGACCGTTGTCGCAGTCGTCGACCGGCGTCCGCCGCTCGCGATCTCCAACGACGCGGGCCGCACGTGGCGTGAAGCAGGCGGCGGCCTGCCCGCCGGCTTTGCCGTGGCGATCGACGAGGACAACCCGGATGTCATGCTCTTCGCGGGACGGAACCGCCTCTACCTGTCGGAGAACGGCGGCATCTTCTGGCGCGCACTCGTGCCGGAACTTCCGGAGATCGAAGCAGTCGCGTTCCTCTAGGCCTCGTCCGAATCGATCCCTGTGGAACGTTCGTCACACTTCCGTCACTATGTCCGACACCAAGCCGTGGCGAAAAGCGACGCCGGGGGGAACGGCTCCACTACAGCGATCACGCCCGATTCGGGACGCGTTGGTGACGCGAACGGCACGGTGTCCGACACCGAGACGTTGCCGCAAGAGACACGGCTCGGAGTTCGAGGCGGTCGCGTTCCTCTAGGACGATCTTGCGAAACGCCGCCGAGCGAAATTCGCCAGGGCATACCCGGCGCCGGCGATTCCGGCGGTCACGAGCCCAAGGAGGTTCGTCGTGACGCACGTTCGGCAGGCGTTGCAGCAGGCGGCGGCCATCGGCGCGTTCTCGCCGTACTTCCCGGCAGCCTGAGCGATGCGGCCCGTCCAGATCGTCTTCACAACAAGACCGTAGCCGGACTACGCGACGAAGTCACGCTTCAGAGGCGGAATTCGCCGCGCGCCACGACCACCGCCGCACCGCCGACTTCGACGCGGTCGATCTGATCCGGCGATCCGTCCACGCGCACGTAGAGCGTCGATGGCCGGCCGATCTCGGCGCCCTGCGACACCTCGACCTCCTCGCCGAATCCGATGCGGCTGTGGCGTGCGAGATGGATGCCGAGCGGTCCGCACGCCGAGCCCGTCGCGGGATCCTCGTTGACACCGCTTGCCGGCGCGAACATCCGCGTCTTCCAATGCGTCCCCGACCCCGCGAAACAGTTCACGCCCTTGTGCGTCAGCCGTGCGAGCGCACCAAAATCAGGCTCGAGCGCTGCGACCTCCGCTTCGCTGCCGAGCTCGAGGAAGACGTGATGCGGTCCCAGGTCGTAGACGTCGACCGCAAGCTGTGAACGCACGCCGAGCAGCTCCTGAAGCTCCTCCGCCTGCTCGAACGGCTCCCAGTTGGGGATCGGCTGCTGCATCCGGCCAAAAATGATGCGTGCTCCTTCGCGCTCGAGCGTCACCGGGATGATCCCCGAGCCGGTCTCCAGACGGATCTCGACGAGTTGCAGCGGCGCCCCGAGGACGAACGCCGACCCGAGCACGGGATGTCCCGCGAAGGGAAGCTCCATCGCGGGCGTGAAGATACGAATCCGCGCGTGACCCCCGGCCTCGGGCGGCAGGACGAACACCGTCTCGGAGAAGCTCATCTCGCGCGCGAGCTTCTGCATGGTCTCGTCGTCGACCCCGCGTCCGTCCGTGAAGACGGCGAGCTGGTTGCCGGCCAGAGGGACGTCGGTGAAGACGTCCGCGACGACGTAGCGGAGGGTAGTGGGCACAGACTGATCCTCTACGATGATCGGGTGGCGCGGCGGCTCCTTCTGCTCGTCGTCGCGGTTGCTGCGCTCTCGGGGTCGGCGCCGGCTATCGCGGTCGTCTCTGGCGACCAAAGCCTGCTGGTGATCAGAGCGACGTGGGGCCCGAAGCCCTTCGCAACCGAGGACGTCAAGGACGTCTTGGGCAAGGTCGACGCCTTTTACCGGGCGTCGTCCTTCGGTCGCATGTCGTTCACGAGCACCGTGACACCGTGGGTTCGCGCCTACAGCGAGGCTCCCGCCTGCAACCCGCTCACGATCGCGTACCCCGCCGACGATGCCGCGCGCGCCGCCGGCTACGACCCGTCGGCCTACGACAGGATCGCGTATCTCTTTCCCACGAACGAGTGCCCATGGTCAGGATCGCGTTGGGGCAAGCGAGCGCTACTGAACGGAACGCTGACGGTGCAGAACACGGCACACGAGCTCGGCCACACGTTCGGCCTGCCCCACGCCCAGGCGTGGTCGTGCGCTCCCCGACCCTGCGGCGTCGTGAACTACGGCGATCCCTACGACACGATGGGCAGCGGCACCGGCGACTTCGACTCGTACGAAAAGTGGCTGCTCGGATGGATCACACGGGTGACGCGCTTGTCGCAGCCGGCCGTCTACACGCTCGCGCCCATCGAGGCTCCGTCGGCGCAGGCTCAGGGGCTCATCGTCACCACGACACGCAACAGCTACTGGTTCGAAGTACGGCGCGACCCGGCACGTGACGCCACGGGCGCCCTGCTGATGCAGGGCGGCCTCCTCGTCCACTCCGGCCCGAGCCCGACCATCGCTCCAGGCTTGTCGTCGTACGGGGGCCTCTCGAACGCATTGATCCTGGACCCGGTAGGTCGTGGCCGACCATGGCTCCAAGCCGGGGACCACTTCGGGGAGGCCGGAGCATTCCGGATCGTGGTGCTTAGGAAGGCGGGCTCCTCGTACAGGTTGCGCTTCGCGTGGACGGATACGACGGCGCCCAAGAGACCCGCGATCGTGTTCCCGGGAGCGCATGTTCGCCGCTGGGCGAATACCGACGTGACCTGGCACGACTCGTTCGAGCAGGGGAGTGGCATTGCGGAATACCGGATCTCGGTCGACCGCGCGCCCGCAATTTGGATAACTCAAAGTATCTACCCGGAGCTGAACGCAGCCCCGATTGCGGGCTTGCGCCGGGGAGCCCACACGATCACGATCGTCGCGATCGACCGCGCCGGCAACCGCAGCCGGCCTGCAATCCGGCGCTTCGTCGTGGGCAGCAGCTGACGCCGGGGGTTAACGTGCTCGCACTGTGAGTGCGATCTCCGTCCGCGACCTCAGGAAGTCCTACGGGACCTACGAGGCTCTGCGCGGGATCAGCTTCGAGATCAAGGAAGGCGAGGTCTTCGGCCT
>DAINSN010000242.1:0-3113 GCA_036741295.1 Gaiellaceae bacterium
CGCGCTCCCCGGCTTCGGGAACATGAAGGTGACGGCGCTCGGCGCCGTGCTTGCGAAGCGCTTCGGTGTCGAGTCTGCGCAGGATCTCGTCCCGAATCATCCGACGCTCGGCGATGTCGACTCGGTTGAGGCGCTCGAGGATTACCAGGCGAAGAAGCGCGCGCACAAGGCGTCGCTGCGGGCAAAGCAGCAGCCCTGATCGACGTTCACACTCTCACCGACGGCGGCCAGACGTCGCTGGACATCGCGCGGAAGATCGCGGCGTTCGTCGACGGCGCACGGCAGACCCTCGAACTGGCGCTCTATGACATCAGGCTGAAGGACGAGACGGGCGACGTCGTCCGCGACGCACTCGTCGGCGCGCACGAGCGGGGAGTCCACGTCCGGCTGGTCTACAACGTGGACGAGGTCGTCGATCGTCCACCCGTCCCGCCGCCGCCGACGACCGAGCCCGACCTGATCGAGTCGCTGCCGTTCGAGACGGCGGCCGTGCCCGGCTGGCCGGACCTGATGCACCACAAGTACGTCGTGCGCGACCGCGATGCGGTGTGGAGCGGTTCGACGAACTGGACCGACGATTCGTGGACGCGAGAGGAGAACGTCATCGTCGTCGTCGAGTCGACCGGCGTTGCGATCCGTTTCCAAGAGGATTTTGCGCAACTGTGGAAGAAGCGGAAGGTCGCTGCTTCGGGGAAGGTGGCGACGGATCCGATCCGTGTCGGCGATGCGCCGGTACGCACGTGGTTCTCGCCCAAGCGGGGCGAGAAGCTCGCGCACCGGATCGCGGACGTGATCGGCCGCGCCGAGCGCCGGATTCGAGTTGCTTCGCCGGTGATCTCGTCCGCGCCAATCCTCGGGACCCTCGCCGAGGTGGCCGCGGACGGCAAGGTTGATCTGGCGGGCGTCGTCGACGCGACGCAGATCGCTGAGGTGCTCGAGCAATGGCGGCGAAATGGAAACGTCACCTGGAAGGGGCCGTCGCTCCGGTTCCTGCTCGAGCGGCCCACGTTCTCCGGCAAACGTTCGACGCCGTATGGGCCCGGCACGGTGCACGACTACATGCACGCCAAGGTGACCGTCGCCGACGACACGGTGTTCATCGGCAGCTTCAACCTGTCGCACTCGGGCGAAACGAACGCCGAGAACGTGCTCGAGATCGAGGATGCGGCGCTCGCCGAGCGGATGGCCGGCTTCGTCGACTCGATCCGCGCGCGGTATCCGGCGCTAGCGCTGAGCTAGCTCGCGCGGGTTCGGCAGCGGCGTCAGCAGCGGCTCGACCTTGTCGCGCAGATGTTCGTAGTCCGGCGGCAGCGACAGCCGTTCGCCGAGTGTCTCGAGCGGCTCGTCGACGGTGAAGCCCGGGCCGATCGTCGCGATCTCGAAGAGGACGCCGCTCGGCTCGCGGAAGTAGATGGACTTGAAGTAGAAGCGTTCGATGATGGGGGTCGGGTGCGCGCCGCTGGCGGCAACGTGCTTCTGCCAGGCCTCGTGTTCCTCCGGCGGCGAAGCCCAGGCGACGTGGTGGACGGTGCCGGCGCCGGGAATGCCCGGGTCTCCGGGCGGGATGTCGTACGCGTACCAGGAGCCGCGCTTCGCGCCTCGGACCTCCCAGGCGTTGTCGCCCTTCGGCTCGAAGGCGAGCGTCTCCTCGAGGAAGCGGCGGCTCGGGTCCGGGTCGGCGTACGCACGCACGCCGTCGAATCCCTGTAGCGCGAGCTCGCGCGGGATCTGCGGATTGTCTGCGATCAGCGGTTCGTCGTCGGTCGCGACGACGGCGATCTCGAAGGCTAGGCCTTCCGGATCCTCGAAGCGGAGGCCGGTGTCGGCGCGCTGCGTCGAAATCTCCTCCGCTGCAAGCCGCTCCTCCCAGAAGTCGAGTGCCTCGTCGGAGGCCACGCGGAAGACGATCCTGTGCACCATCCCTGCGCCGGCGCGCCCGCGGCGGGCGTGCGGGTACTCGAAGAACGTCAGGTCACTTCCAGCGCTCCCCTTCTCGTCGGCGTAGAAGAGGTGGTAGACGGTCGGGTCGTCCTGGTTCACCGACTTCTTGACGAGCCGAAGGCCGAGGACGCGTACGTAGAAGTCGACGTTCCCCGGCGCGTCGGCCGTGATGCACGTGATGTGGTGGATTCCCTCGAAGCGCATCCTGCTTGGACTGTACCCCGGCGGTCATGATCCAGGCATGGCGTTGACTGCGCGTGTGCGGCCGGCCGCCGGCGAGCCCGACGGGGCGCTGGTCTTGTTCCACGGGCGCGGCGCGGACGAGAACGATCTCTTTCCCTTGCTGGCTGCGCTGGATCCGGTGGGCCGGTTCGTCGGCGCGACGCCGCGCGCGCCCTTGTCGCTGCCGCCCGGCGGCGCGCACTGGTACGTGCTCGGCGGGATCGGCACGCCCGACGCGACGACGTTTGGTGCGAGCTACGCGGCGGCGGCGGAGTGGCTCGACGGGTTCCTGGCGGAGCACGGGGTCGGGCACGACCGGCTGGTGCTGGGTGGGTTTTCGCAGGGCGGCGTGATGACGTACTCGCTGGGCCTGGGTCACGGCCGGCCACGGCCGGCGGCGCTCACCGTGTTCAGCTCGTTCATCCCCACGGTCGAAGGCTTCGAGCTCGACCTGTCGCCACCGCTGCCGCCGGTCGCGATCGGGCACGGAACGCTGGATCCGGTGATCGGAGTCGAGTGGGGCCGGCAGGCGCGCGAGGTGCTCGAAGCCGCCGGCGCGGAAGTCCTGTACCGCGAGACGCCGATGTACCACCAGATCGACCCGGATTTCGTCGACGAGGTGGCGGGGTGGCTGCAGCGTGTCATTCCGCCTCGCGAATGAAGGCAGCGAAGTTCGTACGGGCATTGTCGAGACCGGGTCCGAATTCGCTCAGCAGCGAAGGCGACAGCCTCGGTCCCTTGGTGGTGAGCCCGACCATCGCGCGATAGCTGCTCCACTCCCAGTCTTCGGCAGTTAGACAAAGACGTGCGCGAACCGGGTTCAGAACGATGTACCTCGCCACTTCGAAGAAGTGCCAATCGGTCTGGATGAGTTCAGACCAGAAGCGGCGCTCGAAGACATGTCCTTCATAGCCGTGACGCCAGTCGTACCACTGGCCGTAGCAACCGTT
>DAINSN010000243.1:0-3111 GCA_036741295.1 Gaiellaceae bacterium
TAGCGCCGCTACGCACCGCGAACGACCGCACTGCCCGACTTGGTCTGGAGCGCCCCCGACGTCGGCCGAATTTCGCATCAACCCTCTAGGCGCGGGAGATGTACCGCTTCTCGCGCGGGTCGACCTTGATGCGGTCGCCCGGATTCACGAAGAGCGGGACCTGCACGACCGCGCCTGTCTCGAGTGTTGCAGGCTTGGTCACGTTCGAGACCGTGTCGCCTTTTACGCCGGGCTCCGTGTCCGACACCGTTAGCTCGACCGAAGCGGGCAGCTGAAGGCCGGACGGGCGGCCGCCCACCATCAGGAGCTGCACGAAGCTCGAGGGCTGCATGAACTCAAGGGCGTCCTCGACCATCCCGTGAGGCAGCGACGTCTGCTCGAACGTGTCCTGGTCCATGAAGACGACCTCGTCACCGGCGTCGTAGAGGTACTGCATGTCCTTCGTCTCGGTGCGCACGCGCGCGAACTTCTCGCCGGCACGAAACGTCTTCTCGACGACGGCGCCACTGGCCAGCGCCTTCAGCTTCGTCCGCACGAACGCACCGCCCTTGCCGGGCTTGACGTGCTGGAACTCGACGATGCGCCAGACATCGCCCTCCAACTCGATGTGCATTCCGTTCTTAAACTGGTTCGTGTTGACGGTCTCGGCCACGTCGGGAGAGTAGCGATCACCCGACGGTGATCAGATCCTTGCGGAACCCCGTGAAGTTCTGGATGCCGATGTCTGTGACGACGACGTTGTCCTCGATGCGGATGCCCGCACGGCCTTCGAGGTAGATCCCGGGCTCGACCGTCACCACGTTGCCCCGCACCAGAGTGTCCTGCGATTCGGCGGAAAGCCGCGGCGCTTCGTGCACCTCCAGGCCCAGGCCGTGCCCGAGCCCGTGGCCGAACGTGCCGGCGAAGGCGGTCTCGTCCACCACGCGCCGGGCCGCGGCGTCGGCGTCGAAGCCTCGGACTCCGGCGCGCAAGGCATCGAAGCCCGCCTGCTGGGCGGCGAGCACGAGGGCGTAGGCCTCCTTGATCGGGCCCTCGACGAACCCGGTCGTGAAGGTCCGCGTGTAGTCGGACGCGTAGCCGCCGACGACGCAGCCGGTATCCACGATCACGGTCTCGCCTCGGCCGATCTGGCGTTCGGTTGCGCGGCCGTGTGGACGGGCGGAGTTCGGCCCGGACGCGACGATCGTCTCGAACGCGACGGCCTCGGCTCCCTCGTCGTGGAACAGCTGCTCGATCGTCCACGCGACGTCCCGCTCGGCCCGGCCCACGAAGGGCTGCTCGACCAGCCGCTCGAAGACGCGGTCGGTGATCTCACACGCGCGCTTGATCGCAGCGAGCTCGTCGGCGTCCTTGACCGCACGGAGCCCCTCGACGAGACCCCGCCGCGGCACGGGCTCGATCGAGCCACCGCGGAGAGTCTCGTAACCGGTGTACGAGACGAAATCGGCTTCGAATCCGATGGGGCCCGACAACCTGCCGGCGAGATCGGCGAGCAGCGCCCGCTTCGTCTCCTCGAACTCCACGCCTTCGACCGCGCGCGCCGCCTCCGAATAGCGGAAGTCGGTGAACAGGCGAGTGCGGTCCTGCTCGACCAGGAGCGCAGCGTTCGAGCTCTTGAATCCGAAGAGGTAGAGGATGTTCGTCGGGTTGGTGACGAGTAGCGGCTCCTCGAGCACTTCCCGAAGACGCTCGATGCGAGGGTTCATTGCGGGGCTCCCACCTGCTGGACGATGAACTCGAGCGCCTCGCGATATCCCTCCGCGCCTTTTCCGAGGATGCGCTTCGCTGCCAGATCGGCCACGACCGACGTGCGTCGCCATTCCTCCCGCTCGTTGATGTTCGAGAGGTGCACTTCGACGATGGGAGCGTCGAACAGTTCCAGGGCGTCGCGAATCGCGTACGAGTAGTGAGTCCAGGCGCCGGGGTTCACGACGACCCCGTCGGCCCAGTCGAGGGCGTCATGGCACCACTCGACGTATTCGCCTTCGTGATTGGTCTGCCGGCAGCGAACGTGACATCCAAGCGCGGAAGCCCACTCGTAGATGCGGGTTTCGAGCTCCGAGAGAGACATGCCGCCGTAGAGCGCAGGATCGCGGCGTGCGAGGACGTCGAGGTTGGCCCCGTTCAGGACGACGACTTGCACCGGGTCACTCTACGGGGAGACCAACTCGTCAAGGGCGCGTCGCACGTCTTCCGCCGGGACGGGGACGTCCCAGTGCGCGCCGTCGTCGCCGAGGAGCACGAGCCCTCGCTTCTTGTCACGGCCGAGCGCAGCCCACGCGCGGTCGCGGTCGACACGGACCGGGCGCGGATTCAAAACTTCCTCGACGACGTCCGTGCGTCGGCCTGAGAGCCGAAGCGCTGCAAGCAGACCGAGGGCGACGGCGTCGCCGTGCGTTAGACCGTCGTAGCCTGCTGCCGCCTCGAGCGCGTGGGCAAACGTATGCCCAAGGTTGAGGATCGCGCGGCGACCTTGATCGAAAGGATCGCCGAGGCACACGGCGGATTTGAACGCTGCGCAGGCTCGGATCATCGCCTCGTCTTCCAACTCCCAGAGCGGACGGCCCGCGAGCAGTCCCATCTTCACCACCTCCGCCATCCCCTCACGTCGCTGGGCGTCGCTCAACGTCGCGAGTACATCGGGGTCGACGATGACTCCGGCCGGATAGTGGAATCCACCGACCAGGTTCTTCCCCGTAGGGAGGTCGATCGCCGTCTTGCCGCCGATGGCTGCGTCGACCTGACCGAGCAGGGTCGTCGGCACGGCGATCCACCGCATGCCGCGCATGTACGTCGCTGCGGCAAGCCCGGCGACGTCGGTCGTCGACCCGCCGCCGTAGCCGACGATCGTGCCGCTGCGATGCAGCCCGAGCTCGCTCCACAACCGCTCGAGAACCGCCGGGGTCTTCGCCGCCTCTCCGCGCGGCACGAGGTGGACGCTCACGGGATCGAAGCTCAACGGGTGGAGCTCGAGCACGTGCTCGTCACCGATCACTGCAACGGCTTCGAGGCTTTCGCCGAGCCGATTCCCGAGCTCTGCGAGCAGTCCCCGCCCGACATCGATCTGGAGCGCTCCGAGCAGGGCGTCCTCAGTGCTGTCGATGAGTCCCG
>DAINSN010000244.1:0-3105 GCA_036741295.1 Gaiellaceae bacterium
GTGTACGTGGAGTCGAGCGGGGAGAGTCGCCGGACGTAACCCATGTGTGCGGATGACGGTTGCTCCTCGCGGTCCGGGCCGAGCAGCCGCTCGAACCAGCGCTCGCGCATCGCGATAAACGTTCCCTCGATCGCGTCGCTCGCCGCGGCGAGCACGGATTCCAGCTCGCGCAGCGAGATCTGCTTTTCCTCCTCGCTCCGCGCCACCGCGTCGGGCTCTTCCGTCAAGTCCGCCTCGAGCTCCTCGTAGGCGCGCAGCAAGTCGAGCCGCTGCTCGTTGAAGTCGGCCGACTTCTGCCTATAGAGCTCTCCGAGCTTGTCGCGCTCCGCGTAGTCGGAGATGATCGCGAGGTTGGCCAGTGCGGAGCGAAGGGGAAGCTCCTCCCCTTTGAAGTCGATACGCGCGGCGAGAATCTCGTTCTCGAGCTCGTCGTCCTTCTCCGCGAGCTCCGCGGCAAGAAGCCCGCTCTCGCACGTCTTGCGCAACCTGTAGAGCCATTCGCGCTGGTCTTCGTCGGCGCGCGCCTCCTCGTCCCGGAGCGCCCGCAACTGGTCACGGCTGAAGAGATCGGCGTAGCGCGCGACGATCGCCGCCTGTTCCGACACCTCTTTCTCGCCGACGCGGACGGCTCGCCCCTCTTCCGACCGCTCGTAGAGATACCGCTGGAGTTGTTCCTCGAACTCCGCGGGACTGCGCACCGCAGTAGTCGACATCGCGATAACTCTATCCAGCCTCGGGCGCGGCCCGCGGCACGAGCTTGCCGAGGGTGCCGGTCAACTGGTCGAGCGTAAAGGGCTTCGAGATGACCGCATCGGCGTCGACGCCGTCGAGACCGGGCGACCCGACGGAACCTGTGAGCAGCACGACGGGAACGCCCGGATGGCGGTCTCGGATCTCCGCGATGAAGTCGAGCCCGCTCTCGACGCCGACGTGAACGTCGAGCAGCACGATGTCGACGGCGGCTACCGCGAGTTTCTGCCGCGCCTGCTCGATCGCCTCGGCCTCGTGCACGGCCCAGCCGTCGAGCTCCAGGTTGACGCGACAGAGAAAACGGATGGCTGCGTCGTCGTCGACGACGAGCACGGTGTGGCTGGGCGAGTCCACCGCGGCCCGCAAGTCTACGCGTAACCCGATCCGAGGAAGCTCCGTTTACTCCTTGAAAATGCGAAATGACCCTGACCCCTCCGAGGGTGAACCCGAGCGCGAAATCGAGCGTGCCTCGCAGCGCGTACCGCGGCCTTCACCTCAGTTCAAGCGGCGCTCCTGGCTCGCGTTTCAGCGTGCCCTCGACCCCCTGGCCAAGCCTAGGCCGCTGCGGGGCCGGCGGCAGCACTGAGACGCCGCAACGTCTCCTCTTTTCCGAGTAGCTCCAGGCTCTCGAACAGCCCGGGCGAGACCTTCGAGCCGGTGACCGCGATCCGGATGGGCTCGAACGCCTTGCGCGGCGAGAGCTCGAGGCGTTCGGCGAGGCTGCGCAGCGCGGCCTCGATCTCCGGGGCGGCGAAAGGCTCGACACGAGCGAGCTCGTCACGTGCCGCGGTGACGACAGGCGCGCCACCGTTCTGGAGTGCTGCCGCTTGCGGCTCGATGTCGCGGAAGAGGAAGCCTGCGAAGTCGGGGAACTGTCCAAAGCGCTCGATCTTCTCCTGCACGATCGGCGCAGCACGCCGGACGAGCGCCTCGTCCCAGTCATAACCCTCGTCGCGCACGAACTTCACGAGCTCGTCGGCATACTCGTCCGGCGAGAGCGCGCGGAGATGCATCCCGTTCAGCCAGTCGAGCTTCTCGTAGTCGAACGTCGCGGGGCTAGGGACGACCCGGTCGAGACTGAACCGCTCGATCAGCTCGTCAGGGGACATGATCGTGGTCTTGTCGTCGTAGCTCCAGCCGAGGAGCGCGAGGAAGTTCATCAACGCAGGCGCGTAGTAGCCCGCGTGTCGGAACTCGTCGACGGTCACCGAACCGTGTCGCTTCGACAGGCTCTTGCCGTCTGCACCGAGAACATGCGAAACGTGTGCGTAGACGGGTGGCTCGGCGCCGACGGCGCGGATGATGTTGATCTGCTTCGGCGTGTTCGAGATGTGATCCTCGCCCCGGATCACGTGCGTTATTCCGTCCCACACGTCCTCCATCGGCGACGCAAAGTTGTAGGTCGGCCGCCCGTCGGAGCGAACAAGCACGACGTCCTCGAGCTTCTCGTTCGGGAACTCGACACGGCCGCGGACCGCGTCGTCCCAGGCCGTAACACCCTCGTCCGGCATGCGGAACCGGGTTGCGCCTTCGTCCTCGTAGGCCTTGCCCTCCTCCACCAGGCGCCGCGCGATCTCGGCGCAGTCCTGTAGCCGGTCGAGCTGGAAGGTGACGTCTCCGTCCCAGTCGAGCCCGAGCCAGCGGAGCGAGTCCTGGATCTGCTGTGTCGCCTCCTCCACCTCGCGATTCGTGTCCGTGTTTTCGATCCGGAGCCGAAACTCGCCGCCCTCGTTGCGTGCGAACAGCCAATTGAAGAGCGCCGTCCGAACGTTCCCGATGTGGAGGAAGCCGGTCGGGCTCGGAGCCATGCGGACGCGAACGGGCACACCGTTAGGTTACTGCCGTGCTGTTCGGAGCCCACTGTTCCGGGGGTGTGAAGAAGGCCCTCGACAACGCGATCGAGATGGGCGCTGAGGCCGTGCAGCTCTTCGCCCAGAGCCCGCGCACCTGGCGGTTTCCCGAGCACGACCCCGCTGACCTCGCGGCATTCAGGTCGAAGCGCGAAGCGGCGGGCCTCCCCGCCCTTGTTCACGCGCTCTACCTCGTCAACCTCGCCGCGCCCGACGACGCGATCTACTCGAAGAGCATCGACACGATGCGCGCGACCGTCGATGCCGCCTCCGCGATCGAGGCCGACGCGGTGATCTTCCACATCGGCTCCCATCTCGGCGCGGGCTTCGAGACGGGCCTGGAGCGAGTTGTGCCCGCGCTGAAACAGGTGCTCGAGCGGTGCAACGAGCGAACCTGGTTGCTGATGGAGAACTCCGCGGGCGCCGGCGGGACGATCGGACGCTCGATCGACGAGCTCGCTGCGATCTTCGAAGCACTCGGACGGCACGAACGCCTTGGCGTCTG
>DAINSN010000245.1:0-3044 GCA_036741295.1 Gaiellaceae bacterium
TCCAGGCGCTCGAGGCGAACCGGCCGCTCGCGGCTGGGGCAAAGCTCGCCTGCGGGTAAGGTCCTCCGGTGCCGACGCTCCTCGTCTTCGGAGCACGAAACCTCGGACGGGACGCAAGAGCTGCAGCTGACGCCGTCGCTCGAACGCTGGGTTCCGTAAGACACCCGGGATACCATGGCCCGCGGCACGGCGCCGTGGCCGAGTGGTTAGGCAGAGGCCTGCAAAGCCTCGTACAGCGGTTCGAATCCGCTCGGCGCCTTTTCTCCGACATGGCGCGCGGAGATCCGAGATCAAGCGCCGCATAGAGTGGCTGGAGTGGCCATGAGCGAGAGCGCCGGAGGTCACCCCTTCCCGCCGATGAGCGAGCGTTGGGCCGCGATTCTCCGCGGTGAACACCCGCTTCGTTTCGCTCAACGCGCTGGGCGGCGCGCATTTGCGCTCGCGCCCGGCTCGACGCGTTGCAAGCTCTGCAATGTGCCGTTCACTGGGCCCTCCGCCGGCGCCTTCAGGATCTGCGGTTACGGGCAGTCACGGAAGAACTCGCAGCTCTGCGCTCGCTGCGTCGAATCCGCTCCCGAAGGAGGCGCGGTCGTCCCGCTCTCGATCCTCTTTGCCGACATGCGCGGCTACACGTCTCTGACCGAGCGGCTCGGCACGATCGAGGCAACGGCTCTCGTAAACCGCTTCTACGAGGTGGCCTCGAAAGCGTTCCTGCCGCTCGAAGGGCTGCTCGGCCAGATCGCGGGCGATGAAGTCATGGCGATCTTCGTCCCGGGTCTTGCCGGTCGTTCGTATCGAGCGAAGGCCGTTCAGGCCGGCGCGTCCCTCCTCGAGGCAGTCGGCTATGGCAGCTCGACGTCGAGTTGGATCGACGTGGGAGTCGGGATCGCGAGCGGGGAGGAGTTCGTGGGGAACGTCGGCGGCGGTGGCTTCAAGGACTTCACCGCGATCGGCGATGTGACGAATACCGCTGCGAGGTTGACATCGGCCGCGCAGGCGGGAGAGATCGTGCTGGACGCGGCCACCCACGCCGGCGTTGTGGAGGACTACCCGGCAGCCGAAAGAGAACTACTTTCCTTGAAGGGCAAAGGAGCCGCCGTCGAGGCCTTCCGGCTTCGAGTCGGCTAAGGCGACGTCATCGTCGATCCGGTCTGCATGCGCATCGGCGAATCTGACGCTTTGCCCTTCATGACGACGGGAGCAAGCACGGCTGCGACGATCGCTCCGATCCCGATGACTGTTGCAACCTGACGGACGAGTCGGCGGTTTGCGCGCACGAAGACGATCACCGCCAGAACGAGGACGCCAACGTCGAACAGCGAGCTGATCCACCAGGGCCACCACCAGTCCCGAGCCATAACCGGAAGTATGATCGTTTTGTAGCGACCTGAACACCTGCGTCTCCTCGACGCCATGTGACACGCGGTGCATCTGGTCACGATTGCTCCGGGCGGCACGACGGGCTGGCACTCGCATCCGGGATCGACGTCCCTGGCGATGGCCTCGGGAGAAGGCGTGGAATACCATGCCGAAGGGACGAGCTGCATGTCGGGAGGCACCCGGCAGGGAGCGGCTTCTTTCAGGGGAAGTACGTCCACGTTCTACACAACGAAGGAACTGTTCCGCTCGTCGTGTATGCGTTCTACATCCTGCCGAGTGGCACGGAAAACGCGGCAATAGGCGTTTCCAACGCGCGAGGTCAGCTAGCGTCGTCGCGTGACCGCGGTTCCTCTGCGCCGAAACCGCGACTTCATGCTGCTGCAGATCGGGCAGCTGCTGTCGAGCGCCGGCACGTCGTCGACGTCGATCGCGTTCCCGCTGCTCGTGCTCGCGGTCACGCATTCGCCGGCGAAGGCCGGCATCGTCGCGTTCGCGCGAAGCCTTCCGTCGGTGCTCTTCGCGCTGCCCGCCGGGTTGGCGGCCGACCGCTGGAGCCGTAGGCGGCTGATGATCGCGGCCGACGTCGTGCGCGTGCTCGCGATCGGGAGTCTCGCCGCCACGATCTTGCTCGATCGAGTCGCCTTCTGGCAGATCGTGGCCGTGGCTTTCGTCGAGGGCAGCGGCTCCGCCCTGTTCTTCGGTGCTCAACCCGGCGCGTTGCGTGCCGTCGTGCCGGCACGCCAGCTCCCGGCCGCCGCGGCCGCCGAGACGGGCCGGCAGGCAGTGGTGCAGCTCGCGGGGCCGCCGCTCGGCGGCGCGCTCTTCGGGCTCGCCCGCGCGCTCCCGTTTCTCGTCGACGCGGTCTCGTACGCGTTCTCGACCCTCTCGCTCCTCGCGATGCGGACACCGTTCCAGGAGGAGCGCGAGCCTCACCTCGCGTCGCTGCGCTCGCGGCTCGCCGAGGGCTTTCGCTTCGTCTGGAGCCAGCCGTTCCTGCGCACGTGCGCGTTGCTCTTCGGGCTCACGAACTTCATCGGTCCCGGCGTGCTCTTCGCCGTGGTCGTCATCGCCAAGGAGCAGGGGCTGTCGGGCGGCGAGGTCGGAGCGCTTATCGCAGTCTTCGGCGCCTGTTTGTTGCTCGGCTCGCTCGTGTCGCCGCTCGTGCGCCGCCTGCTCCCGGTCCGGGCCGTCCTGCTGCTCGAGCTCTGGACCTGGCTCGGCTGCGCGGTCTTCCTCGTCTGGCCGAACGTGTACGTGCTGACGGCCGGCATCCTGCCCACGGCGCTCGCGATTCCGTCGACCGACTCGGTCGTCCACGGCTACCGGATCGCGATGACACCCGACCGCCTGCTCGGCCGGGCGGAGTCCGTGCGCAGCATGATCTCGTTGCTGATCGCGCCGCTCGGCCCACTCATCGCCGGCGTTCTGATCAGCACCGTGTCAGCACGTGCGACGATCGCCGTCTTCGCCGTGGTCGGTGTCGTGCTCGCGGTGTGGGGGACCCTGAGCCCGTCGATCCGGATGGCGCCGAGCCTCGACGATCTCTTAGGAGCGTGAGCGCGTTGCAACCGTGACGTAGCGGTCGCGATACACCATGACGCACGACCCCGGGCAGTGGCCCGCGCCCGTGTCGTAGACGAAGACGCTGTAGCCGGCCGCCGCCT
>DAINSN010000246.1:0-3040 GCA_036741295.1 Gaiellaceae bacterium
ACGACGAGGAGTGCGGTGTTCGGCCGGTTCTCGAGTGTGGTCATGGTCTCCCCTTACTCACGCTGGACTCCCTGCGTCCACCCACTGTAGACCTACCCACCGACAGCAGGAGAGCGTCGTGTGGGCGACGTCCTTCCGCCGACTCGAACGTTCGCAAACGCGACGGCTACTCGGGAAGCCAGCCGTCGCGGTACGCGGTCGGCTCGCGGCGCGGGACCGAGGCGTACGCGACCCCTCCATCCGTCGTGTCCTCCTCGACGCTCGCACCGTGGCGTTTCGCGACTTCATCGACGGTGAAGCCGAGCGAGTCGTGTTCGCGTGCGCCGACTGCGATCACGAGACATGGACCGCTTCCTGCCCCGATGATCACGTGCTTCGTGTTCGGCGGGCAATGCACGAAGTCCCATGCGCGCAATTGCCGCTCCTCGCCTTCGATGATCAGAACTGCTTCGCCGGAGACGACGAGGAAGTCCTCCTGATCGGCTTCCCAGTGGTACATGGCCATCGGTTCGCCCGGACTGAGCACGAACGGATTGACGCCGAGCTGTTCGAGTTGCCGCTTGCCTTCGAAATCATCCGCGATCACCGATCCGGCGCCGCGGCCGTCGACGTGCCGCCACACGGCGTCGCGCATGTTGAGGACAAACCATCCCTCGCCCTTCGGGACGAGCCCGTGCTCGGTCTTCTCCAGTTTCGACTCGGGAACCATGAACTCGAAGCCTGACGTAACCGCTGTGTGCCGCGCGGAGGGAACGGTTAGGCGCACTGTCAGCCGTAGGCGTACCGCTTGCGAAGGGCCGCAGCCGTCGGCGCCGGGAGGACGCCGGCGTCGAGGAGCTCCTCGAGGGTCATGGAGGAGAACGTCGACTGATCCACGAGGAGGTCCCGGTACCGGGCGCATCCTTCGGCGACGCTCGAATTGCCGGCGGGGTGGACGACGACGTACCGGCCCCAGCTCCACCTGCCGCTCGAGTGTTGCAGCATCGACAGCAGCAGCAGGTGCTCGAGCCACATCACGGCAAGATCGGTCCTCCCCTTGACCGCGTGGATCGCCCCCGCCTCGAAGACAGCCGCCCTCTCGGCGACCTCGAGATACCGCCGGAGATTACTTGGCTTCGGTGTCTCCGGCTTGGTTCGCTCATGGTACTTGGTGTCGACGGCGACGATCCCCTGCGTCCCGTCGTCGAGGTCGAGCACGAACGCTGCATGGAAGGCGCGAAGGCTGTTGAGGTATGCGGGATCGAAGCGGCCCGGCGAGTGCGCGAAGCGGATGTCGCACACGGTGCCAGGCGCGTCCGGCCACCAGGAGTGGACGGCCCGGTCGGCGAGCCCGAGGGCTCCGGCCAGGTCGCCGAACAGGTTGAAGGACATCGCCGCCGATGACAGGAGGTCGGCCCACAGTCGCTGGTGATCGAAACTTTGGTGAGGTTCGATGATGGAAGTTCGGGCCCTCGCCGCGTCGAGTGCCCCTGCCGTGATGAAGTTCGCGCCGGTTTCCCGGGCGTAGGCGAGCGGTAGGCGGCTCCCGACCAGACGTGATGCGCCGCCGGGTTTCGGCGCGATCGGCTGCGATCCGATCGGGTGACCCTTCGACTCCCGCCATCGCGACTGATGGTGGCGCACCCGTCGACGGAACGCGGTCATCTCCGGTCGCCCCGGCACCCGGTCGTCCGCTTCCCAGCAGTGCACGGCCTCGAGCTCCTGCCTGGAGAGAGCCTCACCCACATCGAGATCGTAAGGCTCGGATCTCCGTGGCCGGGGAGCCCGCAGCCCGAGCGCCTTCAGCGATCCAGAGCGAGCATGGGTTGGGGGAGCGGCGCCGGGGACGAGGACTACATGATCATTCGCCACGACTCGGGCAAGGCTCGCGGGCTGCTGGATGCGGTGTTCAAACCGTTCCTGGCGCGTCTGCTCGAACTGAATCCCATGATCAGGGTCCCGGATGACCTCCGAAGCTCCTTGGACGAAGAAGTGCTATGACACGTCGCGCTCACCCGGTGGCCGCGAGGCGTGCGGATCCAATGTCCCGGTGCGTCCCATGGTCGAAGTCCTGGCGGGCTCAGTCACCCGAGCTGCCGGGTTGCAGTCGGAATGCCCTAGCGCCTAGTTTTCCGGGGATGGAGATCGCCAACACCTTCGCCGACGAGTGGGGCGACGAGCAGGAGCACGAGGGTTTCCGGATTCGAGAGGCCCAGATCGGCCCGCGGCTCGGCGCCGAGCTTATCGGCGGGAGCGGGTACGAGATCGATCCCGGCAAGAAGCTCTGGCCGTACCACCTCCATCACGCGAACGAGGAATGGATAGTCGTCCTTCGAGGCCGCCCGACGTTGCGGACGCCCGAGGGGGAGCGCGAGCTTGTCGAAGGTGACGTCGCCTGCTTCCTGCGCGGCGCCACCGGAGCGCACCAGGTGCGAAACGCGACCGAGGAGCCCGTGCGCATCCTGATGCTCTCGACGCTGATCGTTCCCGAGATCCTCGAGTACCCGGACAGCGGCAAGCTCGACACTGTGAGCGCGAAGGGCGAGCGGATCTTGCTCACACGGCACGCCGAGCCCGCTAAGTACTGGGACGGCGAGTCGTGACCAAGTTCGTCGTTGACGCCAGCGCCGTCCTCCACCTGGCGAGCGCGGAGGTCGAGGTCCCAGGCAAGCACAAGCTCCTCGCACCGACGCTCCTTCGTTCTCAAACGCTGTCGGCTCTGCACGAGGCCGTCCAGCGGGGCGAGATCCCGGGCGACGTCGCGCGCGACCGCCTCACCCGCATCGGGCGGATGCCGATCAGGCTTCTCGGCGACGCCGTGCTCCGGCGTCGGGCCTGGGACCTGGCGGATCAGTTGGGATGGACCTCGACCTACAACGCCGAGTACGTTGCACTCACTCAGCTACAGGCAGACGCGTTCGTAACCCTGGACGCGGAACTGGCGCGCAGCGTCGAAGGGATCGTCGCGACCACGTCGATTGACGCGCTGCGCTAGGAAGGCAGGTCTGAGGACGATGGGCGCACCTGGGATCGAACCAGGGACCTCCCGCGTGTGAAGCGG
>DAINSN010000247.1:0-503 GCA_036741295.1 Gaiellaceae bacterium
CTCCAGGCTACGGCCGCCGAGCGCGCCGAGAAGCTGCTCGGCGACCTCGCGTCGCTGCGAGCGCGAGTCGCAGAGCTCGATTTGGCGGACCTCAACGAGCGGCTCGAAGACGGCGAGGGCAGACGCATGGCCGCGGTACTTGCGCGCAAGCACGCCGACGAGCGGCTCGACTCGCTGCTCGAGGACCGGCGCCGCGCGGAAGAGGAGCTTGCGGACGCGGCCGGCCGGCGCGAGGAGGCAACCGCGACGCTGTACCGCCTGCGCAGCGCACGTGAACGGCTCGAGCTGCGCCGGGAGAGCGCGGAGGCGCTGCTCGAACGGTTGCGCGCGGAGCTGTCGCGGCCACGACGCGTGCTCGACGCCCGCGTTCGGGCCGAGCGCGAAGCGCTCAGAGAGCAGGCGCGGGTTGCACGCGAACGCCTGCAGACACTCGAGCGTGCGCTCGCCGAACGGGAGGGGCTGCCGCCCGCTGCGCGTGCCCTCGCGGAGGAGGGAGAACGGCT
>DAINSN010000247.1:513-3022 GCA_036741295.1 Gaiellaceae bacterium
GTCGCGAGCGGGCAGTCGCCGCAGCGCTCGGCCACCGTGCGCCTGCGCTCATGGCCGCCGACGCACGCGCCGCGCTCGCTCTCGCGGAACGCGCGCGGGCTGCGGGGCTCGGCAGCGTCGTCGTCCTGACGCGCGACCCGCGCGAGCTCGTCCGCGAGCTGCCGGTCGTGTCAAAGGAGGAGCTGCTCCACTCCCAGGTTCCGGCCGTCACTCCCGAAGGCTTCGGTTACGACCCGCAGCGCGGAGAGATCTGGTTCGCAGGCGAGACGGCCGAAGCTGTGTGGCTCGAGCTCGAGGCACGGCGCCGTGCGCTCGCCGCAGAAGTCGACGAGCTGGAGACGCGCGTCGAAGCTCCGATTCCTGAAGACGCTTACTCCGCGACGCGCGATCCGCTCACGGTGGCGCTCGCGCGGCTCGCCGCCCAGCTCGTCGAGACGCTCGAGGGAATCGGGGACAACCGCTTCGAGGCACCCCTGCGGGCACGCGCCGACGCGGGCGCTTCGAGAACTGGAGCGCTGGCGGAAGAGCTGCGCCGCCTCGGCGCCGAAGAGGTCGATGCCCGCCGCGCCGCGGCCGAGGCACGCGAACGGCTGAGCGCGGTCGACGTCGAGCGTGCACGGATCGATGCGGAAGCCGACGAGGCGCGCCGCCGCCTCGAGGCCACCGACGCGGAGCCTGCAGAAGGAGACGACCGCGGCGAGCTCGCCGATCGCATCGAGCGGCTCGAGCGCCGCCGCGAATCGCTGGGCCAGGTCAACCCGCTGGCGAAGCAGGAGTACGACGAAGAGAAGGAGCGCCTTGTCGAGCTCTCGACGCAGCGCGCTGACCTGGAGGAGAGTCTGAAGGAGCTCGAGAAACTGCGCGACGATCTCGCGCGTACGGTCGAGCAACGGTTTGCAGAGACGTTCGCGTCGGTGCAGGAGAACTTCACCGAAGTGGCCGCGACGCTCTTCCCGGGCGGCGAAGGGCGACTGCGCCTCACCGAGCCCGAGGACGAAGACGAGCAGCCCGGCATCGAGGTCGAGCTGCGGCCGGCCGGTAAGAAAGTGACGCGGCTGTCACTACTGTCTGGCGGCGAGAAGGCTCTGGGCGCAATCTCGTTCCTGTTCGCGCTCTTCCTCGCGCGGCCGTGCCCGTTCTACCTGCTCGACGAGGTCGAGGCCGCGCTCGACGACACCAACATCGGCCGCTTCGTCGAGTTGCTGCGCCGCTACTCGGATCGCGCGCAGTTCATCGTCATCACGCACCAGAAGAGGACGATGGAGGCCGCGGATATCCTCTACGGCGTGACGATGGGCGCCGACGGGGTCTCGCAGATCGTTTCCCGGCGCCTGCCACGCGAGCAGGCCGCCGCGCTTTCCGCGGCTTCCTGACGGGCCGCTGTTGGTGCGAGGCCGGAAGGGACAGTGTGAGTACACGGCCCTGGAGCGCATCGTGCCGACAGCGGCCCGAGCCGCCCGCGGAGCCGGGCTCCGCTCGGCGGGAGCGGGCGGCGGTCAGGGAGTCGCGGTTGCCTCGTAGCTGGGCACAGCTACTCGGAGAGGAGAATGCGCAGCCTGAGCCCGAGGCCGACCGCGCGGGGCTCTTCTCTCGGCTGCGCGACTCGCTCTCGAAGAGCCGGCAGGCGCTGACGGCCGAGCTTGCTTCGGCGACATTCGATCCGGGCGACGCCGCCGCGTGGGAGCGGCTCGAGGAAGCGCTGATTCGCGCGGACGTAGGTGTGCCCGCAACAGCGGAGCTCGTGCGGCGGCTGGAAGCGCGTCCGGACCTGACCGATCTCAACGCGGCGCTCGCGGAGGAAATCTCGAAGCTGCTGGGCGAACCTGCCACCCTCGACGTGCATGCCGACCCGAGCGTCCTGCTCGTCGTCGGTGTCAACGGCACGGGCAAGACGACGACGATCGGCAAGCTCGCGGAGCGGCTCCGGCAGCACGGTCACTCCGTCGTCCTCGGCGCGGCCGACACGTTTCGTGCCGCGGCCGAGGAGCAGTTGGAGATCTGGGCCGACCGCGCGAACGCCGACTTCGTCGGCGCGGAGCGCGGAGCCGATCCGGCGTCGGTCGCCTACGACGCCATCGAATCGGCGACGCGCAACGGTCGTGACGTCGTCATCGTCGACACCGCCGGCCGCCTCCATACGCAGTCGAACCTGATGCAGGAGCTCGCGAAGGTGCGACGCGTCATCGAAGCCAAGCTCGAAGGCGCGCCGCACGAGACCCTGCTCGTCGTCGACGCAACGACAGGACAGAACGGACTGCAGCAGGCGCGCCTGTTCGGCGAGGCCGTCGGCGTCACGGGCGTCGCGCTGACGAAGCTCGACGGCAGCGCCAAGGGCGGCATCGCCGTCGCGATCGCGCACGAGCTCGGACTACCGGTCAAGCTGATCGGCGTCGGCGAGAGTCTCGAGGACTTGCGGCCGTTTGATGCGGACGATTTCGCCCGGGCGCTGGTTTCTTAGTGCCCCTGCCAGTAATGCCGTCGAGCTTCTGGGTCGCGAGCACCAAGCCAG
>DAINSN010000248.1:0-2962 GCA_036741295.1 Gaiellaceae bacterium
CGCGCGCACGACGGCGATCGCCGCGCAGCCGGAAGCCGCGGGGAAGACCCGCTGGGTAGTGTCGGAGCGGCGGCCGCAGCTGCCGTAGGGGCCGGCCTAGTCGAGCGTCAGGCGCTTCAGCGAGGGCACGCAGAGGAGGTTTCGCACGCTCGGTGTGCTCTTCAGGATTCCGAACTGGTCGCGGAGGAGCGCCGCCCGTCCCCGCGCGCCCGACTTGACGCTGTAGCAGACGAGGTGCACGCGAGGCTGGATCAGCTTCGAGTCGTTCTTGCGCGTGGGAACGCAGAGCGTCTTGGGGGCGAGGATGGCGTCTGTGAACGAGCCGAACTGATCGTGGACCTTCGCGTTCCTGCGCTCGAACGGCCCACTCGGGTCGATCCTGTAGCAGACGAAGTGATCGAGGTTCTTGGGCACCGCCGAGGGCGGGGCGAGCGTCCCGAGCCGCTTCGACGCAGGTAGGCAGAGCGATTCGGGCGGGACGACGAGCACCTTCGCGGGCAGGACGCCGAACTGGTTGGTCAAGGTGACCGACCGGGACTGCTGCTCCGGGCCTTGCACGCCGGTCAGGGCGTAGCAGGTCAGGTGTGCGATCCGGTTGCGCATCGGCTCGGCGTTCTTCTGCGCCGGCGCGCAGATCCGGATCGGGCGGAGCACCCGTGCGGTCGCCTTTCCAAACTGGTTCTCGAGCCGGACCGGACGGGGCTTGAAGTTGCTGAACGTCGCGGAGTAGCACGCGAAGTGGTCGAGCGGAAGCGGGCCGAACGGAGTGGGGGCGCCGATGGTGCCCTGCCCGGATGCGACCGCGATCGCGACGGCGGCGAGCGCACCGAGGAAGATTGCGGCGCGGAGACTGCGGTTCGCGCGGCGCACGACGCCTGTGGTCTAGCACCAGCGCTGCCCCGAGTCAAGAAGTCTGGGAGCGTAATCGGTCCTGACTCGTCGCTACGCTTGGCATGAACGGGGCGTTAGCTCAGCTGGGAGAGCGCCGGCTTTGCAAGCCGGAGGTCACCGGTTCGATCCCGGTACGCTCCATCGGCCTACCCGCGGTTGTCAGCCGACGCAGCCGATGACCGTGATCGCGGCGGCGTTGTTCGTCTCGTTCGACTCCGTGATCTGACTCGCGCTGTCCGCCAGCGCGCTGACAGCGCCGACGCGGCAGAAGAAGCTCAGGCTCATCGACTGACCGGGGTTGAGGCCCGGCACCTGGAAGTTCGAGGCGCCGCCCGTCGTCGTCACCGTGACGACGAACGAGCCGGCTGCGGCGTTGCCGATGTTCTGAACGACGACCGTGTCCTTCGTCAGGCTCGAGATCGTCAGATCCGGGCGCGGCGTCGGCGTCGTCGTGGTCGTGCCGGTGGTCGTCGTCGTGCCGGTCGTCGTCTGCGTCTGCGAGACGGTGAATCCACACGCCGGCGACTGAGCGCCGTCGAGCTTCGTGTTCCCGCGCCAGAAGGCGAGCACGCTGTACGAGCCAGGGCCGCGCGGGACGAAGGAGCCGGTGAAGTGGCCCGCCGGATCCGTCGCCGCCTCGCGTACCTCCATCGAGCCGTCCGGCGACGCGATCGCGATCCGCACGTGCGCGCCTCCGACTTTCGGCGTCAGGGTGCCCGCGTACGGGAACGACTCGCCGGGGAAACCGCCCTTCCGGCAGTCGAGCGTCATGCTCGAGCTCCCGCGCGCGAGCGCGACGCGGTCGAGTGGAAGCAGCCGGTCCTTCCCCTTCAGCTTGAAGAGCGTGATCGGGGTGCCGCCGTCGAGGACGTGCGGGCCGGGGATCTTCAGCTTGACCGTGAGCCTGATCGTCTCGCCCTTGCCGAAATTGAAGGGGATCCGGGCGAGGATGCACGGCTTCGGGTGGTTCTTAGTCCCGCATTTCGGCGCCACCGTCTCGATGCCGAGCAGTCCCTTGCACCGGCCCGGGCCGAGGCACGTGCCGCTCACCTTGGCCTTCTTCGTCGACGTGTCGATCTCGACCGGCGGGAACCAGACGCGCGGGAGCTTGGTCACCCCGCAGAGCGGTAGCGCGCCCGAGGGATGGATCCGGACGATCTCGTTCTTGCCGTTGTTGGCGACGTACGCGTCCGTGCAGCCCACCCCGACTCCGCGCGGCGAAGAGAGTCCGGCGGTTTTCACCGTCGCGAGCACCTTGTCGAGTGACGAAGACAGCTCGACCATCGAATTCGCGTCGTCGGCGCTCACCCACACGTCGCCGGTCGACGGGTTGACGCCCAGGCCGTAGATCTCGCCCGGCAAGCCCGTGTAGCCCGTCGTGAGGAGCTCGCCGCCCGGGCTGTACTTGCGGATCGCACCCCAGTTCTGGACGACGTAGATGTTGCCGGCCGGGTCGACCGCGAGATCGAGCCCGCCCGGGAAGATCTCGGTGGTCGAGATCGGCCACGTCTTCACGAGGGTGCCGCCGGTCGTGTACTTGCGGATCTCCGAGCCTGATGCGACGACGTAGACGAAGCCGTCCTTGACGGCGATGCCATGGGGAGTCGGGACTTCCCACTGCGTGACGGCGCCTCCAGCCAGCGTGAGGTGCGCCACGCGTCCGCCGCCGCCAGACTTCGCGAGGTAGATGCCCGTCCCGTCGACCGCGAGGAACTGTCCGCCGGAGGCCTCCGAGGAGGCGATGAACTTGCCCGCGGCGGTAAAGCGCTGGATCCGGCCGGGCGTCGTGTCGACGGTGTAGACGGTGCCGCCGAGGCTGACGGCAACGTCGCGGACGTCCGTGAACTGGCCGTCTCCGAACCCGGGAGTCCCCCAGCGCGTGATGTCGAAGCCGCCGAGCGCCGCGGCGACCCAGACCAGGGCCACGAAGACGGCCGCGGCGGCCGCGCGGTATCTCCACTGGGCCCCCACGCCCGCTCGACTCTACGGCGGGGGTCGCGCCCTGTCTAGGCGGAATCCTCGTTCGAGCGATAGCCGAGACCGCGATGCTGACACACACTGAGCGCATGCT
>DAINSN010000249.1:0-2950 GCA_036741295.1 Gaiellaceae bacterium
GCCGCGGCGGGACGGCCGAGCGCCGGTGCGTCCTCGCGGAAGAAGACGGCGACACGGTCGAGGCCGGCGCCCACCCAAACCACCTCGCCCGATGCGCACAGCTGGTCGAGTTGGCCGGGATTGAAGCCTGGAACGCGGCGAGGCAGCACGTCGGACTCCCACAACGACACCGGCAACGAGAGCCCCTGCAGCGGTACGAGCGCTTCACGCAGCGTCGCGCGGCGGTCGATGCCGTGCCAGTGCGGCAGGAAACGTCCGAACGCGGCCTGCTCGGCGGGCTCGACCTCCTTCCGCAGCGCGGCGAGCGACGCGCGCCGCAGACGCCGCAGCACGTCCGGGTCACACCACTCGCGCTCGGTTCCACCGGGGCGGAGCTCGCCGCGCAGGAGCTTCTCCTGCCGCTCGAACTGCTGGAGCAAAGGCTCGACGTCACGCCCGAAATGCGTGGTCGCCTGAGCCGTCGTGAACGGCCCGCGTCCGCGCGCGTAGCGCAGCACGAGCTGCTCGAGCGAATCGGGCGCGCCCTCGAGGAAGACTTCCGGCAGCCCGCCCGGCGGCATCACGCCGAGGGCATCTCGGTAACGGCCGGCGTCCTCGGCGGCGATCAGCCGCTGCTCGCCGGCGAAACGCACGAGCAGCGCGCGGCGCTCGCGCAGGAGCGTCTGCGCAAAGCCTTCGTCGTACTCGCCTTCGCGCAGGTCTCCGCGCAGGCGCAGCTGGTCATGGAGCTGGTCGGCGTTGCGCGGGTTGCCGCGCAGTTGCGCCTCGACCTCCTCGAGCGCGTCCGCGTCGAGCAGGTCGCGTAGCTCTTCCTGGCCGAGGAGCTCGCGCAAGAGGTCGCGGTCAAGCGACAGCGCCTGGGCGCGCCGCTCGGCGGGAGGCGTGTCGTCCTCGTACATGTAGGTCGCGATGTAGTCGAAGAGCAGCGACGCGGAATACGGCGACGCGGATGCGGTCTCGACGTCCACGAGATCGAGCTCGCGTGTGCGCAGTCCTTGCAGCAGCCGCTTCAGCGCGGGCAGGTCGAAGACGTCCTGCAGGCACTCGCGGTAGGTCTCGAGGATGATCGGGAACGAGCCGTAGCGGCGTGCGACCTGCAGCAGGCCTTGCGCTTTGAGGCGCTGCTGCCACAACGGCGTGCGCTGGTCGGGACGACGGCGCGGGATCAGCAATGCACGGGCGGCGTTCTCGCGGAAACGCGCACCGAAGAGCGCGCTCTGCCCCACTTCCTGCACGACGAGCTCTTCGATCTCCTCCGGCGAGATCACGATCGCGTCCGTCGGCGGCGGCGTGTCGGCGTCCGGGAGATGAAGCGCGATGCCGTCGTCCGACCAGATCGACTGGACCTCCAGCCCGAGCGACTCTCGGAACCGTGCGGCGAGCGCGAGCGCCCACGGGGCGTGCACGCGCGCGCCGAACGGCGTCAGGATGCAGAGACGCCAGTCGCCGATCTCGTCGCGGAAACGCTCGACGACGACGGTCCGGTCCGACGGCACGGTGCCGGTCGCGGCAGCCTGCTCGTTCAGGAACGTCAGTAGGTTGCGGGCGGCGCGGTCGTCGAGCAGATGCTCGTCACGAAGACGTGTGAGCGCTTTCTCCTCGGTGAGCGCAACGAGCTCGCGCGATGCCTTGCCGATCGCCTCGCCGAGCTCGTACGGACGGCCGACACCTTCGCCCTTCCAGAACGGAATGGCGCCCGGCACACCCGGCGCGGGAGAGACGAGCACCCGGTCGCGCGTGATCTCTTCGATCCGCCAGGTCGACGCGCCGAGGAGGAACGTCTGGCCGGCCCGCGCCTCGTAGACCATCTCCTCGTCGAGCTCGCCGACACGGCCACCGCCGTCGATGAGATACACGCCGAAGAGACCGCGATCCGGAATTGTTCCTGCATTCGTCACCGCCAGCCGGCGGGCGCCGGTGCGACCGCGTATGACGCCGGCGGTGCGATCCCAGATGATGCGCGGTCTGAGCTCGGCGAACTCGTCGGACGGGTAACGCCCGGCAAGCATGTCGAGCACGTTCTCGAGCTGCGTCCGTGAAAGGTCGGCGAAGGGGTACGCGCCCCGTACGAGCTCGTGCAGGTCGTCGACGGAGATTTCCTCGTCTGCCGTAATCGCGACGATCTGTTGCGCGAGCACGTCGAGCGGATTGCGCGGAATGACGGTCTCCTCGATTGCGCCTTCGAGCATCCGCTTCACGACCACCGCCGACTCGAGCAGATCGGCGCGGAACTTCGGGAAGATGCGTCCCTTCGAAACGGCGCCGAGCTCGTGACCCGCACGGCCGACGCGCTGCAGGCCGCGCGCAACCGACTTCGGTGACTCGACCTGGATGACGAGGTCGACCGCGCCCATATCGATGCCGAGCTCGAGCGACGACGTGGCGACGAGACATGGGATCTCCCCCGCCTTCAGCAGCTCCTCGATCTCGACGCGCTGCTCGCGCGCGAGCGAACCGTGGTGTGCGCGCGCGACTTCCTTCTCGGCCAGCTCGTTCAGTCGGAGTGCAAGGCGTTCGGCGAGGCGGCGGTTGTTGACGAAGACGATCGTGGAGCGGTGCTCTTCGACGAGCTTGAGGATCTCGGGATAGATCGAGGGCCAGATCGAGCTCTGTGATCCTTCCGAGCCGGTGCCCTGGGACGCGCCAGGCTCCCGCATGTCCTCGACCGGGACGACGACCTTGAGGTCGAGCTCCTTCGCAACGCCGGCGTCGACGAGCTGGATGTCGCGCGCTCCTGAAACGAAACGGCCGATCTCCTCCATCGGCCGCTGCGTCGCGGAGAGTCCGATGCGCTGGAACGGCTCGTCAGTTAGCCGTCGCAGGCGCTCGACGGAAAGTGCCAGATGCGCACCACGCTTAGTGCCTGCGACGGCATGCACTTCGTCGAGGATCAGTGTGCGGACACCCTTCAGGTTCTCGCGCGCGCGCGACGTGAGGAGCAAGTACAGCG
>DAINSN010000250.1:0-2930 GCA_036741295.1 Gaiellaceae bacterium
GCCCCGGAGTCCCGCGTTCGAGTCAGTCGATCGATCTGGACGATCTGGTCGGCGGCGACGCCCGCGCACCCTGTCTGCCGAGGCGGTAACGATGCTCGGGACGACCGGGCGCGCCGTACTGCAACGTGAGCTCGACGCGTCCGCTCCCGGCAAGTTCGTCAAGATACCGTCGAGCGGTCACGCGGCTGACACCCGCCGCCTGCGCGATCTCCGTGGCGCTCAAGTCCCCCGGCGCGGATGACAGCACGTCAACGATCAGGCGCAGCGTCGCCACGGAGACGCCCTTCGGAAGGTCCGCCCCTTCCGGACTCGTCCGCAGCATCGAGAACAGCCGGTCAACCTCGGCCTGATCGGCTTCGGCGAGCCGCGACAGCCGGCCGCGGACGTCGGCGTAGCGCATCAGCTTTTCCTCGAACACCCGGAACGAGAACGGTTTGACCAGGTAGTGGATGACGCCGCCCTGCATCGCTGCACGCAGGCTGTCGACGTCACGCGCTGCCGTCACCACCACCACGTCGGGCCTGCTCGACTGGAGGGTCTGGATCCGGCGAAGGACCTCGAGGCCCGGCAGGTCCGGCAGGTATAGATCAAGCAGGACGAGGTCCGGCCGTAGGCGTGAGATGGACTCGAGCGCCTCGCCGGCCGTGTGCGCTTCACCGACAACAAGGAATCCCTGCAACCGCTGGACGTAGCCCCGGTGGACGTCGGCCACTCGGAAATCGTCATCGACGATGAGCGTCCGGATCATGGTCGTCGTTCCACGACCGCCGGGTTGATCGATTCGGCGAGGCCGCGCGAGGTGTCCACCGCGGGATTGACAGGCGAAGGTCGCCGCGAACCTCCATCCCGAAACCGCCGCCCGAACTGCGGACTGCGACCGGCGGCCGGCTGCTCGCTCGGCCCGACAGCCCCATCGACGGGAGTGGTCGCCTTGGCTTTGGCCGCCCGGTTCGGGCGCGCGAACGCGTTAACTTGTCGCGGGAGGCGGACGGCGAAGATCGCTCCAGGTCCGTTCTCCAGCTGGATCGTCCCACCTCGACGCTCGACGATCTGCCTCACGAGCGCCAGGCCGAGCCCCCGCGTCCGGCCCGTCGCGTCCTTGGTGCTGAAACCTTCGTCGAACACCCGCTGACTCATCAGCGGGTTGATCCCGAGTCCCGAGTCCGAGACGCGCAGCACAATTGCATGCGCCTCCTCGAGGAGCTGAACGTCGACCCAGCGCGGCGCGGTCGGCGGGTTCTCGCGAACGGCGTCGAGCGCGTTGTCGATCAGGTTGCCGAGGATCGTGACGAGGTCCCGGGCGTCTGCCCGCTCGCTCGAGACCAGCGTGTCGTCAGACAGCCGAAGATCGATTGCCGACTCCGACGCAATGGCTGCCTTGGCCAGCAGCAACGCGCCGAGGAGTGGGTCGCCGACGCGTTCGACGAGCAGTTCGGCTAATTCCTGATGGACGGCCGCGGCCTCCGTCGCCAGTCGGATCGCCTCGTCTCCTCGGCCCAGCTCGATCAGCCCGGCGATGGTGTGGAGCCGGTTTGAGAAGTCGTGGACCTGCGCTCGGAGCGCG
This sequence comes from Gaiellaceae bacterium, assembly GCA_036741295.1. Lineage (GTDB taxonomy): Bacteria > Actinomycetota > Thermoleophilia > Gaiellales > Gaiellaceae > 3-1-20CM-4-69-9. The sequence continues at coordinate 1,565 of DAINSN010000250.1, forward strand.
TCTGTGAAGCCTCGCAGGCCCTGCAATTCACGGTGAAGGCCGGACAGTTCCGTGCGGTCGCGGAAGGTGGTCACGGATCCGCTGACCTCATCGCGGAGGATGATCGGCATCCGGTTGGCGACGAGGATCCGACCGCCAGACAGGACGATCTGGTCGCGGCCTTCGGCGCTCCCCGTGAGGACGTCACGGATCCGTCCGGCGGGCACCACGTCTTCGAGGGGCTGTCCGACCGCGTCGGCGTGCAGTCCGAGGAGGCGGCGCGCCTCGTCGTTCACGAGTGTGATCCGGCTCGAACGATCGACCGCGATCGTGCCCTCCCGGATGCCATGCAGCATTGCCTCGCGCTGCTCGAGGAGCGTGGCGATCTCCTGGGGCTCGAGTCCGAACGTCTGTCGTTTCAGGTGCCGCGCGAGCAGCCACGACGCCGCCACCCCGAGGATGAGGGCGACGAGAAGGTACCCGGCCGTCAACGGCAGAAGGCGTTCCAGCCCGGCGTTGACCTCGATCTCCGGATAGCCGACCGACACCATCCCCACGACGTGACCGTTGTCGTCCCGGATCGGTGTCTTGCCGCGCGCCGATGCCCCGAGGCTGCCCGTCTCGGTCGCCGTGTACGACTGCCCGGAGAGCGCAACTGGTGGCTCGCCGGGGTCGATCGCCGACTGTCCGATCAAGGCCGGATTCGGGTGGGACAGGCGGATGCCGTTGACGTCGGTGACGACGACGAAGCTCGCGCCGGACGCATTCCGGATTGATTCTGCGAGCGGCTGGACGACGCGGGAACCGTTGGGGTCGAGCACGGCTGCGCGGATCTCCGGCAGCGCCGCGACCGAATCGGCGACCGCGAGCGCGCGCTGCTGGTACTGCCGGTCCAGCTCGGATCGAATGAGCCACAGACCCGCCAGCGCTCCGAACAGCACCGCGATCACAAGGACCGTGAGCTGGAGCGCCAGGATCTGAGTGGCGAGCGTAAGACGCGGTCGGGGTCGATGCACGGTCGCTTCTCGGGCGGTGAGGAGTGACCGAATAGTAGCGGCCTCCGGCTGGCTGTCATCCGACCACAACGACCGATACCTATCGGCGATGCCTGAGCTTCATTGAATGCGCTCCCTCGCTTGGCACGCGAGCGTCATACGTGGGCACGGACACATGTCAGTCGAATCGTCGAGCTCGTGACAGCTTGCGCGTCCGATACGTAGACAGGGCATCTGACTCTCGACGCTTGATCCGACCATCAACGCCCCCACGCACGATCTTGTCGATTTGGGGGTACCCGGCGGGTCGTGGCTCCTCATCGTCGCAAACGAGTCAGGTGCCCATTCCCGCAAGAGTCAGGTGCTCATCGGGCTCACCCAAGCACGAAATA
>DAINSN010000251.1:0-2929 GCA_036741295.1 Gaiellaceae bacterium
GGATGACCGGCCCGGGTGCGCCGCCGGCCCAGGCCCACGCGCTGTACTTGATTCCCGGCGCGACCTGGATCTCGACGTCCTTCAGGACGAGGTTGACGTCGGCGACGGCGCCTGCGGGAGCGGCAGGGAGCTCTGCCGGGAATGCCTTGTGTGCCGCCGCGAGCGCGTCGGCGTTCGCCGGCGCGGCGCCCGCGAAGCTCTTCAGGTCGGGGACGGCGGTCTGCCCGGGCGTCGCCGATGAATCGCCCGACCCGAACCTGGCCGCCGTGCGGTCGGCCGCGTTCCTGGCGCCGTTGGCGTCCGACCACATCAATGCGGCGAAGAACGCGAGTGTGATGACGAGAAAGCCGAGCCCGACGCACGCGAGGGCGAAGAACGCGGACGAAGCCGTTTCCTCGCGCTCCGGTTCGGTGGAGCGCGAGGGTGTGGACTGGGCGGTGTTCATTGCTGGGATCTACCGCACCGTGACCGTCAGGCGCAGGACGTTGTCCTCGCCCATCGTCTTCATCCCGCTGGCGGACTTGTAGTCCTCGCCGGCCTTCGTCGTGAAGCGGTAGACGCCGGCCTTGCCAAAACGAACGATCGCCGTTGCGCCCATGTGCCGCATGACGGGGCGAGCGATCGTCACCTTCGGGCCTGCGACCTGGAGGAACGCATGGGGCATGACGTCGTTGTCGACGATCTTCAGCGATGTCGACCGAGCGACGGACATCTTCAACGACGACTTGAACGGCCCGCCTGCGAGCGACCAGGCGTGGCAGCCGTGCATCTGATGGCGGATGGTGATCGTCGGGCCCGGGCCTGCGAGCGCCGGAGCGGCGACAGCCGCCGTGACCGCCGCGAGTGCGAGGCCTCCCCAGCTCAGCTTTCGAAATCTCTTCATGATCGTCTCCTTTGAATTCGTGTCCTCCTACTGTCGGCGCGTGGGGAGGTTCGGCCATCGGAGCGCGCGCTGACCTCAGGTCAGGGATTCGCCGCAAGAGAACTGTGCGCGCGCCCGGATGCCGGCGCCCGCCGAGAAAGCAAAGCTGCGTCCATGTCCTACGCGGTCTACTGGTACGAGGGCGACCTCGGGCGGCGGTACGCCGGCCGCTTGGATCTCGGCGGTTCCTCCGTGGAGCTGTCGGGGTCGGCGCTCGGTCACCGGTTCCTGGACTCCATCCCATTCGAAGAAATCGCGTCCGTTCTGCTCTCCGGTGGACGCCTGCGGATCTCGCGTCGTGACGCCGCAGAGCTCGACATTGGCAGCGTGGACGGTCCCGGGTCTCTGCGAGAGCTCGCGGGACGACTGGCGTTGCTGCTGACGGAAGCGGACGGTGACGGGCGTCAGGCGGCCGCGAGCGTCGTCCAGAGCTCCAGATCGAGCTCGGGGAAGTCCCGCGCGAGCTCTCGTGCATCCTCGCTGTAACCGATCCGCAGCAGGTCGACGATGTCGGCGGGGATCTCGACCGTCGCCCGCCACGCCGGGTTCACGACTCGTTCGATCTCAGGCGGGACGAAGCTGTCGTCGATCCCTGCGGCGGCTGCGATCGAGCATCGATCCCCGTGTCGCCTGGATGACGACCGTCCGCCTGCGCACGAGCGCGAACGGGCCAAGCAGAGCCAGCCGCAGGACCAGATCGTTGTACTCCGCGGGCTCGAGTCCCTCGCTGAATCCGCCGACCGCGTCGACGGCGGACCGCCGAACCCCGACACACGAGACGTAGCCGATGTCGTTGGCGATCAGGAGCCGCGGTAGCGGATGAACGAGTTGCGCATGTCGCGGTTCGTCGCGTCCCGCGGTCAGAAAGCCGGGGCACGTGCCCACGAGGACGGCCGCTGGATGGAGGCCAAACGTTTCCACGAGGACGTCGAGGTGGTGAGAGAGCCAGCGGTCATCCGAGTCGAGAAACGCGACGATCTCGCCTGTGGCGACCGCAAGTCCGGCGTTCCTGGCCGCCGCGGGACCGCGGTTCTCCTGCCAGACGTAACGGAGCCGATCCGAAAACGGCTTCAACGCCTCGCGGGTGCTGTCTACGGTTGCACGATGCGGCTGGTCTCATTCGGCGTGGCGTCGGTGCTCGCGGCGCTCTCGGCGCGACGTGCTTTGTTCCTCGTCGCTGCGGTTCTCCCGGTACCGCCGGAGCAGACCGGCGAGGACGAACCAAGCGTCGCTCTGCTCGTTCCCGCGAACGACGAGGCGCCGACGCTGGGGCGGCTGCTAGCGAGCATCGAGCTCCTCCAGTGGCCGCGCGACCGTCTCGACGTCGTGCTCGTCGATGACGGGTCCGCGGACGGCACGTGGGAGCTCATGGATCGATGGGCCTCTGCACGCGACAACGCACAGGCGCTGCGGCTCGGCCGCCGATCGGGAAAGTCGGCGGCTCTGAATGCTGCCCTCGGTGTGGTGGCGCCTGTGGACATCGTCGTCGTTTGCGACGCCGATCTGCGCCTCGCGCCGGATTACTTGAAGCGGCTCGTTCCTGCACTCCGGGACCCGTCCGTCGGCGCGGCAGCGGGCTTCCTCAGTTCGGCCAATTCCGACGCGAGCGTGATTGCGCGCTATGGCGCCCTGGAAACGTGGGTGCACCAGCTCGTGACGGCGGCAGGCAAGGACCGGCTGAGGCTGAACCCCCCGACCTTCGCCGGCTCGGCCTATCGTCGCGCAGCGCTGGAAGCGATCGGCGGCTTCGTGAGCAGCAAAGCCGGAGATGACGTCGATTTTTGCTGGCGCTTGCAACAGAACGGCTACGTGATTGCCTTCAGTTCCACTGCGATCGTCTGGCATCATCGGCGCTTTACTTTGCGTGCTTTTTGGAAGCAGCAGAATGGTTACGGCGAAGCGGAGTCCTTACTGCGCTTTAAACATCTGATATTCTTCGGGCCAACGGGGACGGCGAAATGGCGTGGGCAGATTTATGGATCGCCGCGATTCAGCTGGTTCATCAAT
>DAINSN010000252.1:0-2926 GCA_036741295.1 Gaiellaceae bacterium
ACAGGCCGGAGGTTAGAGCTGGCGCAGCCGCGCTAACCGCAGGCCGAACTTAAGGGGATGGCGACGCGGCAGCGCCGCCGTCCCCGCGGTTGACAGCAACCGCGCACGAGAACCCAAATAGGAGTGCGCGGGCTTCGCCTGCGCACGTTCCCCGCGAAGCGGCGTCCCATACTCCGGGCGAAAGCGCAGCTTTCGCCCGGATTCCTTGATCGCAAACGATTTCATGTCCAGAATGGGCGGCCGGTATGACGACGCCCACACGCGCCCAGAGTGACCTGACCCTTGCCCGGGACGGGGGCACTCCAGCGAGGACCCGGCCGGAGGCGCCGATGTTCCCCGGCGGGATGGAGGTAGGCCGGGAGGAGCTCGAGGCGCTCGGTCGCGTGATCGAGAGCAAGAACCTCTTCCGCTACTACGGCGTCGGCGATGGGCCGGACGAGGTGATCTCGTTCGAGCGCGAATTTGCAGAGCAGATGGGCGCGAAGCACGCCCTCTGCGTGAACGCCGGCTCCTCGGCGCTCATCTGTGCCCTGATCGGCGCGGGGGTCGGCGAGGGGGACGAGGTGATCGTGCCGGCATACACCTGGAACGCGACACCGAACGCCGTGCTCGCTACGCGCGCCCTTCCCGTCCTCGCCGAGGTGGACGAATCGCTGACGCTCGATCCGGCCGATGTCGAGCGGCGGATCACGCCTCGGACCCGCGCGATCCTCCCCGTGCACATGCGCGGGGCGCCCTCCGCGATGGACGCACTCGGAGCGATCGCCAAGAAGCACGATCTCGTGCTGATCGAGGACGTCTGCCAGGCCGCCGGAGCCACTTATCGCAGCCGCCGTCTGGGCACCTTCGGCGACGCGGGGGCTTTCAGCCTGCAGTTCAACAAGATCATCACGACGGGCGAGGGCGGCGTGCTGATCACCGACCGCGACGACCTGCTCGAGCTCGCGCTCGACGTGCACGATTGCGCCAATTCCGTCCGCCGCGGCGTGGGGCTGCCGAAGTTCGCGGGGTACAACTTCCGCGCATCCGAGCTCACCGGCGCAATGGCGCGGGTTCAGCTCGGCAGGCTCGACGGTTTGCTGGAACGCATGCGTGCCAACCACGCCCGGCTTGCCACCCAGGTCGGCGGCTTGCCCGGGCTCGAGCTCAGACGCGGAAACGACGAAGACGGCGACGCCGGCATCGCTCTGATTGCCTTCGCCGAAGACGCGGCACGCGCCGCCGACGCGGTCGCTGCGCTCAACGCGGAAGGCGTGCTCGCGATGCAGATCTATTCGCCGGCCACGCCGGACCTTCACGTCTACCCGTACTGGGCTCCCGTCCTCGCCGCGCTCGAGGCCGCCGGTGCAGAGCCGCCGGACTGCCCGCGCACGTTGGACCTGCTGGAGCGGACGATTCACGTGGACGTCTCCCCGCTTTGCGAGGAGCAGGATCTCGACGAGATCGCGTTCGCCTTCGAAAAGGTGGCCAAGCAGGTTCTCGCGTGAGGCTGCGTATCGGCGTCGTCGGCGGCGGTCTCGTCGCTCAGGCCATGCACCTCCACTATCTCGCGCACTTAAGCTCGCTCTTCGAGCTGGTCGCCGTGGCAGACCCAAGCGCGACCGTCCGCGACGCGTTGCAGCGCCGGTACCACCTCGAGGCGTCCTACGAGGATCATCTCGGGCTGCTCGAGGGGACGAAGCTCGACGCGGTCGTGATCTGTTCGCCTGCGCAGACGCACATCCAGGTGACGCTCGACGCTCTCGAGCACGGCCTGCACGTCTTCGTCGAGAAACCCATGTGCATCACGCTTGCGGACGCGGATCGCATCATCGAGGCCCAGCACCGGACGGGAAAAGTAGTCCAGGTGGGGTACATGAAGCGCTTCGACCGTGCCTGGGAGCGCATGCGCGAAGGACTGCCGGGATCCGCCGAGTCGCTGCGCTACATCAGCGTCGTCGTTCACGACCCCGAGTTCGGTCCGTACTTCGGGCCCGACGAGATCGTCCGTGGTTCCGACATCCCCGCCGATGTCCTCGAGTCCGGGCGTGAGCAGATGCGTGCGCAGGTGCGGGAGGCGGTCGGCGCGGACAGCCCGGCCGTCATCACGGCCTTAGAGGGCGCGTTCCTCGGCAGCCTCGTTCACGACGTGAACCTCGTACACGGCTTGCTCGAACGACTCGGAGAGCCCCTGCCGGCCGATGTGATCGACGGCGACTGGTGGAACGAAGGGCAGGCAGTCACGGGAGCGGTTCGCCTCTCGAACGGCTCGCGCTGGGAGAGCGCCTGGATTCAGCTGCTGGACGTCTACGAGTACCGCGAGTCCGTCTCTTTCTTCTTCGCCGAAGAGGTGCACACGCTGACATTCCCGTCGCCGTGGCTCAAGCAGTCGCCCACGCTCTACGAGGTCTCGCGGGCCAAGGACGGCGCGCGTGTCACCGAACGGTTCGAGTCATACGAGGAGAGCTTCGCGCGCGAGCTCGTCCACTTCCACGATTGCGTCGTGAACGGGACCGAGTGCCGCACGCCACCGGACCAGGCCCGGCTGGACATGGACGTCCTGACGCGGATGTTTCTGCACGCTCAGCCCGGCTCTGGATGACGGCCCTCCGCACCGCGCTCGTCGGCTCCGGGTTCGTCGCGCGCGTGCACGCGGCGGCAGTGCGTGACCTGGGTGGAACGGTCGTTGCCGTCTGCAGCCGGACGCGCGCCGGAGCTCAGCAGCTCGCGGACGAGGTGGGGGGCATGACCGCCTACGACTCGCTCGCCGGGCTCTTGGGAGGCGAGGCGGTCGACGTGGTGCACGTCTGCACCCCGAACGCGTTGCACGCCGAGCAAACGCTCCTCGCACTCGAGCACGGCGCGCACGTCGTGTGCGAGAAGCCGCTCGCGACGAGCACGGATGAGAGCAGACGCATGCTGGCCGCGCTCGAAGGCGGCGATCGAG
>DAINSN010000253.1:0-2919 GCA_036741295.1 Gaiellaceae bacterium
ACGGCTACGAAGACGACGGCGAGGACCGCGACGCTCGAGGCGATCGCGAGGGCGTAGGTGCGCAGGAGACCCGTCTGGGCCCGCGCGACGAGGCGGCCGAGGTCACGCGTGTCCTGTCCGAGTGACGTCGAGGACTCGTCGACCAGCGGCTCCTCGATCACGCGGTACAAGCCCTTCGCGGCCCAGACGGTCGGGCGGTAGAAGAGCGCGTCGTACAGCTCGTCGAAGTAGAACTTGTGCTCGAGCACGCGCTGCGGGAACGCGAAGCGCGGTACGGCCAACCGTCGTACGCCGTAGACGAGCCACGCGACGTACATCCCGCCGAGGCCGAGGAGCAGCGCGAGTGCGGACGACACCCATTCCTGCCAGTTCGCGGGGCTGACGGTCGGCTCCGCGGCTGTCCGGAGCCAGGTCTCGATCGGGTGCCAGAGCGGCGCCCACTGGATCCAGCCGCCGACGACGGACAGTGCGGCGAGGATTGCGACCGGTACGGCGAGCGACAGGCCGACGACGTCGCGTTCGAGCGCGTGGAAATGCTCGCGTACGAACGGGCTCGGCTCGCCCCAGAAGACGAGGAAGAGCAGCCGGAATGTATAGAGGCCCGTGAGGAACGTCCCGGCCAGGCCGGCGACCCAGAGGACGTAGCCGTAAGCCCCACGGTCCAGCGCGGCCGCGAGGATCGAGTCTTTCGAGAAGAAGCCCGCAAACGGGAAGATGCCGACGAGGGCGAGCGACCCGATCACGAATGCGAGGTAGGTGCGTGGCATCAGCTGCCGCAGGCCGCCCATCTTGCGGATGTCCTGTTCGTTTGCGAGCGCGTGGATGACGATGCCGGCTGCCATGAAGAGCAGCGCCTTGAAGAAGGCGTGCGTCATCAGGTGGAACATCCCGTTCGCGTACGCGCCCAGGCCGACGCCGAGGAACATGTAGCCGATCTGCGACATCGTCGAGTACGCGATCACGCGTTTGATGTCGACCTGGACGAGTGCGATCAGCCCGGCGATGAGGAGGGTCGCTGCACCGAGCCCTGCGGCGAGGTCGGCAACGTGCGGGGCCGACTCGAAGATCGCGTGCGTGCGCACGATCAGGTAGACGCCGGCGGTGACCATCGTCGCCGCGTGGATCAGGGCGCTGACCGGCGTGGGGCCTTCCATGGCGTCGGGCAGCCACGTCTGCAGCGGCAGCTGCGCCGATTTCGCAACCGCGCCGCCGAGCAGGCCAAGCGCAACGAGGGTCGCGACCGTCGAGCTGTACTGGCCGCCGAGAATGCCGAACTCGACCGACCCCGCCTTCTTGATCAGCAGGAACAGTGCGAGCGCCATCGTTGCGTCGCCGATCGCGTTCATGATGAACGCCTTCTTTGCGGCCGCGATCGCGCTCGGCCGGTCGTGCCAAAAGCCGATCAGCAGGTAGGACGAGAGGCCGACCATGCCCCAGCCGGCGAGCAGGAGCAGCAGGTTGCCGCCCTGGACGAGCAGGAGCATCGAGAAGACGAACAGCGCCATGTAGGCGAAGTAGCGCCGCTCCTCGTTGTCGCCGTCCATGTAGCCGATCGAGTAGGCGACGATCAGCGCGCCGACGCCGGAGACGATCAGCATCATGAAGACGGAGAGCGGGTCGATCATGACCTCGAAGCCGGATCGGTAGGAGCCGCCTGAGATCCACGTCCATGCCGTCGAGACGACGGCCCGCTGTCCACCGTCGCGCCCGAGGAGGCCGACGAAGCTCGCGACGGCACCGCCGAAGGCTGCAAAGCATGAGAGCGTCGCGAGGTAGCCGGCGCCACGACGCGAGATGCGCTCGCCCGCGAGCGTGATCAGCCCCGCAGCGGCGAGCGGCGAGAGCAGACAGATCCAGGCGCCGTAGATCACTTAGCCGCGGAGAGAGCTGAGCCGGTCGACGTCGAGGGGAACGCGCTTGCGGTTGAGTGCGACGATCAGGCCGAGCCCGACGACGACCTCCGAGGCCGCGACGGCCATCACGGCCAGCGCAAAGATCTGCCCGTCACCGTTGTTCAGGTGGCGCGCGAAGGCGATCAGAGCCAGGTTCGCGCCGTTCAGCATGATCTCCAGCGAGAGCAGGACGATGAGCGGATTGCGCCGGATCAGAACGCCGAGCGTGCCGACGCCGAACAGGAAGCCGGCGACGCCGAGATACCAGGCAGTGCCCGGCCCCATCACAGCGGCGGCACCTCGTCCGCATGAACCGTGCGGGAGTGCGCTCCGAGAATGACGCCTCCGATCGCGGCGACGAGCAGGACGATCGAGGTGATCTCGAAAGCGAGCAGGTGGTCGGTTAGGAAGAGACGGCCGATGTAGCTCGGCGTTCCGAAGGCGCCGCCGACGTCGTGGGAATGCGCAAGGTCGCCACCCGCCTTGAGCCCGATCACGACCACGATTTCCACCAGCAGCGCGCCCGCGGCCAAGACTCCGCCGATCGCCTGCCAGCTCGGCCCGCCCGTCCAGGGTGACTCCGTGCGCGGGCCGACGTACGCGATCACGAAGAGGAACATCACCATCACCGCGCCCGCATAGACGAGCACCTGCGCGGCGGCGACGAACTCCGAGGAGAGCAGCAGGTAGAGGACGGCGAGCGAGCCGAGATTGCCGATCAGTGCGAGCGCCGAGTAGAACGGGTTCGAGAAGGAGACGACCGCGACGGCCGAGCCAAGGCAGGCGAACGCGGCGCCCACCCAAACGGCCCACACGAGGACGTTGCCGACCGAGGCGACGATCACGAGTGCTCCTTGTAGTACGGGATCGGCGTGTCGTAGAGGTCGCGGTCGGCGACCGGGGTCTTTTTGATCGGCTCCGCGAGCAGCATGTCCTTGGTGTAGATGAGGTCGTCGCGGGAGTACTCGGAGATCTCGTATTCGTTGCCGAGCGTGATCGCGTCGAACGGGCAGGCGAGCTCGCAGTA
>DAINSN010000254.1:0-2885 GCA_036741295.1 Gaiellaceae bacterium
TGCTCGGCCCGAGCTTGAAGCGGTCTCTGCCGCTTCGGGAGAGACGCCCGCCGTCAGCCTCGAGGGCGCATGAAGAAGCTTGCGTTTGTGGCACTCCTCGCCGCTTGCGTCTTCCCTGCGCCGGCGGGAGCTGCGACAGCTCGTCTGTTCCACGACACGTTCGACCTGCGCTATCGCAGCCCGGGTGGTGCAGTTGCGACGGGAACGCGTGTGCGACTCCGTCTGCGCGTGACAGGCGCAAAGGCGCAGAGCGTCACGCTTCGTGTCGACCGAGGCGATCCGGCTGCGGATACGCAGACGCGGTCGTTCCTTCCGCTCCGCCGCGCCGGAGGGCTCTGGAGCGTCACTCTGCGTACTCCCTCGCAGCCCGCCATTCTCAGCTACGCGTTCCGCGTCCACGTCGGGAGTCGTGTCCTCTGGTACGGCGACGACTTCGGCGCGCCCGACGACGATGTCCACCAGGGCGGAACCGGCACCCAGAGCAGCCTCGATGCTCAGGGCTTTCAGTTGACCGTCTACGACGCGCGCTTCACGACACCGTCGTGGCTGCAAGGTGCAGTGGTGTACTCGATCTTCCCAGACCGCTTTCGCAACGGTAATCCGGCCAATGACTACTGCCGCGGCGGAAGCAGCTCCGGGTGCCCCACCTTCTATGGGAGCATTCCCGCGGCGCTCCATCAGACGTGGAACGAGCCCGTCGAGGACCCGCATCGCACCGGTGTCTTCAACCGCGACTTCTTCGGCGGCGATCTCCAAGGAGTAGAGGAGAAGCTCGGCTACCTGAAATCCCTCGGCGTCGATGCGATCTGGATGACCCCGATCTTCATGGCGCGCTCGAATCACCGCTACGACACCGACGACTACCACCACGTCGACCCGGCGCTCGGGGGCGACGCTGCGTTCGCCTCCCTGGCGGCCGCTGCGAAGGTTGAGGGAATCCGCCTCATCCTCGACGGCGTGTTCAACCACGCCTCGTCGGACAGCCTCTACTTCGACCGCTACCACCGCTACCCGAGCCTCGGCGCTTGCGAGTCCCTGGGGTCGCCCTGGCGGAGCTGGTTCAGCTTCACCACGACCACGACGCCCTGCGGAAGCGACGACTACGTCGGCTGGGCCTCGCTCGACACGCTGCCTACCTTCGACCACGGCAGCGGGCGAGTGCGTGACTTCTTCTATATCGCGCCTGACAGCGTCGTCCGCCACTGGAGTGAACGTGGCGCCGACGGCTGGCGGCTCGACGCGGCCGACCAGCTGAATCACGGCTGGTGGCGTGACTTTCGTACGGTTGTGAAGTCGTACGCTCCCGACTCGGCGCTCGTCGGCGAGATCTGGCCCGATGCCAGCGATTACCTGCTGGGGAACGAGCTCGACTCCGTGATGAACTATCGGTTCCGTCGTGCGGTGGACGGTTTCGTCCGCACGACCGATTGGTCCGACTCGACCGGCCAGATTCCCACGCGCACGCCGACGCAGCTCGACCGCTCGTTGGCCGCGGTGCGTGAGGACTACCCGCCTCAGGCATCGGCCGCCGCGTTCAACCTCATCGACTCGCATGACACGAACCGAGCCCTCTTCGTCTTTACCGAGCCCGGAGACGACGGCTTGACCCAGGCGCGCGAGCGGCTCGCGCTCGCGGCGCTGCTCCAGTTCACGTACGTCGGAGCGCCGATGATCTACTACGGCGACGAGGCGGCGATCAACGCGCCGGGCCTCCTCGGGGCTGCGGATCCGTTCAACCGGGCGCCCTATCCGTGGTCGGATGCGAGTGGAGATCCGAGCACGTACGGCCCCGCGGACACGTCGATGATCGCTTACTACTCGAAGCTGAGCCGGATTCGTCACGAGCTTCCCGCGCTCCGGACCGGTTCGTTCGAGAGAGTGATCGCGAACGATGCTGCCGGGGTCTACGCGTTCGCGCGTGCGGGTGGCGGCGCGAAGCCGGTCATCGTCGTGCTGAACAAGAGCAGCGCGCCGCGGGACGTCGTGTTGCGCATTGGCCGCTTCTACCCCGACGGGACGTCTGTGGAGGATCGCATCGGTGGTGCGACGAGCACGGTCAGTGGCGGCACCATCCGGGTCTCTCTTGCCGCACGTTCGGGGGCCGTCGTCGTAGGAAGCTAGTCGTGGGTCTCGTTGCGGTACCTCAGCCATACGACTTCGAGCGCTCGCTCGACCGCTTCACGTTCTGGGGCGTCGACCGCGCGAACGTCTGGCACGACGCCGGCCTGCACCGTGTGGTGAGCGGGTGCGAAGTCCGGATCACGCCGGCCGAGGGCGGCGTGCACGTCGAGCCGCTGGACGACGAGATCGAGCCGGTCGTACGCAAGCTCCTCGGGCTCGAGCTCGATCTGCCGCCGTTCTTGGAGTTCGCGCAAGGCGACACCGTCCTCGCCGACGCAGTGCGCCTCATGCCGGGCTTTCGCCCGCCCCTTGCACCCGATCCGTTCGAGGCGCTCGTCTCCTCGATCACCGCCCAGCAGGTGTCGCTCCACTCCGCGTTCGCCGTGCGCAGCCGGTTCATCGACCGCTTCGGTGTCCCGGCCGTGCATGCCGTCGCGTTCCCGACCCGTGAACGTGTCGCGTCGGCGACGGAGGAGGAGCTGACGGAGTTGGGCTTCTCCCGTCGAAAGGCCGAGTACGTGCTGGGCATCGCGCGCGCCGAGGTCGACTTCGACGAGTTGAGCACGCTCCCGGACGACGAGGTCAAGGCACGGCTCACGTCGCTTCGCGGGCTCGGTGAGTGGAGCGCCGACTGGTTCCTCGCCCGGCATCTCGCCCGACCTGAGGCCTGGCCTGCCGGCGACCTCGGCCTGCGCAAGGCGGTGCTCAGGTTCTACCCTGAGGTGACGGACGTTCGTGCCGCGGGCGTCCGCTTCCACCCCTTC
>DAINSN010000255.1:0-2875 GCA_036741295.1 Gaiellaceae bacterium
GTGATCGTCGGATGCTCGCCGCAGACCGGGCAGTCCGGGTCGCGCCGCAGCTTCACTTCGTCGAACGTCGCGGCGAGGGCGTCGAAGAGGAGCAGCCGGCCGATCAGCGGCTCGCCGATCCCGAGCGCGAGCTTCAGTGCCTCGCTTGCCTGGAGCGAGCCGATCACGCCGGGCAGTACGCCGAGCACACCGCCCTCCGCGCACGACGGCGCGAGCTCCGGTGGCGGCGGTGTGGGGAAGAGGCACCGATAACAGGGACCTTCGTGCGGCTTGAAGACCGTCACCTGTCCCTCGAAGCGGTAGATCGACCCGTGGACGACGGGAATCTTGTGCCAGACGGAGGCGTCGTTGACGAGGTACCGCGTGGGGAAGTTGTCGGCGCCGTCCACGATCACGTCCCAGCCGTCGGCCAGGATGCGCTCGATGTTCTCGGAGGTGAGGCGCTCCTTGTAGGCGACCACCTCGACGTCAGGATTGAGCGCCTCGATCGTGCGCTTCGCGGACTCGACCTTCGGCTCGCCGAGCGACTCGGTCGAGTGGACGATCTGCCGTTGCAGATTCGACTCGTCGACGACGTCCGCATCGACGATCCCGATTCGGCCAACACCGGCCGCGGCGAGGTAGAGCGACGCCGGTGAGCCGAGGCCGCCGGCGCCGATGAGCAAAACCTTCGAGTCGAGCAGCTTCAGCTGCCCTTCCTCGCCGACCTCCGGGATCAGGAGGTGGCGGCTGTAGCGCGCGCGTCGCGGGGCGTCCAATCCGGCCTGGAGCTGCACGGGAAAACCGTTTCGCTTCCAGTCGGTGAAGCCGCCCGTGAGCGAGACGACGTCCTCGTACCCAAGCTCTTCGAGCGTCTTGGCGGCGAAGACGGAGCGGTTGCCTTGCGAGCAGTAGACGACGACGGGACGGGCGGCGTCGGGAGCCAACCGCTCGATCCGGGACTCGAGATGGCCGCGTGGGACATGGACGGCGCCCGGGATATGACCCTCGTCCCACTCTTCCTGCTCCCGGACGTCGACGACGACGGGCTCGCCGGACTCGATCCGGTCACGGGCCTGGCTCGCGTCGATCTCCGAGATCTCGGACCTGGCCTGCTGCAGAAGCTCTCGATAGTTAGGCATCGCTATAGGAAATATAGCTTTGCTCAGTTAGCTAGCGTCGCCTGCGATGAGCGCGCGCGCCAGGGTCTGGGTCATCGTCGCGCTCGCCGCCGCGGCCGCTGCGGGGACCGTGGTCGGAGTGACCCTCGCCACGCGGAGCGACGTCCACCGGCAATCGAGCAAGCCGCCGCCCTTCGCGCCGGATCCGACGGCCCGGCCCGAGGTGACACGGCAGGTGCGCGAGGCACTGCAGGCCTGGCCTTCAGGCACAGCTCGCCGCCTGCGGATCCTCGCCGCGCAGTATCCGCACAGCGCCCTCGTGCAGCTCGAGCTCGGCCTTGCCCTCGCGCTCTCCGGGCAGCAGGCCGACGCGACGCAGGCGTGGCAGGCGGCGGAGCGTGCCCAGCCGGACTCCCCGTCGGCCGTCAGGGCTCAGGATCTCCGCCATCCCGGCAGCCCGCCGGGCCTGCCGCCGTTCGTGCCGAGCTTCACGCGCGTGACAAATGCTGTCGAGTCCCACCTCCTGCGAGGCGCGGCCTACCAGCAGGTCCTGCAGCCAGTCTCCGCCGAACGCGAGTTTCTCGCCGCCGTGAAGGCTGGCCCGAACGACCCCGAGGCGCTGACGGCGGCGGCAGTCGGCCTGTACGACAAGGACAGGCCCGCCGTTGCTTTCTCACGCCTCGGCCCGCTCGCCGGCCGTTTTCCGCATGCCCAGACGGTGCGGTTCCACCTCGGGCTCCTGCTGATCTACTTCGGGGACCTGGCTCGTGCTCGTCGCGAGCTCACCCTCGCCCGCGCGCAAGGACTACGGACACCCCTTGGAAAGAGGGCCGAAACGCTTCTTAAGGCAGGTCGAAAACCCTAGGACCATCTCGCACAAAGATGAGCCGTTCGGCCTATAGCGGTTGTCCGATCCAGCTGGCACAGTGCGGCATCGCTAGAACGCCGTCCCGGAGGGGGGACCGGAGTGAGCGCAACCGAGGTAGCCGTAGCACCACCCAAGACCGTCACCGATCTTTTGGAGACGGATGACGCAAAGGCGCTCCTGGAAGCCGGGCGCGAGCACGGGCGCCTCAGCGCCGACGAGATCGCCGTCGCACTCGACGAGCTCGATCTCGAGCCGGCTCAGATCGACGACTTCTACCACGCTCTCGAAGAGCTCCAGATCGAGGTCGTCGCAGTCGAGGCGGAAGAGGAGCAGCCGGTGGAGGAGCCTCGCGAGGTCTCGACCGACGCGCTCCAGCTCTTCCTCAAGGACATCGGCAAGGTCGATCTCCTCACCGCCGCTCAGGAGGTCGAGCTGGCGAAGCGGATCGAGCGCGGCGACCACAGCGCGAAGCAGGAGATGGTCGAGGCGAACCTTCGTCTCGTCGTCTCGATCGCCAAGAAGTACCGCAACCAGGGGTTGCCCTTCCTCGATCTGATCCAGGAGGGGACGATCGGTCTCGTTCGCGCGGCCGAGAAGTTCGACTACCGCAAAGGCTTCAAGTTCTCGACGTATGCGACGTGGTGGATCCGCCAGGCGGTGGCACGAGCGCTCGCGGACAAGGCGCGCACGATTCGCATGCCCGTCCACGTGGTCGAGAAGCTGAACAAGATCGTCCGTTCCGAGCGGAAGCTCCGCGCCGAGCTCGGCCGTGAGCCCACCGCCGTCGAGATCGGCAAGGACCTCGACCTGACGGGTGAAGAGGTGGAGCACATCCGCCGCAGCGCGCAGACGCCGGTGTCGCTCGAGAAGCCGGTCGGCGACGAGGACGAGTCCGAGTTCGGGCACT
>DAINSN010000256.1:0-2856 GCA_036741295.1 Gaiellaceae bacterium
CCGTTCCAGCACGCCGGCTCCGTCGAGGCAGCCGACGATGCCTTCGCGGACGTCTACGCGCGCGAGCAGTTCGGGCGGCGCGGCGAGTCAGCGGCGCTGTGGATCGTGCCGCGTTCCGCAGTGATGGAGATCCACGAGTTCGTCGACGAGCTGAACCGCAACTACCACCGGGTCGACGGCTATCCACTCAAAGAGAAATTGAAGGAGGCACGTGAACGAGCAGGAACAGCAGCTGCTGCTGGAGATCGCTGACGACGAGCTGATCCTCGGCTGGCGCGACTCGGAGTGGACCGGCATCGCGCCGCTGCTGGAAGAAGACGTCGCGTTCTCGTCGATCGCGCAGAACGAGATCGGTCACGCCCGGGCTCTTTACGAACTGGTCGCACGTGAGCGCGGCACGACCGCCGACGAGCTGGCGTTCGACCGTGCGCCGGACGAGTACCGCTGCGCGCCGATCGTCGAGCTGCGGCTGCTGGACTGGGCACAGACGATCGCGCGCCACTACCTCTACGAAGAGGCGGACGCGATCAGGCTCGAGCAGCTGAAGCAGTCCGACGATCCCGAGCTCGCGGGCCTCGCCGCGAAGATCGACCGCGAGGAGGCGTACCACCGCATCCACGCACAGATGTGGTTCGACCGGCTGCAGGGCGAGCCCCGCTTCGCCGCCGCGCTCGAGGAGCTGCGTCCTCAGGCAGCCGCTTTGCTCGACCCGGAGCTCCGCGGCGAGCACACGTCCGAGCTCCCTGAGCTGTTGGAAGAGATGACGATGGTGCGGCGCTCGCAGCCGGCGGGGACGAAGTGGTAACCGAAGCGCAGGTTTGGGAGGCACTGTCCGAGATCCCGGATCCCGAGATCCCGGTGATCTCGCTCGTCGACCTCGGTGTGGTCCGCGAGATCGAAGTGAAGAACGGTCAGGTGCGTGTCGACTTCACGCCGACGTTCCTCGGCTGTCCCGCGCTCGAGGTCATGCGCGATGCAATGGCCGATCAGATTCGCGCGCTCGGGGCCGAACCGGAGATCAACGTCTGCCTGGACGACTCGTGGTCGACCGACCGCATCACGCCCGCAGGACGCGAGAAGCTGCGCGCCTCCGGCTTCGCACCCCCGGCGCTGCGTGAAGCGACCGCGCCGACGCTCGTGCAGCTGCAGAGCAACGCGCACCGCTGTCCGTACTGCGGCTCGACGGAGACGCGGCTCGAGAACATCTTCGGACCGACCCCCTGCAGGTCGCTGCGTTACTGCGCGACCTGCAGGCAGCCGTTCGAGCAGTTCAAGACGATCTAGTCCTGCGAGATCGACGCCTCTTCCCGCGGCGTCTCGGCGGGCGTTGCGGCACCCGCTCGCGCGTGCTCAGTCGTCCAGTTGAGCAGGTAGTCCGCGACTTCCTCCCACCCGTCCTGGCCCGGGAAATGCGACCGGCCGGGAAACTCCTTGTGCTCGGTGGCAGAGGGAGCCTTTCGCTGTTGCTTGAAGTTCGACTCGTTCACCGACGGCGGACAGATCCGATCCTCCGTGCCGGTGGCCAGCAGTAGCGGCGCGCGGGCCGGGTTCTTGTAGTCGACCTTGGTCGCGGCACTCGGGTTGAAGTTCGCCAGCCCGGCCTGGAAGAAGGGCCTCGCGCTACCCGGGATGTAGTAACGGCCGTAGACGGCATCCGATTCGTCCCTGCTGAGCGCGTTCGTGAAGCACCAGTGGAACTGCTTCGGAGTCAACGGCGTCTCCTTCTTGAGGTTCGCCGGGTTCCGCAGCGCCGGCCAGGCCGCTCTGAGCGTCGACAACGGCAGCTTCAACACGCCCTTGGGCGCTCCCGTCCCGAGCGCGACGCCCGCGGCGCCGAGCCCACGGTCCAGCAAGAGCTGCGTGAAGAGGCCACCGAATGAATGACCGATGATGATCGGCGGCCGGTCGAGCCCGCGGATGATCTTCTCGTAGTGATCGACGACGTCGGTGATGCCGAGCCCTCGAAGCGGGGCCGGATCGCGGCGCAGCTCCTCCGGTTCCTTGTCGAGCCCGGGCCAGGCGGGCGCGATGACACGATGGCCACGGTCGATGTAGTGGCTGACCCAGTGCTCCCAGCTGAGCGGAGTCATCCACATGCCGTGGATCAGGACGATCGTTTCGGCCGAGGCAGAATCTGAAGCGGACGTACTCATAAGCCCCTCCCCAATCGTTGTGCGACCCAGACATTCATAACACCGTGCTGCTCGTTTGTATTCCTCGGGAGCGACCACGCGCTTCGGTAGGCTCGGGCACATGAAGGTCGAGATCTATTACTGCCCCGTCTGAGACGGCTATGACCGCCGGGCCGCGAGTCTCGCGGCCGAGTTGAACGAGAGCACCGCTCACGAGGCCGAGGCCGTCTCGGGCGAAAAGAGTCAGTTCGACGTCCTCGCCGACGGAAACCTGATCTTCTCGAAGCAAAAAGAAGGCCGCTTCCCCGAGCACGACGAGATCATTCGGGCGCTGGCGTAACCTCCGGCGGCGCGAGTTGTGGGTAGGTGGAGGTGAGCAGCGTCACGTATGCCTGCGTCTCGAGCTGATAGCGCACGCAGAACGTGCCGAGCTCCTGCAGGCCCGCCGTCGTCCTGCCGAGCACCAGCGAGACGAACCAGGCCGCGACCGAGGCGAGCGAGAGAACGACGTTGAACACACTCGCGAGCACGAGCGCGGGCAGCGCGAGCAGCAGGCGGAACAGTGTCACGAGCCTTGGCTGTCGTAGCCGGTCGGGGAGCTCGATCCGAAAAGGATGCTCCCCTGTGTGCAACGGATCGGGATAGCGCGCCGAGAGCAGATCGAACCAAGCGGTCACCTGCCACTGATAGCGAAGGAACGCACCGAGGAAGCGATGGAGGAAGG
>DAINSN010000257.1:0-2834 GCA_036741295.1 Gaiellaceae bacterium
AGTCGGCCTTATGGCTCGCGCCGCATAGCCAATACACGCTGCGCCGGTTCGGGTAACCGAGACTTGAGGGAAAGGCCCTGCAAATCGGAGAGTGCGCGCCAGTTGCGCGCCACTTCGGCGAGTAATCGAGTGGCACGCCGACCAGAGCAGGAAGTTCCTCGCACCGACGTAAGGGTCCAGCTAGGACTGGGACGCTCACACCGCGACTGTCACGCGCAGGAACGTTGCAGGAATGGAGGTGGCATCCTCGCTCGGGCTTGCGTTCTGGGCGCTGAAGAGGGCCTCCAACTCGGCCTGCAGATCGGCCTCGCGGCCGTTGGCTGCTGCAGCTTCGAATGCGTTCATCGTTGGTCCGTAGTACGTCCTGAACAGATCAACAAGTTCCGCTGGTGCGCCGGGGAAGTTGAAGGCGTAGGTATCCCTCTCGAACGAGATCTTCTCTGCGGGCACTCCCGCGGCGACGAATCGCTCGATGACGTTCTCTTCAACGCCCCAGGTCATCGGACTGACGAATCCTTCCGGAGGTGGCGGCGAGTAGGCGGAGCTGATCTTCAGAATCTGCGCGACGAGCGTCGGGTCATTGGGAATCCAGTTCCCCATCACGACACGCCCGCCTGGACGTGTCACTCGGACGACCTCTTTGGCGACGTCGAACGGCCGCGGGGCGAACATCGCGCCGAAGATGCTGACGACGAGGTCGAAGCTGTCGTCGTCGAGCTCGTTCAGATCGGACGCGTCGCCCTCCTGGAACCTCAAGTTGTCGAGGCCGAGCGTGCGCGCGCGTTCGTTGCCGGCCTGGACGAGGTTGCTGGCGATGTCGACACCCAGCACGTCTGCCCCAAGCTTCGCGGCCGGCACGGCAGTGGTGCCGTCGCCGCAGCCGAGATCGAGGACCTTCATTCCCTCGGTGACTCCCAGCGTCGCGACGAGCGCCTCGCCACTCTCGCGCATGCTCGCCGCGATCTGGGTGAAGTCGCCCTTCTCCCAGAGTGCCTTGTTCGGGTTGATGGTCGTGGACATGGTCGCCTCCGTTCTGTGCGAGTAAGGACTATTCGCTGCCGAGCGTAACGCTTGATCTTCAACTATTCAAGTGATAACTTGAGGATGTGGCAAGTGGCGCAGCGAAAGTGGCCTTGTTCGACGCGTTCGCGTCTGTAGCGCAGGCGCTCGGCAGCGGCCGCCGGGCGGAGATCGTCGATCTGCTCGCGCAGGGCGAGCGCTCGGTCGAGGAGATCGCGAACGAGATCTCGCAGAGCGTCGCGAACACGTCCCAGCACCTTCATGTTCTCGCTCGGGCGGGCCTGGTTCGCTCGCGCCGGGAGGGGACGCGGATCTTCTATCGGCTTGCGAGCGAGCGGGTAGGCGATCTCTGGGCGGCGGTGCGTGATGTCGCCGTGCGCCACGTCGCAGAGGTGAATCAATTGGCGGACGAGTACCTGGGTGAGCGGGACGGGGTCGAGCATGTCTCCGCCGAGGAACTTCAGAAGCGCCTGGCCCGAGGCGACGTCGTTGTGCTCGACGTGCGCCCGGAACCCGAATACAAGGCAGGGCACATTCCGGGCGCGCAGTCGGTACCGATGGACGCACTCGCGTCGCTTGCGCCCAAGCTGCCGCGCCGCCGACAGATCGTCGCCTACTGCCGCGGTCCCTACTGCGTCTACGCCGACGACGCCGTCCGCCTGCTGCAAGCGCGTGGCCTGAAGGCGCGCCGCCTGGACGTCGGCTTTCCCGAGTGGCGACGCGCCGGCCTGCCGGTCGAAACGAGCTGAGGAGGAGGAAACCCCGATGCTGCTCCGTCCGTTTCTGAACGACGCAACTTCTTGTGCCAGCTACCTGTTCGGTTGCGGCACGCACGCCAAGCTCGCGGTCGTCGACCCGCACGCCGACCTCGTCGACGACTACCTCGCCTCCGCGGACGCACTGGACGCGCCGATCGTGGCGGTCTTCGAGACACACGTGCAAGCAGACCACGTCTCCGGCCTACCGGCGCTCGTCGCGGGCGCAGGCGCGACCGCTTATCTGCCAGCCGACACCGGCGTTGAGTTCGAGCACATCGCACTGGCCGACGGCGATGTTGTCGAGCTCGGGAACACACTCGTGACCGCGATCGCGACCCCGGGGCATGCTCCCGCCCATCACGCCTATACGGTCGCCGACCGGCGCCGAGGGACGGAGCCGTGGTTTGTCTTCAGCGGCGACTCGCTGCTGATCGGTGACGTCGGCCGGCCCGATCTGCATGTCGCCGGGGACGCGCGCGGTCAGGCGCGGCTGCTGCACGCGAGCCTCAAGCGCCTGCTCGAGCTCCCGGACCATGTCGTTCTCTACCCGAGCCACTACGCAGGCTCGGTCTGCGGTCGTGGCCTCTCCGGTAACCCGGTCTCCTCGATCGGTTTCGAGCGCGCCCACAACCCGCTGCTCGCTGTGACCGATGTGGACGAGTTTGCCGCGGCTCTGCTCGCCGAGATGCCACCGCCCCCCGCGGAGCAGGAGCGGATAGTCGCCGCCAACCGGGCCGGCTCGGTGGGCGCGGCCGCATGACCGGCCACGTCCGGCTCGGCCTGCGCGCCAACGTGCACCAGTTCGCGCTGCTCGTCGCGCTGACCGCGCTCGTCGGCGGCATGGTCGGTCTCGAGCGAAGCGTGCTGCCGCTGATTGGCGAGCAGGACTTCGGCCTCAGCTCGACGTCGGAGATCCTTGCTTTCGTTGTCGCCTTCGGCGCGGCCAAAGCGTTCACGAACCTGGCTGCCGGCGGGCTGGCCGAGAGGTTCGGCCGCAAACGGCTGCTCGTGCTCGGCTGGTTGGTGGCGTTGCCGGTGCCGCTGCTGATCGGGCTC
>DAINSN010000258.1:0-2827 GCA_036741295.1 Gaiellaceae bacterium
CGCTGATGGATGGTGTCGCGCTCGCGGCGCGGATGCGCGCAGAGCTGAAGGCAGAGGTCGCCGAGCTCGGGCACGTGGGCCTCGCGACCGTGCTCGTCGGCGACGATCCGGCCTCGGAGATCTACATCCGACTCAAGCACAAGGCCTCCGGGGAGGCCGGGATCGAGGCGATCGACCACAGGTTGCCGGCGGCGACCCCCGAAGACGAGCTGGTGGAGCTCGTCGAGGAGCTGAATGGGGACGGCTCGGTGGACGGCATCCTCGTGCAGACACCGCTGCCCGAGCACATCGACGAGGCGCGGGTCATGCGCGCGATCGATCCGATCAAGGACGTCGACGGACTCCATCCGTTCAACGCCGGGCAGCTCTATCTCGGCCGCCAGACGCTCGTGCCGGCGACGCCGCTCGGAGTGATGTACCTGCTCGATGAGTACCGGATCCCGATCGAGGGTCAGCACGCCGTCGTCGTCGGCCGCAGTCCGCTGGTCGGCAAGCCGGTCGCGCTTCTGCTCCTCCAGGCGAACGCGACGGTCACGATCTGCCATTCGCGGACCGACGACCTGGCCCGCCACACGCTCGCTGCCGACATCCTCGTCGTCGCCGTCGGACGGCCGGGGCTCGTCACCGTCGACATGGTCAAGCAGGGGTCGACGGTAATCGACGTCGGCATCACGCGCGCCGAAGCCGGAGTGAGGGGGGACGTCGAAGCGGACGTGGCCAACGTCGCGGCACACCTCACGCCGGTCCCCGGCGGGGTGGGCCCCATGACGATCGCGGCTTTGCTCGGGAACGCCGTGCGGGCGGCTCGCTACCGGCGCGGGAAGCTTGCGTTCCCTCGCATCTGAGTTACACTCCGCCCGCTGTATCAGTGGTGGCGGCTCGGTGCCCGGGCCGTCGCATGTTTTGAAGGAGGAAGTCGCTTGGCTCAGGGCACCGTGAAGTGGTTTTCGAACGAGAAGGGCTACGGATTCATCGAGCGTGAGGGTGGCGAGGACGTCTTCGTTCACTTCTCCGCCATCACGCAGGAGGGGTACAAGTCGCTGACCGAGGGTCAGCGAGTTGAGTTCGAGGTCGTGCAGGGCCCGAAGGGCGCTCAGGCCGCGAACGTCCAACCTGTCTAGCTTTCCTTTCGATCGAAACTAAGGTGATAGCGGGCCCCGTGAGGGGCCCGCTTCGTTTTCGAGTTCAGGCGTGCACGCCTGCGCGCACTTCGACGATCGGCGCCTCGTACAGATCCGCCGAACGGACCGTTGCGCCCAACTGGCTCACCATTTCCTCGCGCCGAGATCCCATCTGACGCTCGGCCTCTTCCGCATCCTCCTTCGTCTCCCAGAGCACGATGGATCGGCCGCGGCTGTTCTCTTCGTCTGCGAGCGAGATGAAGCCCGCGAAGCCGTTCAGCTCCTGCAGCGCGGGAATGACTTTCTCGCGAAGGCCCTGCACCGCTTCCTCGCGCTTGGACGGGTCGATGTTCTCGATCTCGACAAGTCGTGCGTACATTGCTCCTCCTTCTTTTGACGTCTGGACGATCGTAGCCCGCCGAGCGAGCCTCTCAACCTAGGATTGAGGGGCAATGGCCATATCGCGGGAAGATGTGCTCCACGTCGCGGCGCTCGCGCAGCTCGAGCTGGCCGAGGATGAGATCGGCCGCCTGACCGAGCAGTTGAACGACATCCTGGCCGCGGTCGGCAAGGTGTCCGAGCTCGACCTCTCGGACGTGCCGCCGACCTCGCACCCTCTGTCGGTCGTGAACGTGTTCCGACCGGACGTGGCCCGTCCTTCACTGCCGCTGGACGATGCTTTCGCCAACGCGCCGGAGCGCGACGGCGACCTCTTCCGCGTACCGCCGACCGGCGCCGCCGAGGAGTCATCAGCTTGATCGTCGCTCGCCTTCGGCTCGCTCCCGTGAGGGAAACCATGTTTCCCTCACGAGCTCCCTTCTTTAGGGGTCGCCTCAGCCCTCGCGCCGCTGAGATCGCCGCGCGCGCTGAGGAGAAGGAGTGGGGAAACCTCTCGGTTTCCCCCATGGCCCCTTCCCTCGATCATGGGCCAAAGGTCGGCCCGTGATCGACACCCTGCGCCTGTCCGCCGAGGATGCGAAAGGCCTGCTCGAGCGCGGCGAGGTTTCGGGCGCCGAGTTGCGCGCGGCCTACCGTGAGGCCATCGACGCGCGCAACGAGGAGCTCAACTGCTTCCTGACGCTCGTCGAGGGCGACGACAACGACGGCGTCCCGATCGCGCTGAAGGACGTCATCTCGACCAGGGGAGTGCGCACCACCGCGGGCTCGAAGATCCTCGAGAACTACGTGCCCGTGTTCGACTCGACCGTTGCGGACCGTTGCAAGGCCGCGGGGTTGCAGTTGCTCGGCAAGACGAACACCGACGAATTCGCCATGGGCTCGTCGACAGAGAATTCCGCCTACGGGCCGTCCCGTAATCCGTGGGATCCCACTCGTGTTCCCGGCGGCTCGGGCGGCGGCTCGGCTGCGGCCGTGTCCGCTGGTCTGGCCCCGTGGGCGCTCGGCTCCGACACCGGCGGGTCGATCAAACAGCCGTCGGCGCTCTGTGGCAACGTCGGCCTGCGTCCGACGTACGGCACGGTCTCGCGGTACGGGATCGTCGCCTTCGCCTCGAGCCTCGACCAGGTCGGGCCGGTGACGAAGACCGTGCGCGACAACGCGCTCCTGTACGGGATCATCAGCGGCCGGGACGACTGCGACTCCACCACGGTCGACGTTCCGCCCGTCGAGCTGCCCGAGGCCGAGGACCTGAAGGGTCTGCGTGTCGGGGTCCCGAAGGAGCTGAACGAGGCCGAGGGGATCTCGCC
>DAINSN010000259.1:0-2746 GCA_036741295.1 Gaiellaceae bacterium
ATTCAGATTCCGTTCACCCAGACAGCGGTCGTGCTCGCGGTCATATTCGTGGAGAGCCCGTTCTACTTTCGCGGCGCGATCGCCGCGTTCGAGGCCGTCGACGGGACCCTCGTCGATGCGGCACGAACGCTCGGTGCGTCACCGGCCCGCGTTTTCGCGCGCGTCGCGCTCCCGCTCGCCGCCGGCGGCCTCGGCGCTGCCTCCGCTCTCGCACTGGCGCGCGGGCTCGGCGAATTCGGCGCGACGCTGATTTTCGCCGGCAGTCTGCAAGGCGTCACCCAGACGCTGCCGCTGGCGATCTATGCGCAGTTCGACCAGGACTTCGACACCGCGCTGGCGATCAGCGCGCTCTTCATCATCGTCGGTGCGCTACTCCTCGTCACACTCAGGCTCTACGGATGGCTTCGCTTCGCCTCGATCTTTCGCTCCCGCTTCGCAACTTCGACCTCGAGCTAGCGCTCGAAGTCGGCCGCGAGACGGTCGCGCTCGTCGGCCCGTCCGGGGCCGGCAAGACGTCCGTCTTGCGCTCGATTGCGGGGCTCGCGCGGCCGGAGCGAGGCATGATCGCGTGCGGAGACGACGTCTGGTTCGACGCCGAACGTCGCATCGATCGCCGACCCGAGGAGCGCTCGGTCGGTTTTGTGTTCCAGGAGTACGCCCTCTTCCCGCATCTGAGCGTCGAGCAGAACGTCACGTTCGGCGGAGGTCGCGCGGACGGATTGCTCCGGCGGCTGCGAATCGAGCACCTCGCCCGCGCGAAGCCGTCCGAGCTGTCCGGTGGTGAGCGCCAGCGCGTCGCGCTCGCGCGCTCGCTCGCTCGGGAACCGCGAGTGCTCCTTCTGGACGAGCCTATGGCTGCGCTCGATCCGCACACGCGCGGGAAGGTGCGGGCGGAGCTGCACGATCTGCTGCGCGAGCGCGCGCTGCCGGCGCTCCTCGTCACGCACGACTTCGAGGATGCGGCTGCGCTGGCCGACCGGGTCGGAGTCCTCGTTGACGGCCGCCTGCGGCAGCTCGGCCCGCCCGCGGAGCTCCTGGGCTCGCCCGCGGATCCGTTCGTGGCCGAGTTCGCCGGCGCCAACGTACTCGACGGAATCGCCGAGAGCGGCCCGGACGGTCTGACGCGGTTCTACATCGACGCGGAGCGTGTCGTCTATTCCACGGACCAAGCCCGGGGCCGCGCGGCGCTCGTCATCTATCCGTGGGACGTCTCATTGGCGCGACAGGCCGCCGACGATTCGGCCCTCAACCACCTCCGGGGCGAGATCGTTTCCCTCGTCCAGGTGGGAAATCGCGTCCGAGTTCGGCTGCCGTTCCTCACGGCGGAGATCACCGCGGCCTCCGCGGAGCGGCTCGCGCTCCGTCCCGGCGAAGCCGTGGTCGCAAGCTTCAAGGCCACGCAGGCCCGTCTGCTTCCGGCCGACTAGACCGGTAGTTCTGGGGCGACGCGCTCGGCCAGCGCCTCCGCGACTCCGCGGCCGACGTCCGGCGAGTGCTTCAGCAGCGCGCGGAAGTCCCGTTCGGTGATCACGAGCACGCGGACGTCGGTGGTCGCCGTGACGCTCGCCGTGCGCGGCATCTCAGTGACGAGCGCGATCTCGCCGAAGAAATCGCCCTCGTGCATCGTGTTGATGCTCTTGTCGCCCTTCGTCACGTCAGCCTCGCCCTCGAGCAGGACGAAGAACTCACGGCCGCGGTCGCCTTCCTCGGCCATGACCTTCCCCTTGGGCAGGTCGAGCTCGTCCGCGATGTGCGCGACCTCCTCGAGCTCCTTCTTCGAGAGCTTCGAGAAGAGCGGCACTTTCTTGATCAGCTCGACCTTTCCGTCCTTGCCAAGACGCATGTGGCGACTGTAACCGCCTTCCGGCCCCTTGGCTACTTTGAAGAAGTGGAGGTTGTTCCTGCGATTTTCGGGGCCGCAGCCGGCTTGGCCGGTTTGCTGCTGGTGTTCCTGGGCGTGTCGATCTCGGCGTTCCAGTCGTTCGCGGGCGATGCGCCTGCGGCGGCGACGGCAGGCTTCCGCCGCGCCGGGAGCTGGATTCTCGGCGCTTTCCTCCTCGGCCTGGTCACCGTTGCCGTCTCGTTCGCGTGGCTGCTCTCGCCGCACCGAGCGCTGCGTGACCTGGCCGCTGTGATGTTCGCGATCGAGCTCGCGGCAACCGCTTCGGCCGCCGTTACGACGGCGCGCGCAGTCCTGTGGCGCTGAGCCTGAACAAGCTGAAGCGGCTCGGCGACGCCGGGCTCACCGACCTCTTCGAGGTGGACCGGAAGCTGTGGACGGCGATGGCAAAGGATGCCTACGCCTACACGAGCAAGTTCGTCCGTGGGTCCGGAAACGAGGTGAGGCCCGACGACGTCGTCCCGACGCTGACGCCGGCCCTCGAGGTCTCGGATCGCCTGCGGACGTATCTCGCCGAGCGCAAGCTCTCGCAGAACTACTGGTACATATGGTTCGCAGAGTTGATCGTCGACCGCCTCTGGAGTGACTTAAACTGAG
Organism: Gaiellaceae bacterium; assembly: GCA_036741295.1. Taxonomy (GTDB): domain Bacteria; phylum Actinomycetota; class Thermoleophilia; order Gaiellales; family Gaiellaceae; genus 3-1-20CM-4-69-9. The sequence goes on from DAINSN010000259.1 coordinate 2,498, forward strand.
CGCCGTGGCGAAGACGCTGGATGCGGACGTGCAGGCGCGAGAGTTCATCGACCGTGTCGTCGAGTCCCACCGCAAGAACGGCTACGGCGTGAACCTTTCGAAGAAGCGCTACGAGCAAGCGGTCGCGCGAGTCGCGGCGAGCTTCCGGGGCCTCACCGACGCCTCAAAAGGCCGAGCCGCCTAGGAACGCGTCCGAACCGGCCAGGTCCATGACGGCCCCTGGTCGCGGCTGACACGTCTTGGGGTCTG
>DAINSN010000260.1:0-2744 GCA_036741295.1 Gaiellaceae bacterium
GAGTGCGGCCTCTGGCTTGGTGCTCGCGACCCAGAAACTCGACAGCATTACTGGCAGGGGCGCTAGCTCGGCTTCGGCTTCTTCGAGGGCGAGAGCCTCACCACGAGGCCCGTCACTCCGGCCGCCAGCGAGATCACGCCCGCGCAGAAAACGACCATCCCGAGTAATCCGAGGGCGTCCATCATGGCCGACCTAGAATAGCCGCATGCCGAGGGCGTGTGTCATCGTGCTCGATGCCGTGGGTGCCGGCGAGCTTCCGGATGCCGCCGATTACGGCGACGAGGGCTCGGACACTCTGGGGAACGTTGCCCGCGCCGTGCGAGGACTGGATCTGCCGAACCTGGAGGCACTCGGCCTCGGCAACGTCGAGCCGCTGGAAGGTTGCCCGCCGCAGGCGGGCGCGCCCGCAGTGGCCGGCCGGCTGATCGAACGCTCCAAGGGCAAGGACACGACCACCGGACACTGGGAGTTGATGGGGGTCGTCACGCCGACGCCGATGCCGACATACCCGCACGGCTTCCCGCACGACGTGATCGATCCGTTCATGCACAAGACCGGGCGCGGTGTGCTCGGAAACAAGCCCGCGTCAGGGACGGAGATCATCCAGGAGCTCGGCGAGGAGCACCAGCGAACCGGCAAGTGGATCGTCTACACGTCGGCCGACTCGGTCTTTCAGATCGCAGCGCACGAAGAGACGATTCCGCTGGAAGAGCTGTACGACGCTTGCCGTAGCGCGCGAGAGATCCTCACCGGCAAGCACGCGGTCGGCCGCGTGATCGCGAGGCCCTTCGTCGGCGAGCCCGGCAACTATGAACGCACGCCGAATCGTCACGACTTCTCGCTCTTGCCAAGGCAGCCGAACTACCTGACGCTCGTGCGCGAAAGCGGGATGAAGGTGCACGGCGTCGGCAAGATCGGCGACATCTTCGCTGGGCAGGACATCGACGAATCACATCCGACGAAGTCGAACGTCGAGGGCATCACCCAGACCGAGAAGCTCCTGCGTGAGGTCGACGACGGACTGATCTTCACGAACCTCGTCGAGACGGACATGCTCTGGGGACACCGCAACGATCCGGAAAACTTCCACCGCTGCCTGCAGGACTTCGACCGCCGGCTGCCCGACCTGCTCGACGCGCTACGCCCGCAGGACCTGCTGATCCTCACCTCGGACCACGGTTGCGACCCGACGACGCCGTCAACGGACCACTCGCGCGAGCACGCGATGCTGCTCGCCTACGTCGAGGGCAAAAACGCTGCGGGGCGCATCCACGAGGGGGAGTTCGCGGACGTCGGCGCGACCGTCAACGCCTGGCTCGGCGGAAAGTCTTCCTCGCGCGGCATTCCCGGCCAGCCGATCGTCGAGCACTGACCGTTCCCGCGTGATCCACGCCGCCGAGCTGATCCGCCGCAAGCGCGACGGCGAGCGACTGTCGAGCGACGAGCTGTCAGAGCTCGTGCTCGCGTATGCGCGCGGCGAGGTCCCGGACTACCAGATGGCCGCGTTCTGCATGGCCGTGTACTTCCGGGGTCTGAACGGACAGGAGACTTTCGCCCTGACGGACGCGATGATCCGCAGCGGGGAGACGATCGAGCTCGGGCCTGCGCTCGGCCGGAAGGTTGTCGACAAGCATTCGACCGGCGGGGTAGGGGACAAGACCTCGCTCGCGGTTGGGCCGATCGTTGCGGCCTGCGGCGTGCCCTTCGGCAAGATGAGCGGCCGCGGGCTCGGCCATACGGGCGGGACGCTCGACAAGCTCGAATCCATTCCGGGGTTTCGCGTCGAGCTGACGACGGACGAGTTCCTGCAGCAGGTGCGAGAGGTGGGCCTCGCCATCATCGGCCAGAGCGCGAACCTCGTCCCTGCGGACAAGCTGCTCTACGGCCTGCGCGACGTGACCGCGACGGTCGACAACGTCTCGCTGATCGCGGCCAGCATCATGTCGAAGAAGATCGCGGCCGGCGCCGACGCAATCGTCCTCGACGTCAAGGTGGGCGACGGCGCGTTCATGAAGACGATCGAAGACGCGCGCGAGCTCGCACAGATGATGCTCGAGCTCGGCCGACATGCGGGCCGCGAGGTCGTGTGCGTGCTCACGGACATGGACCAGCCACTCGGGCACGCGGTCGGCAACGCGCTCGAGATCCGCGAGACGATCGCAACGCTGCGGGGCGACGGGCCGCCTGACTTCACCGAGCTCGTGCTCGGCGCCAGCGCCCATCTGCTCGCGCTCTCCGATCTTGGCATCGACGAGGAAGAAGGACGTGCCCGCGCGGCGGTCGCGGTCCAGGACGGCACGGCACTCGCGATGTACGAGCGCTGGATCGCCGCGCAGGGCGGAGACCCGGCTGAAGCCGCGCTGCCCACGGCGCCCCTCGTCCGCGAGGTGCTCGCGCCGGCGAGTGGGTACGTGCGCGCGATCGGCGCGATCGACGTCGGCATGGCCGCCCTCCGCCTGGGCGCGGGACGCCAGACGAAGGACGACACCATCGACCACGCCGTCGGCATCCGCTGTCTCGAGAAGCGCGGCGATGCGGTCGCAGCGGGCGACGTTCTGGCCGAAGTGCACGCACGCGACGACGCGTCAGCGCAGCAGGCCGAGGCCGAGGTGCTCGCCGCGTACGAGCTCGGCGACGAAGCTCCGCCCGCACGGCCGATCGTGCTCGAGACGATCGCCTAGTGCCCCTGCCAGCAATACATGTCGGCTTCTGGCCCGCGATCACGCGGCGCCAGAGTCCACCCT
>DAINSN010000261.1:0-2742 GCA_036741295.1 Gaiellaceae bacterium
GCGTGCACGTCCCATATACGGCGCCGAGCCACGTCACGTCACACTCTGCCTCGCGGCGCGCGGAAAGCTAGCGAAGAGCGGTGGGGTCGAGCCGCTGTTCCCAGCGCTCGAGCACCAGCCGAATCTCGGGAGGGGTCTCGCGCGAGGCGACGACCTCCCCGGCGAGGTCGCGCAGCTTCATGCGGCTCGAGCGTGCGGCGCGCCTGAGCAGGATGAACGCGTCCTCAGGGCCGATGTCGAGCCGCTCGGCGAGGATGCCCTTGGCCTGCTCGATCGCGACCCGCGAGGTCAGCGCGCCCTGAAGCTGCTCGTTCTCGCTCCGCAGAGACTCGACCATTCCGAGGAGGTTCGTGATCACGTCCAGCGGCTGGCCACCGGCATGTGCCACGCCGGCGCTCACGCCGACCGCCCGGACTCGAGTGCATCCGCCAGCGACCGCGTCATGCGGAAGAGGTGGCCGAGGCCGGTGATGTCGATCACCCGGACCGTGCGCGGATCGTCGGTCACGAGTACGAGCTCGCGTCCCACGGCGAGCAACTGCTTCGCGTGACGGACCAGTACGCCGAGCACCACCGAGTCGATCAGCGGCACGGACGTCAGATCGACGATCAGCGACCCTGAGCCGACGCGCTCCCGTGTCCGATCGAGCTCCTGGTCGAGCATGGTCGCGGACCAAACGTCGAGCTCGCCGTGGGCGGTGACCACGAGGATCCCCGGATCGAGCTCGGCGACGGTCAGGCGCAGGTTCACGTACTCGAGGCTTTCCACAGGCCGGGAGGCTAATCCGGTGCTTGTGAGCCCTTAGTCCGTGCTCTGTGTGGGTTTGCTTACACGGCGACGAGCCGGTAACCGACGCCGCGCACCGTCAGCAGCCGCTCCGGGCGGGCAGGGTCGCGCTCGATCTTTCTCCGGATGTTCGACACGTGGATGTCGCAGGCGCGCTGATCGCCGACGTAGGAGCTCTCCCAGAGGTGCTGCATGATCTCCCGCCGCGAGAAGACTCGCTCCGGCTCGCCGGCGAGCAGGGCAAGCAGCTTGAACTCCGACCGGGTGAGGTTGACGGCTCGACCGCCGACCTGGGCGCCGTAGCGGACGAGGTCGAGCGTCAGTCCTCCAACGCGGTACACGAGGGCGCCCGACGAGCTGCGGTCGAGCTCGCGGCGCCGCAAGATCGCGCGCACCCTGCTGACGAGCTCGGCCATCGAGAACGGCTTCGTCACGTAGTCGTCCGCGCCGGCCTCCAGGCCGAGCACGCGGTCGACCTCCGCGTCTTTCGCGGTGAGGAGGAGGATCGGCACGTCGCTTTCCGCGCGGAGCCGCCGGCAGACCTCGACGCCCGAGAGCTTCGGCAGCATCAGGTCGAGGATGAGGACGTCGAACCCGTTGCTGCGGGCGGCCTCGAGCGCCTCCTCCCCGTCGGCCGCGTCGGAGACGTCGTAGCCCTCGCCTCGAAGGGCATAGCCGACCGTCTCGCGAATCGCCGCCTCGTCGTCGACGACCAGGATGCGCTCCGTCATGCGCTGACCAGCCGCGCCAGCGGCAGCAGGACCCGAACGCGGGTGCCATGCGGCTCGACGGCCTCGAGCTCGAGCTGTCCGCCGGTCGCGCGCACCGATTCGGCTGCGATGCTCAGTCCGAGCCCGAAGCCCTCGATCTGGCTCCCGGGCGCCCGGTAGAAGCGCTCGGTGATCCGCTCGCGATCCTCCGAGGACACGCCGGGCCCCGTGTCCGTCACGTCGATCGCGACCGTGCCGTCGTGGGGGCGGGCGGCCAGGCTGATCGAGCCGCTCACCGTGTGGTTCGCGGCGTTCCGGGCGACGTTCGACAAGGCCTGCTCGAGCAGGTCCCGATTCGCGAGGGCGGCGACGTCGGATCCGCAGCTCACGTCCACCGTGACGCCCTTCCGCGGCCTGATCTCGTCGGCGATCGATTCCAGCAGAGGGTGCACCGCGACGACGTCGAGCCTCGCGGGCTCCTGGCCTGTCTGCGTCCGGGCGAGCGTCAAGAGCGCCCGGCCCAGCCGTCCGAGGCGGTCGGTCGCACGGTCGATGTGCTCGAGAAAGCGATCGCGCGCCTCGGGATCGTCCTTGGCGCCGGCCTGAAGGACCTCGACCGCGCTGGCGATCACAGTCAGCGGCGTGCGCAGCTCATGCGCGGCGTTCGTCACGAATTCACGCTCGGCTCGGCCGCGCCGCTCGCGGTCGGTCGCGTCCTCGAAGGTCGCCACGGCGCCGACGATCTCGTCCGCCTCGTTTCTGATCGGCGTGGAGGCGACCTCGTAGACCGCGTGAGTCCCGTCGTCGAGCATGGCCTCGATCACCTCGCCGACCACCACCTCACCGGTGGTCAGCGACCGGACGAGCGGCCACTCTCCCCTCTCCAGCCGGCTGCCGTCCGGTCGGAAGGCCTCGTGGCTGTCGTAGTCCGCCAGAGACAGGGGACGTTGGTCGGCGCGATGGACCAGGTCGTCCGCGCGCGCGCTCGTGACGAGCACCCGGCCCGACGGCGCCTCTGCGACGACCACCCCGAACGGCAATCTGCGGAGTGCTGCCTCGAGCCGCCACACGTGCTCCTTGAGCGCAGCGTTCTCGGCGGCAAGCGCTTCGGCGTCAACCGCCGCCTGGGCCTCGGTCACTTCGCTGCGCGCGGATCGCTCTCGCGCGCAAGCTCGGCTGCGCGACCGGCGGCCTTCCGGACGACGAGGTACCCGCCGTGATCCCCGACGATCGTCTCGATGTCGAG
>DAINSN010000262.1:0-2725 GCA_036741295.1 Gaiellaceae bacterium
AGCCCGACCACGTGCCCTTCCGGGTCGGCGAAGAGCGCGATCGTCACCTCCGGCAGCTCGGTCACCGGCAGGATCGTCTTGCCGCCGAGTTGCTCGGCCTTGTCGAGCGTTGCCTGCGGATCGTCGGTGCCGACGTAGAACGTGACGTGACCGTTCCCGTCCGCCGTCTGACCGATGCCGCCGCCGATGCCGCCGTCCTCCTTCTCGACCATCGCGTACGGAATGTCTCCGGGAATCTTCTTCGTCTTCCAACCGAAGAGCTCGCCGTAGAACTTCTGGAGCTTGTCGAGGTCTTTGCCCACGACCTCGAAGTGCATGACGGAATGTGCCATTGCGTTTCTCCTCTCTCAGCTAACTGGCTTGCATGTCCTGGGTCAGCCACGGGTCTTCGCCCGGGTCGCCGCCGGCGGCAACGATCTCGAGCCGCGGGAGGTAGTGATCCCAGCCGTGCGCGTGCGACTCGACCGACTCAGTGGTCGGGAGGTCGCGGTGCACGAAGCGCAGGCTCGTGCCGTCGCCTTCCGGCGTCAGCTCGACTTCGATCGTGGACGAGCCGGGCGGCACGCCTTCTTGGTTGTCCCAGCCCCAGGTGAAGACGAGCCGGCGGGGCGGGTCGAGCTCGACGTACTCCCCGCGGGCCGTGTGTCCGGGGATCACCTCGCAGAGATAGACACCGCCTGGGCGCGGGTCGAGGTCGGCCTTCATCCCTTTCCAGCGCGTGAGCTTCTCCGGGTCGACGAAGAACTCCCAGACCGTCTCCGGGCTTGCTGCGATCGAGATCGTGCGCTCGATTGAAGTCGTCTCAGTTGTTGCGTCCATGCTTCTTTCGCTCCTCCTTTTCCGCTTCGCGTTTGAGTGTCTCGAGCCGGACGTCCCAGAACTCCTCGAGGAAGTCCTTGAGCTCGGCGAGCCCTTCGGGACGTGCTCGGTACAGGCGCCTCGTGCCGTTGCGTCGCTCGCTCACGAGCCCCGCCTCCTTCAGGACGTTCAGGTGCTGGGAGACCGCAGGCCGCGTGACGTCGAAGTGAGACGCGATCTCCCCGGCGCTGAGCTCGTCGTCACGGACGAGCGTGAGGATCTGCCGCCGCCGGGGCGCGGCGATTGCTTTGAGTGCGGCCTCCATGGGAACTATGTAAGCATATTCTTACGTAAGAAGCAACTTACATCTTGTGGTGTACTACCATGCGGTGCATGGAACCTGTGCAGACACGGAACGTCGTGTCCCAGTTACGCCGGGGGACTGTGGAGTACTGCGTTCTCGCGCTGCTGCGAGACGGCGAGCGGTACGGCTTCGAGCTCGTGCGCGAGCTGTCGAACGTCGACGGGCTGGTCACGAGTGAGGGGACGATCTATCCCCTCCTCACGCGTCTGCGCAAGGACGAGCTCGTCACCACCTTCTGGCAGGAGTCCGAGTCCGGTCCACCTCGGCGCTACTACCGGCTGACCGACGCAGGACGGGCGGCTCTGGCCGACTTCATCGAGGAGTGGAGTCGGTTCCGCGACTCCGTTGACACGATCCTGACGAGGAAGGGAAGGAAATGATCACGATGGACACCGACCGTCTCATCGACGATTACCTGCACCGGCTCGAGGCGGCGGCTGCTCACCTGCAGCGCTCGCGGCGCGCGGAGCTCGTCGCGGAGATCCGCGAGCACATCGAAGCGGCGCTGCGTGAGGAGGACGCGGCCAATGAAGTCGCGGTGCGGAACATCCTGGAGCGGCTCGGCCCGCCGGAGGAGATCGTCGACGCGACGGAGCCGGCGCCGATCGAGGCCTCCAGAGATCCGGGCAGACTCGAGACGGCCGCGTTGATCGCGCTGGTCGTCCCCTTCGTCGGCTGGATGGTCGGGGTCGTGCTCGTTCTCGTGTCCCAGGCCTGGTCGAGGCGGGACAAGATCATCGGGCTGCTGTTAGCGCTGTTGCCGGCGATCCTGCCTTTCCTCTTCATCTTTGTCGGCACTAGCAGCGGTCCCGACACGAGCTCGTCGTCAGGCGACAGCGGAGTCGGCGTCCTCGAAGTCTTCGGCATCGTGCTTTTGTTCCTGGCCGGACTGCCGAGCGCGGTCTATCTCGGCTGGCGGTTACGCCGTCCGGGTTAAGAGCCAGCGTTTCTCACGGCGGAAAAGATCTAGCGCGCAACATGTAAGGACGCCTTCGTACAGACTGGTTGCGAATCAGTACACGCGGAGGCGCGCGGAGACCCCGAGGTTGCCACCGCCGCATCGGGCGGTGATCAGGTAGCGCCCGGCACGGATGGACGTTCGTATGTGGACGCTTCGTGAGAAGGCACCGTTCGAGCGGGCTCGCGTCGCAACGGAATGGGCGACGAAGGCATGCCCGACGAACGGCGGAGAAATCAGATAGACGACGTCGCCGGCTCTGCAGCCCCTACCGCTGACGGTCACCGTTCCACCGCGCGCGATGCTTACTGGATGGACACTGAGCCGCGGCGTGGCTGCGGCGAGAGTCCCTGCGAGCACGAGTGAAACGATCGCTATGGCAACCGTGACGATGCGCAGTCGTCTGGAGCTCTCTCGCACAGACCCGGAGACTACCCCTGCGATTCACCCGTGTGGGGGATACAGCTTTCGCCGGTCCCGAAGACGATGAGCGGGAAAGGACCGCAGAGAGGCAAAGCGGCGCGGTCTAGGAGGAGAGGTTCACCAGGTGTCCTGCGGCGTTGACCGACTTCGAGTCGAGTCCACATCTACCAAGAGCTCAATGT
>DAINSN010000263.1:0-2693 GCA_036741295.1 Gaiellaceae bacterium
TCCGGCCAGTTGTCCATCCCGTCCTGCCAGTGCCTGGCGATGCCGGCCGGTGACTCGTAGTACTCATCGAGCACGAAGATCGTCTTGCCGGTCGGCTCCGAGCTCGGGTCCATCGGGTTCGACAGTTCCGGGCCCTTGGAGACGGTGTAGTCCAGCAGCGCCACATCGCCCTCGCGGGGATGCCCCTTCATCCACTCGCCGTGGCTCGCGAAGATGCGATCTCCTTCGGCCACGTCATCAGGCCCCACCGTGAACATGATGACGAGGTGCGATTTTCCCATGTGCGACATGCTGACTCCCTTTCACTAAGCGCGTGACCGCCGCCAACGAGACCGTCTCTCGTCTGTCCCGTCTACTAGAGCCCTTGCCGGCTTCGGCGTCAAGGAGGGGTTCGCTGAGATCTGGGCGCGCAGTTCCGCAACTGGTCGCTGGCGCGATCGCGTGACTTACGGGCGGATCTGGATCCGGCAGTTCGCTGCGAGCTGGTCAGGTGGTCGACACGCGGGGTGGTTGAAGTGGGCTCGTCTCCGGTAGCGAACTGACAAAGCACTGCTAGGAGGGTTCGGCGGAATCAACTGCGAAATGACGAACAGACAGGCTGGGTGACCGCTTGGCACTGCTCGGCGCACTTGTGATGAGGACGAGGCGTCGCGTCAGATCGATCGTGTGTTCTCTCGCCGCTTGGTTCGAGCCGGCGTTGCGTAGGATCGCCACGGCATCGACAGGGAGTTGGTGACGTGAGCGAGGGTCTGGGTCTGGGATCGGCGGGGTTCGTCGAGCGGCACGGGCTGTACTCGGATGAGCAGGCGCAGGCAGCGGTCGAGGTCGTCGCGCGCATCGAGGAGCTCGGGCTGCGGACGGTGCGCCTGGTCCTCGTCGACCAGCACGGCGTCCCGCGGAGCAAGCATCTCTCGGGCGAGGGTGCGATCGCGGCGATGCGAAGCGGCGCCGACTTCTCCGGCGCGATCTTCAGCCTCGATACCGGCAACCGCGTGTTCCCACCACTGTTCACGCAGGGCGGCGGGTTCGGGATCGACGAGTTCACGGGCTACCCGGACGTCGTGATCGTGCCCGATCCGACCACGTTCCGGGTGCTGCCGTGGGCCGACCGGACGGGCTGGATGATCTGCGACGTCTCCTTCGGGAGCGGGCGGCCGCTGCCGCTCGACGGTCGCGCGCAGCTGCGCGCCCAGCTTGCGCGCCTCCGCGAGCTGGGCTACGGGTATGTGGCAGGTCTCGAGGTCGAGCTCTACATCACGCGCCTCGCGCGTTCCGGGATCCGGCTCGACGAGACAGGCGAGGGCCAGCCCGGTCCGGCGCCCGAGGTCGAGGTCTTCCAGCGTGGCTACCAGTTCCTCTCCGACGCGCGGCTCGACGGCATCGGCGACACGCTCGAGGCGATCCGCGACGGGCTCTGGGACGTCGGTTTGCCGCCGCGCTCGATCGAGGACGAGTGGGGTCCCGGCCAGATCGAGTTCACGTACGGGCCGATGGAGGGCCTCGCCGCGGCGGACGCGATGGTCCTCTTCCGCAGCGCGGTGAAGGCGATCTGCCAGCGGCGTGGGCTCCTGGCGTCGTTCATGTGCTGGCCGGCGCTCCCGAACTTCTTCCCTTGCGGCTGGCACCTGCACCAGTCGCTCGTCGATGGCGCGACCGGCGCGAACGCGTTCGTCTCCGACACCGACCTCCTGACTGCGCTCGGGCGCCAGTTCGTCGCCGGCCTGCTCGAGTCGGCCCCGGCGATGGCGGTGTTCGGCGACCCGACCGTGAACGCGTACGCGCGGTTTCGCCCCTACTCGTTTGCGCCCGACCGGGTCGCCTGGGCGGCCGACAACCGGGGCGCGCTGATCCGCGTCCAGGGCGGGCCGGGCGATCCCGGCACGCACGTCGAGAACCGCCTTGGCGAACCTGCCGCGAACCCGTACCTCTGGCTCGCCGCGAACATCGCCGCGGGCCTCGACGGGATTGTGCGCGGCGCCGAGCCGCCGCCGATCGTCACGGGCGACCCCTACGCCGCCGAGGGAACGCTGCTGCCGCAGTCGCTCGGCGAGGCGGTCGAGGCCCTCGCGGCGAGCGGCGTCTACCGAGCAGCGTTCGGTGACGCGCTCATCGACTACCTGGTGATGATGAAGCGCTCCGAAATCGAAATCCACGCGCAGGCCGAAGACCCGAGCGCGTGGGAGATGGCCGAGTACTTCGAGACCTTCTGATGAAGGCCAGGTGGGTCTGATGCGGCTGTACGTGATCCCGGCCGGCACGCTGCGGATCGACAAGGGAGCCGTCTTCACGCCCGGGATCGACGAGGGCGTGCTGATCGAGATCCCGGTGCCCGTCTATCTCATCCGCACCGACAACGACGAAAACGTCCTCGTCGATACCGGCATGCATCCCGCACACATCGACGATCCCTCTCACAGCTTCGGCCTCGAGAACGCCGACACTGTGCTGGCGCGGATGCAACCCGAGGACCGGCTCGAGCGTCGACTCGCCGAGGTCGGTCTCGAGATCGCCGACATCACCCACGTCGTCAACACCCACCTGCACCCCGATCACTGTGGCGGCAACTTCCTCTTCCCCCACGCCGAAATCATCGTCCAGCGCGAGCACTACCAAGAGGCTCTCGCGCACCCCGAGATCTCCGACGAGCTCTTCCACCGGCCGGAACTCCACTACCGGCTGCTCGACGGCGACGA
>DAINSN010000264.1:0-2648 GCA_036741295.1 Gaiellaceae bacterium
GAGCGCGATCGCCTCGTCGAGGCTCATCTTCACGCCCTCCTCCCAGGCCGCTTCGAAGGAGGCGTCGTCGAGCTGCGCCCGTACGGCCGTGGTCGCGTCGTCCACCTCGTGCGTCATCCACGACTCGAGGGAGAAGCCGATCTCGTCAAACGCGGCGACGGCGCGGGCGATGAGCCGAGCGGCGACCTCTGGTCTCCCGTCTCGAGTGTGGATGACCGCGAACCGGACGAGGTCGAGGCTCACGAAGGGGACATTCCCGAGCTCCCGGTCGATGCGGAACGACTGCACGAGGAGCTCGCGCGCATCATCGAACCGACCTTCGTTTGCGGCCCTCTCGGCCAGCGCCCCCAGCGAGCGTGCCTCGATCCGGCGGTGGCCGTGCGCGCGGGAGTGCTCCAGGTTCTCCTCGGTCAGCAGCCAGAAGCGGTCCATGTCCCCGAGCTCTTCGTAGGTCCACGCGCGCGTCCGGTTGGCAGCGATCGCGACATCCCAGGCGCCGAGGTCACGGAGGACGGGGATGACATCATCGAGGATCGCGAGTGCCTCCGACCATCTCTCGTCCTCTGTGAGCAGCCACGCTTCCTGCAACCTCGCGAGCGCGCTCAGATATGGGTCCCCGAGTACGTCAGCGAGTGACAGCCCCTCGTCCATGTGCTGGCGAGCCGGCGCATTGGCGCCCGCAATTGCGGCTGCCCTGGATGCCGCGATCAGGGCGATGCAGCGTGCCGAAGTAGGCTCCGGGTCCGCCGCCAGCGCGTTCTCTAGACGTGTTCGCCCCTCGGCGATGTACCCACGGGTGAACCAGAAGTCGCCGAGGGACGCTGTCGCGCGAAGGACACGCTGGGACTGTCTTGTCGCGGCGGCGAAGTCGAGGGCGCCCCGAACGTTGTCTAGCTCGGAATCCACTCGATCGACCCAGGTGGCATCCATCACGACGAACGTCCCTTCCTCGGCCAGATCGAGGAAGAGCTCCGCATGCCTGCGCCGTAGCTCCTCATCCTCGCCAGAGGTCTCCAGCCGCTCGGCCGCGTACTCGCGGATCGTCTCGAGCATCCAGTAGCGGGGACCGACCGGTGAGTCGCGCTTGCGTAGGAGGCTCTTGTCGAGGAGCGACTGGAGGGTGTCGGGATCGGCGCCGGCGATCTCCTCCGCCGCCTCGTAGTTGCAGCCGCCGGTGAAGACGGCGAGGCGCGAGACAAGGAGCTTCTCGTCCTCGGAGAGGAGGTCGTACGACCACCCGATCGTCGCGCGCAGCGTCCGCTGGCGGGGATCAGCGTCGCGCTCTCCCGTGAGCAGGTCGAGGCGCGCCGAGAGGCGCTCGAGGAGCTGCTCCGGGCTGAAGAGGGCGGTGCGGGCAGCGGCGAGCTCGATTGCGAGCGGGAGCTCATCGAGGCGGAGGCAGAGCTCTTGCACCGCGTCGCTTGGGACGAACGAGGGATCGACGGCGCGGGCGCGCGTTAGGAAGAGCGCCTCGCCGTCTGCATCGGCGAGCTGAGGCACGGCATAGGTCTGCTCCCCGCCGACGCGGAGGCGCTCCCTGCTCGTGACGAGGATGCCCAGATTCCGGCACGCTCTGACGAGGGCCGCGAGTTCGGGTGCCGCCTCCACGACCTGCTCAAAGTTGTCGAACAGGCAGAGCATCGACTTGTCGGCGATGTGCTCGGCGAGGCCGTTGTTGGAGCCGAGCATCTGAGCGGCTGTGGCAAGCACGAGCGCAGGATCGCGAAGCGGTGCGAGGGGGATCCACCAGACACCGTCGGGATAGCGGTCGGAGGCCATCCCGGCCGCCTGCAGCGCCAGCCGCGTCTTCCCGGTCCCGCCGGGCCCGGTGAGGGTGACGAGGCGTGCGTCGTCTCCGGCGATGAGCTCGACGACCTCCGCAAGCTCGCGCTCCCTGCCGAGGAAGGGCGTCGCTGGGACGGGCAGGTTCGTACGGTAGAGGGTCTTGAGCGGTGGAAACTCGCCGTCGCCGAGCTGGTACACGCGCTCGGGAGCGGACAGGTCCTTGAGCCGGTGCTCGCCGAGGTCGCGCAGGCCGTCTGCGCCGGCGAGGATAGTGGTCGAGGCCGACACGAGCACCTGCCCGCCGTGGCCGGAGGCGCCGATGCGGGCCGCGCGGTGTACGTCGGTGCCGACATAGCCCTCGTCGGCGAGGAGCGGCGTGCCGGTATGGATGCCGACCCGCACGGCGATCGGGCCCAAGGCGAGGCTCTCGGTGAAGGCAGAAGCCGCTGCGACCGCGCCGGGAGCCGTGGGGAAGGCGAAGAAGAAGGCGTCCCCCTGCGTGTCGACCTCGACCCCACCTTCTGCGGTGCACGCCTCGCGAATGACACGGCGATGTTCGGCGAGCGCGTCCGCGTACGCCTCGGCACCGACTGAGTGCAGCAGCTTCGTCGACCCCTCGACGTCGGTGAAGAGGAAGGTGACCGTGCCCGACGGAAGATCCCTTCGCACGTGGCGTGATCATCCGCCTGGCGGGCGCGTCCGTCCAGTCGTTTGCGGGCTCTGGAGACAGGATCACGAGCTGAGCGACAGTGCTCTCGCCTGAACGACCGTCGGTCATAGCACGTTGTCGAAACGACAACAAAGTGGTCCTCAAGGGAGTTCTTTCAAACCCTCCTGAAAGTCTTAAAGACCTTCTCGACGGC
>DAINSN010000265.1:0-2606 GCA_036741295.1 Gaiellaceae bacterium
TGAAGCTGCGGCGCGACCCGGACTGCCCGGTCTGCGGCGAGCATCCGACGATCACGGAGTACGTCGATTACGTCGAGTTCTGCGCCGGGACGAGGGAGCCGGCATGACTAAGGTGCGGATCCCACCGACGCTGCGGGAGCAGGCGGGCGGCCAGCGCGAGCTCGCCGCCGAGGGCGACACAGTGCGCGAGCTCCTCGAGGACCTGATGGGACAGTTTCCGGGGCTGCGCACGCAGCTCGTCGAGGACGGTGACATCGCACCGTTCGTCAACGTCTACGTCGAGGGCGAGGACATGCGCACGCTCGACGGCCTCGACACGGAAGTGGCCCCCGGCTCGACGGTGATCCTGCTGCCGGCGATGGCCGGTGGCTAACGCGCGCGTCGCGCGCAATCTCCTCGAGCTCGTCGGCAACACCCCGCTCGTCGAGCTCCGGTCCGTCGGCGACGTCCAGGTCTACGCGAAGCTCGAGGGCCAGAACCCGACCGGCTCGATCAAGGACCGCATCGCCAAGGCAATGATCGAGGCGGCCGAAGCCTCGGGCGAGTTGGAACCCGGACGCGAGCTGCTCGAGCCGACGAGCGGCAACACCGGCATCTCGCTTGCGCTCGTTGCCAAGCTGAAGGGATACCCGCTCACTTGCGTGATGCCCGAGAACGCAACGGAGGAACGCAAGCGATTACTACGGCTGTTTGGCGCGAACATCGTCTTCTCCCCGGGCGAGGAGGGCTCGAACGGCGCGGTGCGCCTCGCGCTGGAGCTGGCGGAACGCGCGCCCCGTTACTTCATGCCCTTCCAGTACGCGAACGAGGCGAATCCACGGGCGCACTACGAGGGCACGGGTACCGAGATCGCAGAGGCGCTCGACCGTGTCGACGTGCTCGTTGCAGGGCTCGGAACCGGGGGAACGCTGATGGGGACGGGCGAGCGCCTGCGGGAGTCGTTCCCCGACGTCGTCGTCGCCGCGGCGGAGCCACTGCCCGGCGATCCGGTGATGGGGTTGCGCTCGCTCGACGACGGTTACGTGCCGCCGATCCTCGACGTGTCGAAGCTCGACCGCAAGGTCCTCGTCTCGAACGAGGAGTCAGTGCGCGAGGTGCGCCGGCTGCTCGACGAGGAAGGGATCTTCGCGGGCGTGTCCGCGGGAGCGGTCGGCCATGTCGCGCGCAGCCTGGCGGCGGAGCTCGACGAAGGCGTCGTCGTCGCGATCTTCGCGGACGCCGGCTGGAAATATCTCTCGGCGGATTTTTGGGACGCGGAGAACGTGGAACAGGCAATGGAGCGAACCGTCTGGTGGTGATCCCGGACGACGTGCGCGCGGCACTCGTCGCGCACGCCGAACGTGAGGCGCCGAACGAGGCGTGCGGGCTCGTCCTCCTGCGGGACGGCCTGGCGGAGCGCTACGAGCCGGGTCGCAACGCGGCGTCGTCTCCCTATCGCTTCGAGCTCGAATTCGAGAACCCGGAGATCTGGTTCGCCGAGGACGACGGCTACGAGCTCGCGGTTTTCCACTCGCACATCTCCGCGCCCGCGCGTCCGTCGCGCACCGACGTCGAGAACATCGGCCTCTGGGCAGGGAAGCCCTACCTCGTGTACTCGATTCAGAAGGACGATCTGGCCGCCTTCCGGATCGAAGACGGCCAGATCGCCGAGATCCCGGTCAGCTCGTAACTTTGAAGAAACCGAACATCTGCGGCTCGTGAATCGAGCAGTAGAACTTCCAGCTCCCTTTCTTCAGCGTCACCGTCACCGTCTTCTTCCCCTGGAACGACGTGCCGGTCAGCGTCTTCTCGATCTTCGGGCCGCCCTTCTCCCGCTCGATCGTGAAGTTGTGGATCGACGCCTTGTCGGTGATCACGAATATGTACTTGCCCGCCTTCAGCGTCTTCACCTTCGCCGTACCCTTCTTGAGGGTGATCGTGTAGCCGGGCCCAACGGTGCCGATCAGCTTCGGGGTCGATGCCTGAGCAGACACGAGGAAAGCGGCTGCTGCCAGCCCCGTTGCGAGAAGCACAAGCGCGATTCGTTTCATGGAGCTCCTCTCACGTTCGAGAAAGTGACGCCCTCTATACGCGAGAAGCGCCCCAGGCGGTTTGGACGAGCTAAGTAACCCTGAGCGTGCCTTTCATTCCGAGCTTGGCATGTCCGGCGACGGTGCATTTGTAGGCAAACTTCCCGGCCTTCAGCGTGACGATCAGGGTCCCGGTCTTTCCGTGGGCGATCAGCTTGCTTTTCTTACCTGCGATGGCGAAGTCGTGCGGCAGCTTCCCCTTGTTCGTCAGCTTGAAGGTGACCTTGCCGTGCGGCACCCTCGCCTTGGACAGCGTGAACTTGAACTCCTTCATCGTCACCGTGACGGTGGTTGCCGCCGCAGCAGACGAGCGAGCCGCAACGGGCGCGGCCACGACGAGAGCTGCCAGCGCGACCCCGAGCGCGAGCGTGATGCGATTCATGATGCTCCTTCCCCGGTCGAAGATTTCGCGAGCCATGGTACCCGCGACACGGTTAAGGGTCGGTTAGGAGTCGGCATCGAAGAGCTCGGCCTCGAGCGCCTCGCGCTCGACATCGTCACGGTCGCGCTGCGCGCGGCGCTGTTCGAACGTCACCG
>DAINSN010000266.1:0-2591 GCA_036741295.1 Gaiellaceae bacterium
GCGCGATTCGGGAGACGGCTGAGAAGGCCGGCGTCGACACGCGCTCCGGGTTCCTCCGCAAGGCCGGCCTTGGCGCCGGTGCAGTCCTCGGCGGAGGCGCCATCATGGGCTCGCTGCCGTCACTCGCCCTCGGCGCCACGCCGAAGAGCGACGTCGCGATCCTTAACTTCGCGCTCACCCTCGAGTACCTGGAGGCCGAGTTCTACACCCAGGCCGAAAAGGCGAACCTCGGCGGCAAGCCGGGCGCTCTCGCTCGCGTCATCGGCTCGCACGAGCGCGCGCACGTCGCGTTCCTGAAGGCCGCGCTGAAGTCGGCCGCCGTCAAGAAGCCGAAGTTCGACTTCAAGGGCACGACCCAGGATGCGAACAAGTTCCTGGAGACCGCACGCGTCCTCGAGGACACCGGCGTGGCCGCATACGCCGGCCAGGGGCCGAACATCAAGACCAAGGCGATCGTCAAGGCCGCCCTCTCGATCCACTCTGTCGAGGCTCGGCACGCCGCTTGGGTCCGCGACGTGATCGGGAACAGCGGCTCGCCGCTTCCCGCCCCGCGCGCGTTCGACTCGCCGAAGACGAAGGCCCAGATCTTGGCCGCCGTCAAGGGCACCGGCTTCATCGTCGGCTAACGCCCTATAGCGCCGGGGCGGCCTTTGCGGCGCCCCGGCACCTCAATCGAAAGGACTGACATGCCCGGATTCATCGGAATGCCTGAAATCCTCCTCCTCGGTCTCGTCGCGCTGCTTGTCTTCGGCCCGAAGCGGCTCCCGGAAATGGGTCGCTCGCTCGGCCGCGGGATGCGCGAGTTCAAGGACTCCGTGACGAGCTCGGATTCGAAGACGGACGATCCGTTCGCCATTCCCGGCGACGACCGCGAGATCGTCGCTCCCGTGCTCGCTTCGCACGAGGATCGAAAGGCCGAGGCACCGCTCGCGGTGCCGACCGTCAGCGCGGGCGGTTCATCCGCGCGTGCGTCTGAAATGACCGGTCGACCCGCTGCCGGTAGCTCGGCTCGGCGGTAGGCGATGCGTTTGCCTCGCCGCCTGGGTCACGGCGACACCGCGGGGCTCGTCGATCATCTCGGCGAGCTCCGCGCACGGCTCCTCGTCTCCCTGGCGGCGCTCGTCGCCGGCTCGACGGCGGCCTTCGCCTTCCACCAGCGCCTGATCCACTGGCTGAACGCGCCGCTTCCCGCGGGGCGTCAGCCGGTAACGCTCGGGGTCGCCGAGCCGTTCACGACCTCGCTGAAGGTCAGCATCTACGCCGGCTTCGCGCTCGCGCTCCCGGTGATCCTCTGGCAGGTCTGGTCCTTCCTGGCGCCTGCCGTCGATCGCAAGACGGAGCGCGCCCTCGGGGGGTTCGTCGTCTTCGCGACCGTCCTGTTCGCTGCGGGTGCCACGTTCGGCTACGTGCTCGCGCTGCCCGCCGCCGTGCACTTCCTGACGAACTACGACTCGTCCATCTACAACATCCAGGTGCGCGCCTCGAGCTACTACTCGTTCGCGCTGATGGTGCTGCTTTCGGTCGGGCTCGTGTTCGAGCTGCCGATCTTCATCCTCGCGCTCGTGCGGCTCGGGGTCACCTCGGCCGGAAAGCTGCGGCGGAAGCGTCGCCTGGGCTACTTCTCTATGGCCGCCCTGGCCGTAGCGCTACCGGGCGTCGACCCCGTCACGACCGCGATGGAGATGATCCCGCTGCTCGTGCTCTTCGAGGGCTCGATCTGGCTCTCGGTCGCGTTCGAACGGAGGTGGCGCGTCGCCGTCGTTCCGACCGCCGGGTAGGCTCGTGCGAGGTGGAGGTCACGATTCGCCTCGCACGGGCCGACGAGGCCGAGGTGTTCTTCGAGATCCAGAAGGCGGCGTCGCTCGCGGGCCTCGGGCACATCTTTCCGGCTGACCGCTTTCCCTATCCCGACGAGCCCGTGCGTGAGCGGTGGCTGGCTGTGGTCGCCGAGCCGAGTCATCAAGCGCTCGTCGCGGAGACGGACGGCGACGCTGTGGGCGTGGCGGCGATCGACGGCGACTGGCTCAACGGCTTCTACGTCCGGCCCGAGTGGTGGGGACGCCAGGTTGCCCCGGCGCTGCACGATGCCACGGTGGATCTGATCCGCGGATCCGGAGCCGCGAGCGCGCACCTCTGGGTGCTCGAAGCGAACACGCGGGCGCGGCAGTTCTACGAGCGCCGCGGCTGGCGCGAAAACGGGACGACCCGCGTCGTGGAATACCCACCGCAGCCGGTCGACGTCGGCTACAGCCGCGAGCTCTAGCCGGCTGGCGCGCGGCTCTTCGGGGCGTGGTGCTTCGCGCCACGGCCCGGTGCCAGACCCCTGGACGTGTCCGTAACCGGCCGAGTGGTCGAAAGTGCCTGCATGCATGCAGAACCGAATCGCGTGCGCCACAGGGTCCCGCTGTCCCGTTGGGTCACGGCTCGGGGCCAGGCGCCGCCGTCCGGCGCGGACGGGTCCGAGGCCATGTAACAGACTGTTACTTGGATCGTTCGGAGAGTTGCTCGATGCGATCGGCGGCGCGCACGAGCGCTGCGTCGTCGAAGAGGTACGGCGCGGCGTTTCGGATGTCGTGCGTCGGCGCGTCGAG
>DAINSN010000267.1:0-2402 GCA_036741295.1 Gaiellaceae bacterium
CCACGTTCGCGCCCGCGGTTCACCACGGTCATCACCACGGGATGGACGGCGTCCTGCTCGTGCTGACGGCGCTCCTGCTCTCGCGCCAGGTGGCAAGGCGCGCCGCGCTCGCGGGGTACCTCTCCCTGATGTTCTGCTACGGCGTCGGCAACTTCGCGAACGACTTCTGGATCGAGCAGGTCGTCAAGCGCGGCTGGACGAGCTGGGAGATCCCGGACGTTGCCCAGCCCCGCGTGACCGTCGCCTGGAGCCTGATCGTGATCGCGGCGGTGGCGGTGTGGGCACTGTGGGTCCGGCTCGTAGACTGGAGCGGAGATGAAGAGAGTCCGCTTCGCACCGAGCCCGACAGGGTCCCTGCACGTCGGTAACGCCCTCAGCGCGGTCGCCAACCGCACGTTAGGGGACTGGATGCTCCTGCGGATCGACGACACCGACCCACAACGGAACGTGCCCGGCGGGGAGGAGCAGATCATCGGCGACCTTCAGTGGCTCGGCCTCCAGTGGGAAGACGGGCCTGTAAGGCAGAGCGAGCGAAAGGACCGCTACCGCGAAGCGGGCGCAAAGCTCGGCGAGCGCTTCGACGGGATCACGCTGCTCCGCGAGGACGGCACTGCCACCTATCACCTCGCGAGCGTCGTCGACGACGCAGACTTCGGGATCACGCACATCGTCCGCGGCTTTGACCATCGCCCGAACGAGGAGCTGCACCGCCGCCTGTTCCAGGCGCTCGGCGTGGCGCCACCGGAGTTCGTCCATCACGGCCTGATCCTCGGCGAAGACGGCAAGAAGCTTGCCAAGCGCGCACCCGGCGCGACCGTGGCGTCGCTGCGCGAAGCGGGAATCCCGGGCGAAGCCGTCCGCCGCTACCTCGAGGAGCTCGGCGTCCCGCAGCACGACGTGCACTACGACCTGCCGCGCATTAGCCGGCTCGCGATCGAAGCGATCGAGGCGATGAGCGACGAAGAGCTCGCCGAGCATGCGGGCGCTCCCATGGAAGTCGTCCCTGCGCTGCGCGGCGCGCGCGACCTGAACGAGGCACGCGAGTACGCGCAGGCGATCCTCACGCCGCCGAAACCGGCCAAGGGCGACGCGCCCGAGACACTGCAACGCTTCCGCGAGCTCGTCGAACGCGCGAACGGCACGCTCGACGCGCGCGCGCTCGTTCGCGAGCTGAAGGCCGTCGGCGGGAACCTGAAGGCGCTCCGCGTCGCGCTGACCGGACAGGAGCGCGGCCCCGAGCTCTGGGCCGTGATCGCCGCGCTGCCGCGCGACGAAGCATTGCGCAGGATCGATGCAGCTCTATGACACGCTGACACGGGGGAAGCAGGAGCTTCCGCCCACCCCTGGCCCGATCCGCATGTACACCTGCGGACCGACCGTGTACCAGCGCATTCACATCGGCAACGCGCGGCCTTTCGTGATCTCGATGTGGCTGAGACACTGGCTCGCGCAGCGCGGCTACGACGTCACGCTCGTCGAGAACATCACGGACGTCAACGACAAGATCTACGACGCTGCACCCGGGCACAGCGCCGAGCTCGCGGCGCAGGCCTCGCAGTGGTACCTCGATGACACCGAGAGGCTCGGTCTCGGCCGGCCCGACCACGAGCCGAAAGCGACGGAGACGATTCCGGAGATCGTTGCGCTGATCGAGGAGCTCGTTCGCGGCGAGTACGCGTACGAGGCCGGCGGTGACGTCTACTTCCGCGTCTCTCGCTTCCCCGACTACGGCCGCCTTTCGGGCCAGCGGCCGGAGCAGCTCGAGGACGACGACCCGAGCCCTCTCAAGGAGGACCCGCGCGACTTCGCCCTCTGGAAGGCGACGAAAGAAGGCGAGGACACCTCCTGGGACTCGCCCTGGGGCAGCGGGCGTCCCGGCTGGCACATCGAGTGCTCTGCGATGGCGGAGAAGTTCCTCGGCCCTCGTTTCGAGATCCATCTCGGCGGGCTCGACCTGGTCTTTCCGCATCACGAGAACGAGCGCGCGCAATCGCAGGCCGCGGGTCGCGAGTTTGCACGTCTCTGGATGCACAACGGGATGCTCGAATTCGTCGGCGAGAAGATGTCGAAGTCGCTCGGTAACGTCGCGTCACTGCATGACGTGATCGAGCAGTGGGGCCGGGAGACGATCCTCGTCTTCTTCCTCACCGCTCACTGGTCGAAGCCGATCGACTTCTCGGACGAGACGCTCGCAGCGGCCGCGGCGCGAGTCGAGGGATTCCGCGAGGTGTTCCGCGCGCCGTCCGAGCCTGCGCCCGCGGGCGCGTGGGAACGGTTCGAGGCTGCGCTCGAGGACGACTTCAACACTCCGGACGCCCTCGCGGTGATGCACGGCTGGCGCGACCACGAGCTCCTACGGCGAGCGTTCGACATCTTCGGGCTGGCGTCGCTCGCAGAAGGAC
>DAINSN010000267.1:2412-2569 GCA_036741295.1 Gaiellaceae bacterium
CTCGCGAAACAACGGCAGGAAGCCCGGGCCGCACGCGACTTCGACGAGGCCGACCGGCTGCGCGCCGAGATCGAAGCCGCCGGTTGGGAGGCGCGGGACGTTGCGGACGGCTTCCAACTCGTTCCGCGATGACGCGCGAGCAGGTCTACGGCCGCCG
>DAINSN010000268.1:0-2549 GCA_036741295.1 Gaiellaceae bacterium
GGCAGCGGTCTAGGTGCCGGCGGGCCGTTCCCGGCGGCGATAGAGCACAAAGGCTGCGGCCAAGGCGATCCCGGCCGTCACTGCGGCAGCGATCGTGATTCGATCACGGCTGGCGGAACCTCCGCCTTTCGGCACCGCGATCCGGTGGCCCCCCGAGGCGGCCAGCCGCTGCACTGCGACGATCGCTGCCTCGACCTCTTTCGTCGCGTTCCGCCCGGGAGGCGGGAGCTTCTTCAGCACGGCATTCGCCTTCGGATCCGGATCGCCCTTGACCGAAGAGCCGTAGCCGGTCGGCATGACGACCAGCAGGCGGTCGCGGTACACGAACGAGAGCTCGAGACCGAGGAACGCCGCGTACTTCTCCGGCTTGCCGAAGAGCGAGAAAGCCGTGCCGAGATCGGACTGGCTGAGAATCACCGCGACCCTGATCCGGAAGTGCTGCTTGTCCGCTTCGCGCAGGGCGACGCCGAGGCGTTTCACGGCGTCGTTGTCGATCTTCGTCGTGAACGGTAGGAAGACGTTCTGCGAAAGGAGGTAGTCGCTGGCCGGGTCGCCGTTCGCCCGCGCCACCGAGGGCGCACCGAGACACACGGTCACAACGACGAGGGCCGCCAGCCGCCTCTTAGCCAAGAGTGTCAACCGCCAGGAGGATGACAATCACGCAGGCTCCGATTCCGGCGGCGAGCGCCACCAGGGAAGCTACGAGCAGGACAGGAACGCTTTTCATCCGGTCGTGCGGTCGACGAGCGTGATGGTGAACGGTTGTAGCCCGGGCAGTGTGATCTCGAACGAGATTGCCCAGCGCCCGACCATGACAAGCGCGGGAGCGGCGCGCTCGTAGAACCCCGGCGCCAGCTCGGGCAGAACGTACTTCTGGGTACCCATCTCCATGTCGAGCGCCGCAAAGCCGGCGATCACACTCGCGTGTCGGACGGGCTGGCCGTCTTTCGTGACCCGGACCGAGAACGTGTTTGGAGCTGCAGCGCGGTTCGGGGCGACGCGGACCTCGATCCCGTAGCCGTTCTTCGTCAGGACTTCCTTCACCGAGCCGGGCCCGACCCGAGCGATCGCACCACCCGCAGACGCAAGCGCCTTGGCGGGGGGCGGCAGGCTGGAGAGAACGGCAGCTGCGACAACCGCACCGGCGACGAGCAGGATCTCTCCCGACACGAGCCTGCGTAGCAGCGCCGCCGCTCCGGTCCCGAGCTCGGGGCGATCGCGCGACGCGGCCAGCCGAGGTTTCGTCCGCAGCAGATTGACCTGCGCGAGCAGCAAAGCCCCGGCGAGCAATCCGATCTTGACGAGCAAGGCCTGGCCGTAGGACGTCTGCCAGAGGGATGAGAACGTCGGCAGGTGGATGAGCGAAGCACCGACGCCGGACCCGATCAGCGCGAGCACCGAGACGAAGGCCGTGTTCGAAAATCTCGGCACGCAGACCATGAGGCCGGCAACGCGTCGCGCAACCGGAAGGCTCCACCAGAGCACGAGCAAGCCGAGCAGGCCGCCGACCCAGATGGAGCCGGCCGCCAGGTGAAGCCAGTCGAGCGCCAGGGACAGGCCGCGGGGAGACGCCTGCGCCGCGTGGCCGGAGAGCCCTGGGATGAGCAGCGTCGCCCCGGCGGCGAGCAGCGCGCCCACGCTCGAGAGCAGCTCGGCAATCGAGCGCTGGGCGCGCTCGGGCCGGTCGACCCAGAGCGCCAGTGCAGCTGCGAGCACGAAGAGCGCAAAGGTGAGCTCGAGATCGAGCAGACCACGACCGAACGCCGAGTCGCGCACCAGCGGCAAGACGTTCCCGAAGTCGAAGACCGAGCGGAGCGCGAACTGCGCAGTCGCCATCACGACGTACACGGGAGTCGCGATCAACGCGATCACCGCAGCGATGCCGAAGGCGACCGACACGGCGCGGAGCCGTGTCTCCGAGACGCGCCGCACGACCGGACGCGCGGTCGCGATCCGCAGGATGAAGAGCCCGATCGCCGCCATGACGGACAGAAAGACGATCGCCCGCGCTGCGACCAGACGCGGGGTTGCAGCGGTCTCCGAGGTCGACGGCACCGGAAACTGCGGCTGGGGTCCCGGGTTCGGGCCGACCGCGAAGGTGAACGCGCCGCGCACCGGATGGCCGTCGACGGAAACCACGCGCCAGTAGACGAGGTACCACCCCTGTGACAGGCGGCGGAGCGGTACGACGATCGTCTTCGGATCCGCCGTGGACCGCCGCGGCGAACCGGCGATCTGTTGCCCGCCGGCCGCGTTCGTGACGGAGACGACCGCAAACCGGGGCTCGACCGCCTCGGAGTAGGTCAAGAGCACGACGGGCGGCGGCCGATTGACGAGGGAGCTCGGGAGGGGAGTCGTGCGCACGAGCACTGCGTGGGCCCAGGCGGCCGCCGGCAGCGCAAGCGCTCCCGCGACCGCCACGAGCACCAACGCGATGCGCGCGCGCCGCGTCACGCGAGCGCGCGCCTCCCCGACCTGCCGACGAGACCGGCGACCGCCGCGACCAGCGCGAGCACCGCAGCCGCGAGCGCGACGATCCCGAGCGTGTT
>DAINSN010000269.1:0-2546 GCA_036741295.1 Gaiellaceae bacterium
AGGCGACACCGAACGTGCGCTTCGCCTCATCGGCTCGCTCAGGCGAGCATGGGTGGCGCAGGGCTACCTGAGCGAGACCCGGAGGTGGCTCGAGGCGGCATTCGAGCGGTCCGCAGCCGTCCCGCCGCAGGTAGAGGCGAAGGCGCTGTACGGGCTCGGCCGCGTTGCGCTCGTCGAAGGAGACTACGACCAGGCAATCCCATCGCTCGAGCAAAGCGCCCGTCTCTTCCGCGAACTGGGCGAAGCTGAAGGTCTCGTCTTCTCGCTCGCCGACCTCGGCTTCATCGCGACCGCACAGGGACGGCACGACGACGCCCAACGGTTCGCTGAGGAGAGCCTCACGGAAGCGAAGGCTGCCGGGAACGACAGGACGATCGCCGCCGCGCTTCACAGCCTCGCCTGCGGGAAGCTTGACGCAGACGAGTATGGAGAGGCACGCACCCTCTTCGAGCAAAGCCTCGCCCTGCGGCGCAAGCTCGGCGACAAGCGCAACGTGGCCAACTCCCTCTGCTACCTCGGCTCGGTCGCGCTGCTCGAGCGGGACTACAACCGCGCTACCGCGCTCCTCGGCGAGAGCCTCGCGCTCGGTCGGGAGCTCGGCAACGTGTTGATCGTGTCTGCGGCGCTCGCGAACGAGAGCCTCGTGGCGCTGGCGGCCGGAGACGCCGGTCGTGCAGCGGCGCTCTGCATCGAGAGTCTTACGCTCTCGCACGAGCTCGGGGACAAGCGAACGACGGTGGAGTGCCTGCACGCGCTCGCCGGAGTCGCCGCGGTGCAGGCGAAGCCACTCCGGGCCGCCCTCCTCTCCGGCGCAGCAGAGAGCCTGCACTCTGCGATCAAAGCGCCCCCGTCCCCGGCCGAGCGCATAGTAGGCGAGCGCTTCTTACCGATTGCGCGGTCCGCCGTCGACGAGGCCTCCTTCGAAACCACTTGGACACAAGGGCGGCGGATGAATTACGACGCGGTTGTTGCATACGCACTGGCGAATGGCCACGTGCTTCGGCCGGACGAGTAGGGGGTCGCGGTCCGACCCCCGAAACAGGGTGTGGACGACGGTGACTAGAACGGCGGCGGGCGTGTGGGGTACGTAAATCCGTCTGGTTGCTCGAGGACCCGTCGGAGCTGACTTCGCGGCCGTAGAGTCGGGCCTCGTCCGCATCCTGTAGAGGGAGTCTGCCCTTGTTCGTGTCGCTGGTGTATCTGTTGTTTCGGCGTGCGCTCGCGGTGGCTGCGCTGCGTGTGCGTTCGCGCGAGTTCAAGGAGCTCGAGATCGTGGTACTCCGCCACGAGCTGGCGGTTCTTCGCCGCCAGGTCGCTCGTCCTCGTCTGACGGAGCCCGACCGTGTCTTCCTTGCTGCGGCCAGCCGGCTTCTCAGGGGAACGGGTCGGCAGTCGTTGCTCGTCCGCCCGGACACGCTGCTGGGTTGGCATCGCCAACTTGTTCGGAGGCGGTGGACCTACGCCGGGCGCCGTCCCGGCCGACCGCGGATATCCGAGGAAGTCGGCGAGCTCGTTCTGCGTCTTGCGCATGAGAACCCGCGTTGGGGCTACCAGCGGATCGTCGGTGAGCTGGCCGGTGTGGGCGTGCGGGTCTCTGCGACGACCGTGGCCAAGATCCTGCGCCAGGCCGACGTGCCTCCCGCCGGTGCGAGGGCTGGGCTCTGCTGGCGCGAGTTCCTCCGTACGCAGGCGCAATCGATGATCGCGTGCGACTTCTTCACGGTCGAGACGCTCTGGCTCGGACGCCTCTACGTGCTCTTCTTCATCGAGCTGGGAAGCCGGCGCGTGCATCTGGCCGGCTGCACCGCCAACCCGAGCGGGACGTGGACAGCCCAGCAGGCCCGCCAGCTCGCCTGGTCACTCTCCGAACGGCTGACACCGATCCGCTTCTTGGTTCACGACCGAGACAGCAAGTTCAGCCGTGTCTTCGACGAGGTCTTCCGAAGCGACGGCGTCGAGATCATCCGCACACCGTTCCGGGCGCCGCAGGCGAACGCATTCGCCGAGCGCTGGGTCGGCACCGTCCGCCGCGAATGCCTCGACTGGATCCTGATCGTCAGCCGGCGACAGCTTGAGCAGGTGCTCCGCGTCTACGTCGACCACTACAACAGCCATAGGCCGCATCGAGCGCTCGGCCTGACACCCCCAACTCCAGAGCGGCGGCTACGCCTTGTCAGCTCGCACCCGCCGGATCACCTCCACCGACGCGACCGCCTCGGCGGACTCATCCACGAATACGCACTAGCAGCGTGACGGATGGATTTGCGCACCCCACACGGGAACGCCAAAGAAGTAGTTCGTCGCCTCGAGCTCGCCGTCGCGGACGATCGGCAGATCGCGGCGAAACTCCAGTCCCAGCGCCTGGTAGAAGGACCGGCTCTTCTCCGGATTCGTGATGCGATACATGGTGTGCAGATAGTGCGTCATGGCGACATCCTAGGCGTGAGGCGCGGCGTCCCCCCCGGTCACACGAAATCATGGCGTCGACCGGCCGACTGAGGGAACCGTCGCGACGCCGACTTCGGCACCAATGGGCGCGGTTGTGC
>DAINSN010000270.1:0-2540 GCA_036741295.1 Gaiellaceae bacterium
CTTGTCGCCGGAGAAGCACACGAGGTCGGCGCCGGCCGCCAGGCTTGCGCGTGCTGTCGGCTCGTCACCGATGTCCACGAGCGCGCCGGAGCCGAGATCGTCGACGAGCGGCAGGTCGTGACGGCGAGCGACGTCCGCCAGTTCGCGCAGCGAAGGCTGCTCGGTAAAGCCGACGACACGGAAGTTCGACTGGTGCACACGCAACAGCACCGCCGTCTCCGGGCCGATCGCCGCTTCGTAGTCGGATGCGCGCGTGCGGTTCGTCGTTCCGACCTCGCGCAGCCGCGCGCCCGAACGCTCGAGCACGTCGGGAATCCGGAAGCCGTCGCCGATCTCGATCAGCTCTCCCCGTGACACCAGCACCTCGCGCCCCTCGGCGAGTGCGGCGAGCGCGAGCAGGACCGCGGCCGCGTTGTTGTTCACGACGAGCGCCGCCTCCGCGCCCGTCAAGCGACGCAGGATGCCGGCGACGTGGTCCTGCCTCGAGCCGCGCCCGCCGGCCGTGACGTCGTACTCGAGGTTCGAGTAGCCGCGCGCGATCTCGCGCACACGGTCGAGCGCGGCCTCGGCGAGCGGCGCGCGACCGAGGTTCGTGTGCACGATCACGCCGGTGGCGTTGATGACCCGGCGTAGCTGCGGCGCTCGGGCTGCGCTGAGCTCGGTCTGCAATTGCGCCCCGAGATCGCCCGGATCGTCACCCGCCTGTATTTGTTCACGTGCACGCGCGACAACCTTGCGCGCAGCCTCGACGGCGAGCGGATCGTCGCTTTGACGCGCCAGCTCGTCCACGGACGGGAGGTCACGCAACCTCATGGCCAGAGGCTACTTCGTAGCTAGGGCTGGGCGATCACTGCGCGTCGGCCTTGACCGGGGCCGCCGGCGTCTCTGAAGAGCGCCGCTCGTAGCCCGCGCGCACTCGTTCGACCACCTCGTCGAGATCGTCGGTGACAAACAGGAGGTCGAGATCGTCCGGAGAGATCATTCCGTCGGCGAGCAGCTCGCCCTTGACCCAGCCCATCAACTCCCCAAAGTAGTCCGTGTCATACAACACGACGGGGAAGTGGAACACCTTGCCGGTCTGGATCAGCGTCAGCGCCTCGAACAGCTCGTCCACGGTGCCGAAGCCCCCGGGGAAGACGACGAAGCCCTCCGCGGCCTTCACGAACATCGTCTTGCGCGCGTAGAAGTGGCGGAACGTCAGCGAGATGTCGAGGTAGGGGTTCGGTGCTTGTTCGTGCGGCAGTTCGATGTTGAAGCCGACCGAGAGCCCGCCGCCCTCCTTCGCGCCGCGATTGGCCGCCTCCATCACGCCCGGGCCGCCGCCGGTCACGACAGCCCAGCCCAGCTCGGCGAAGCGGCGGCCTGCCGCGCGCGCCTCTTCATAGACCGGGTTGCCTTCCCTGATGCGCGCGGAGCCGAAGATGGTCACCGCAGGTTGAGGGATCTTGTCGACCGCCTCGAAGCCCTCGCGGAACTCCTGAGCGATGATCGCAATGTCCTGCTCGAGATCTTCGGTCTTCTCCTCGGCGGAGAGGATCCGTCGGTCTTCCATCAGAAGTTGCGAGGCACGTGCGTCGCGTGCATGCCGAGCACGAGCAGGATCGCGAGGCCGAAGTACAAGGCTCCGATGATCACTCGCTGGTGCGGCTGGACGCGGTAGTACTCCTGCATCTCCGGATGGTTCCGCATCTTCCAGCGGCGCCAGAGCTCTGAGGCCGAGAAGATCAGGATGATGATCAGGATCGGGTTCGGCCGCCAGATCACCAGGCCGAGCAAAGCGAGGAAGCCGACCAGCCAAAGCGCCGGATGCAACGCGGCCGTGATGCGTCCTCCGTCGAGCGGCACGACCGGCAGCAGGTTGAAGAGATTGAGGAAGAAGCCGAGAAACGCGATCGCTTTCAGCGGGTTCGAGTCGTACGCGACGCCGGCGATGTAGAGGGCGAGCGCGCCGGCCGAGCCGAGCAGCGGGCCCGCGATCGCGAGCTTTGCCTCGCGCCAGGCGTTGTGCGGCATCTGCTTGAGCGTGATCAGTGCACCCATGAACGGGATGAAGAGCGGCGCGGATACCGGCAGTCCCTGCCGTTTTGCCTCGAGCACGTGTCCCATCTCGTGCACGAACAGCAACACGACGAGCCCGATCCCGAACCACCAGCCGCCGATCCAGACGTACACCGCTGCCGAGACGAACATCGAGAACAGGAACTTGAACTTGAGCAGGACGACGCCGAACTTGGCCAGGAACGCGCCGATGCCGGCGATCGGCGCCCAGAGCTTCCGAAACAGTCCGCGCCAATCCGTCCCGCGGGGCTGAATCGGTTCGTACTCGCGCCACTCCTGGGGGTATTGCTCCATGTCAGCCATTGTGCCTACCGGTATCGGTCACACCGCGGCTGCTCAGGAGCCCCGCCCGATCCATTCCTCGCCGCCCTCGTAAAACTCCTTCTTCCAGAGCGGCACCTGCTGTTTGAGCGTGTCGATAGCGTCCTTGCACGCAGCAAGGGCGTCCTGGCGGTGCGGAGCCGAGACGGCGATCACGACGC
>DAINSN010000271.1:0-2533 GCA_036741295.1 Gaiellaceae bacterium
CATCAACTACGAATCAGGCCAGCTGGCGCCGGACGCAGTCCGGCGCATGTTCGACCGCATCGCGCCGTTTTATGACGCGATGAACCGCACGATGACGGCGGGGCTCGACCGACGCTGGCGCCGGATGACGGCCGAGGCGGTCGTCCGGCCTGGCGACGCCGTGCTCGATGCGTGTTGTGGCACCGGCGACCTCGCGATCGCTGCGGCACACGCCGGTGGGCGCGTGACCGGCCTCGACTTCTCCGAGCCGATGCTCGAGCGCGCGCGCCGCAAGGCGCCGGAGGTCGAGTGGATCCGTGGGGATCTGCTGGAGCTGCCGTTCGCTGACGCGAGCTTCGACGCGGCCACGGTCGGTTTCGGCGTCCGGAACGTCGACGATCTGCAGCGTGCGCTGTCCGAGCTTCGACGCGTTCTCGGGCCCGGCGGCCGGCTCGGGATCCTCGAGATCACCCGTCCGCGCGGGCCGCTCGCGCCCTTCTACCGATTGTGGTTCGACGGAGTGGTGCCGCTGCTAGGCAAGCTGCTTCCAGGTGGCTCTGCATACACGTATCTGCCGGCCAGCGTCCGCCGTTTCCCCGGTCCGGCGGAGCTCGCGGAGATGATCGAGGCGGCGGGCTTCCGCAACGTGCGAGTGCGGCTCTTTGCAGGAGGCATCGTCGCGCTTCATACGGCGGACGCGGAATGAGCGCGCTTGCAGAGATTCGCGAAGCGCCCGGCCTCGACGCGTATCTCGGCGACCTGGAGGAGCGGCTGGAGCACGCGGTCGGCGCGTATCGAGGCGTCGTCGCCGAGGTGGGCGCGGAGGCGCTCGCCGCCGGCGGCAAAAGGCTGCGACCTCTGCTCGTATATCTGGCCGCGCCGCCGGGCTCCGAGCCGCCTGTCGTCGCGGGAGTCGCGGTCGAGCTCGTGCATCTCGCGACCTTGATGCACGACGACCTGATCGACGGCGCGCGGCTTCGCCGCGGGCACGCATCGGCTTGGTCGGCGCACGGTCCCGAGGCTGCGCGCGCGGCCGGCGACTATCTCTTTGCCCGCGCCTTCGCCGAGCTCGCCGCGACGGGCGACGCGGGCGCGGTGGCAGTGCTCGCCAACGCGACGCTCTGCCTAGCGCGGGGCGAGGCGTTGCAGCGCTCGCAGCGCTTCGATCCGGACACGAGCATCGCGGCGTACCTCGAACGTTGCACGCTGAAGACGGGGAAGCTGTTCGAGGCGGCGTGCCGGCTGGCCGGCGGCTCGGGCGCTTTCGGGCTTGCCCTGGGCGTCGCGTTCCAGATCGCCGACGACATCCTCGACTGCTCGGGCGTCACGATCGAGACCGGGAAGATCGCCGGCACCGATCTGCGCGAAGGAACGCCGACCTTGCCGTTGCTGCTCGCCGCGCAGCGGGACGAGGCGGTGCGAGCTGCGCTCGCGGGTGGATCCCAGCTCGAGGGTGCGCTGTTGCGCGTCGCCTCGACGGGTGCGATCGAGGAGAGCCGTGAGGTCGCCCTCGCGTACGCGCGTAATGCGCGCGCGTGCTTGAACGGCGAGCTGCACCGCGAGGAGCTCGAGTCGTTGACCTACGCCGTCGTGGATCGGGAGCGCTGATGGCGGCCCTCCTGGAACGCACCGACACGCTCGCGCCCATCCGCGACAAGGTTGAGGCCGGAGAGCGGCTCGACTTCGAGGACGGGGTGACGTTGATGGAAAGCGACGACATTCTCGCGCTCGGCGAGCTCGCCGATCTCGCGCGGCGCGTGCGCGGCGGCGACGACCGCGTCTACTTCGTCCAGAACCTGTACTTGAACCAGACCAACGTCTGCCGCGTGAAATGCAAGTTCTGCGCCTTCGCGGTCACGAACAAACAGTCCGACGCTTACACGCACGCGCCGGACGAGCTCGTCGACGACGCCGTTCGCCAGCACGAGCTCACCGGGTTCACCGAGATCCACATGGTGGGCGGCGAGAGCCCACACGTCGACTTCGATTACTACGTCGGGATCGTCAGTTCGCTGCATGAGGCGCTTCCGGACGTGCACTTGAAGCTCTTCACCGCGAGCGAGATCCATCACATGACGAAGCTCTCCGGGCTCACGCACGAGGAAGTCTTGCGGGAGTTGCAGGTGGCCGGGCTCGGCTCGCTCCCGGGCGGCGGCGCGGAAGTGTTCGCCGACCGCGTGCGACGCCTGGTCGCGCCGGGGAAAGAGCACCCCGACTTCTGGTTCCACACGCACGACACTGCGCACCGGCTCGGAATCCCGACGCACTGCACGATGCTGTACGGGCACGTCGAGACCTACGAGGAGCGGGTCGACCATCTGCTGCGTCTCCGCAAGCAGCAGGACAAGAGCGGCGGCTTTCTCGCGTTCATCCCACTCGCGTTCCACCCGGAGAACACGGTTTTCGAGCGGCGTGGGTGGAAGCACACGACCGGCTCGGACGATTTGAAGATGATCGCGGTGTCGCGGCTCGTCCTCGACAACATCGAGAACATCAAGGCGTACTGGATCATGATGGGCCTGCCGCTCGCGCAGGTCGCGCTGCACTTCGGCGC
>DAINSN010000272.1:0-1363 GCA_036741295.1 Gaiellaceae bacterium
TCCGCAACTTCGAGGAGGTCGAGCGCGCGCTGCGGGCGAACGGCTACCTCGACCGTGTGCTGAAGGCGGCCTGGCCCGTCGTGGCGCCGGAGCGGCTCGTGCGCTCGCTCCTGTCGTCGCGGGCCACGCTCGCCGAAGCGGCGGACGGGATCCTCTCCGCCGAGGAGCAGAAGCTGCTTGTCTCGCGCGCGGCCGGCTGGAGCGACGGCGACGTGGCGCTCCTCGACGAGGCGCACACGCTGCTCGTCGCGCCGCCGAGGACGTTCGGGCACGTGATCGTCGACGAGGCGCAGGATCTGACGCCGATGCAGCTCCGCATGATCGCCCGCCGGGCGCGCGGCGGGGCGCTGACGATCCTCGGAGACGTCGCGCAGGCGACGGGACCAATCGCGTACCGAAGCTGGACGGAAGTGCTGCGCGAGCTTCCCGGTGGGGAGGACGCCAAGGTGGAGGAGCTCCGGCACGCCTACCGTGTGCCCCGCGAGATCATGGAGCTGGCGCTTCCGCTGCTGGACGAGATCGCGCCGGACGTCGAGGCCCCGCTGTCGTACCGAACGGGCGCCGCCCCGCCGCTGATCCGCCAAGTGGAGGAGAAGCACCTGCTCGCCGAGGCGTATCACGAAGCCGAACGGCTAGCGCAAGAGGAGGGCCTGCTTGCACTGATCGTCCCAGAGGAACTGGCGGAAGTCGCGGTCGAGGACGAGTCGCTGTACGACGGGGTCCCGGTGCTGACGCCACGCCAGGCAAAGGGCCTCGAGTTCGACCACGTGGTCGTCGTGGAGCCTGCTGCAATAGCCGAGCGCGATCAGGGGCTAAGGCATCTCTACGTCGCGCTCACCCGTCCAACGAAGACGCTGGTCGTCCTGCGATCGCGGGAGCTCCCGCGTGAATTAGGGCGGAGTTGACACTCCGCGCGTTTCACTTTTCCGGCGCGAGCGGGGCACGAGCCAGACCCTGCTGCGGGGATCTAGCTGCGCGGCAGGAGCGCCCCGAGGCGGCAGGCGAAGACCAACAGCCAAAATAGCTGGATGCCCCCGCTTCCTGAGCTCCCGCCGACACCGCGCACAACCCTGTATACGCCGGAAATGCTCGAGCGCGGCCTCGCGAAGTTCGAGCGCGAGGGCCTGTGGCTGCTGCTTTCGCTCCACCACTACGGGTGGCGTGGGCACGCCGACATGGCCGCCTTCCTCGTGGGCGCGGCTGACCCGCTTGAATTCGGCGAGCATCACCTCGAGCACCGCGCCATGGCGGCGCTCGAGGAGCTCTTCCTGCTCCTCGATCAGCTTTGGCGGACCATTTCCGGCATCCGGTCCCACCGCGCCGGCAACGGCTTTCTTGCCGGCTACCGCCGCTACGGCGCGAA
>DAINSN010000272.1:1373-2506 GCA_036741295.1 Gaiellaceae bacterium
CGCCCGGATCAAAGGCGCGGCGCTCATCATCGGGATCGACTCGAACGAGCAGCGGCTCGCCATGGCGCGCCGCTACGGCGCGAACGTCGCGGCTGAGTTCGACGCCCTTCGCGCGATGACCGAAGAGGAGTGGCGGGTCATTTTCGGGATGCCGACCGACGAGGAGCTGCCGACGATACTCGCTGAACGCGGAGCCCTCGACGATCTTGAGCTGGCGCGAGAACTACGTGACGACGTCCTGGCGACGACGCTGCGGAATATGGAGGAGATCGGCGTCTTCTTCGTCCGGACCGACCCTGTCGAGGGCGCGGTTGGGAGAAGCCTTCGAGACAGCAACAACGCCTACCGGCACGGCACGCAGGTCGTGTACGAGGACACGTCGCCCGAGGAGATTCCCTGGCGGGCGGCCAATCCTGAGGAGGAGCAAGGGATGCTCGTCGCCGCGGCCGAGGTCGACGAGCTCGCGCGACGCGAGACGGTCAGCGTCCTCCTCGAAGGACCCGACGAAGAAGGCCATGCCCGCTTCGCGTCGATGCCGCGGTCGGCGGAGGTCAACGCGAGCCTGGTCGAGGCGATGCGCAACATGTCGATCCTCCTCTGGCGCATCGTCACCTCGTTCATCGTCGCCGAGCTTCAGGGCGGGCCGATCCTCAGTTCAATGGCGCCGTTCACCTGGGAGGAACTCGACGAGCGCTACCACGCCGAAGAGGCGAGCACGCGCTAGGCCACGACGCGGTAAACCTCGAACACCTCCGCGTAGCTCCGGTTCACGTTGATGCCGTGGGTCCTCGCGATGTTCCAGATGTACTCCGCGTCCGAGTACCGGCGGTGCTGCTGCGACGCGTACTTCTCGAGCGCCGCGACCTTGCGTTCGAGGTGCGTCTTCTCCAGCGCCAGATACGCCTGCAGGTCGAAGTTGAAGTTGTTCCACGGGATCTCGTAGCCGAGGATCGTCGTCCGCTTGAACGCGCGCAGGCTCTCGGCGGCGACGACCTGGTGGTCCTGGTGGACGTCGTGCAGGCTGGGCTGCAGCACCGCGTCCGGCTTCCACTCGTCCCACAGTTTGATGAGCAGCTCGAGGATCTCCTGGCGGCGCTCGGGGAACGTGCGCACTTCGAAGTCGTGCACCTCGA
>DAINSN010000273.1:0-2497 GCA_036741295.1 Gaiellaceae bacterium
GACAGATCGAATCGCTGCAGTTGCTCGCCTTCAGGGCCGCGGCGACGTCACCTTGGCGGCTGATCGTCCGAGGTGCGATTCGAGGCGCCAGAGATTGTCCAGGTGCTGGTTCGCCCACAACAGGACGAGTGCGGACCGAACCTTCGTCTTGTCACCGCCCACCACGGCGGCGCGCACACAGTCGAGCAGTCGTCTGCGACCTTGGGTGTCGCGGATGTGCGGCGGCGGGATCGCAGTGGAATGAATGAAGGAGTCGCCGAGCGTGATGTACCACGAGCGCAGCGCGTGAATCTCTCCGTCCAGGTTCTGGCCGCACTGCGTGAGCCCGGCTTTGCCACCCGTAATGCCGCCGAGCGCAGAAAGGGACTGCGCCGCGCGGCGCACGCGTGCGGCGCCTGCAACGAGCGCCCCGACACTTTCCAGGTTCAAAGGCACTGCAGATCGCTCGGCGAGAGACTGTCGAAAGGCGTCGTCCAGCTGGTGGACAGCGGCGGCTGCATTCTCCGCGGCAACCGGCGACCCGTCTTGCTCGACTCCTTCGATGATGTCCCGAGCCGTCGCGACGACGTAGTCCGCGCTGCGTCCGTAAGCGGAAGCCAGGCTCTCCCGCAACAGCGTGGACGCGCCGTGCGGCCAGAAGAGCAATCCCACACCGAGACTGATCGCAAATCCGATCGCGACGTCCTCGATCCGGACGAGCCCGACCGTCCAGCCGACGGGCTGAATGAGGTTGAAGAGCACGAACAGGACGACCGTGAAACCGGCCTGGCCCGCCGCGAACGAAATCGCTCGAGGCGCGTAGGCCGCGAGCAGGACCGCAACGGGTAGCACCGCCCAGAGAACCTGCTCGTGCGTGCCGATCGCGATGACGAGAGTTGCGCCGACGACGATCCCCACCGCCGTCCCGGCAAGCGCGCTGAGCACGGACCAGCCGGTGCTCAAAGCGTTTGAACGCAGAACCGAGAGCGTTCCGAGGACGACCCAGAAGGAGTGCTGGAGGCCGCTCCGCTGCGCGATGTAGACGGCTACCGCGAGCCCTGCGGCGCCGCGGACGCTGTTCCTAAACCAGACCGACCTGGTCCCCGCGTGCTCGACGGCGAACCGCTCCGTCGCCAGGAGCGTGCCTCGTGTCGGCCGGGTGACGAAGTCCCCGCCGGCGACATCCAACTCGTCGAGGTCGGGCGCAGCGATCCCGCTGGCCAGGAGCGCGTAACCGGCAACCTGCCGGGCGGAATACGAGATCACCCGGATTCGGAAGGGCGGCTCGAGCGCAGACCCGAATCCGTCGTCGTCGAGATTCGGCGGCAACTCCGAGATTCGCCGAACGAGTGCCTGCGCCACGGCGTCACGCGCCACTTCGATCCGCTGGAAGTTCGGCCGCTCGTCGCTGCCGGCCAACGTCGCGGCGCTCGCTCGCAAAGCGGCAACCGTTGCCGCAACTGCTTCGGCGTTTTCCTCTCGACACAGG
This sequence comes from Gaiellaceae bacterium, assembly GCA_036741295.1. GTDB lineage: Bacteria > Actinomycetota > Thermoleophilia > Gaiellales > Gaiellaceae > 3-1-20CM-4-69-9. Next base: position 1,469 of record DAINSN010000273.1, read on the forward strand.
TCGAGGGAGGGCAAGTCGGCGCGAGGGGCCAGAAACGACAGCAGCCAGTCGAGCTCGTCGACGAGGGAGGCGAGTGCCGCCGTGGGTCCGGTCGGTCCGTTCGGACGATGCGGCGCGGCGAGGAAGCCTTGCCGAAGACCGTCGACTGCCTCTCGCGCGGCCACCGCGCGGGATTCGATCGCTGACCGATCCTCCTCGAGCTCCGTTTCCGCGAGATCGGCGAGAGCGCCGCAGGCCCGTACCGCGTCGCGCCGCAGCGTGGCACGGGGCCGGGTCGGCCACAGGAGCATGTGCGCGCAAATTGCCGCCGCCGCCGCCAGCCCCCAGCCTCCCAAGCGTGCCGGTACTTCGGAGAAGGAGCCCGGGATCGTCAGCGGCAGAATGAATGTGAGCAAAGCGGAGGTCCCCGCGGCGGCGAAGTAGCCGTTGATCACCCCGGAAAAGAGAATCGCAAAACCGACCACGGCCATCGCCGCGGTGGCCAGCCAGGCGTTCCGCGAACAGAACGTTCCGAGAACGATGTTGCCGGCGCCCACGCACGCCAGGGCCAGGTAGGCGATGAACCTGCTGCGCATCGGTCCGGTGAAATCGACCAGCACCAGCGTGGCGAACGATCCGAAAGCAGCGAAGAGGGCCGTCTGCGGGTTCCCGATCACCTTGTCGGCGAACCCGAAGACGGCGGGCATGACCACCGCCGCGCGTGCGGCGCTCTTCAGCGAGGCTAGGCCTGGATCCGTCAGAGGAAGCTGCGGGATCGTCGCGCGAACGCTCCGCGCGACTCGACGTACCGGCCGCCACGTCGATCCTGCCCGAGAAGCGAGGCGCGCCACGGTTCCGATCATAAGTCGGTGAGCACCGCGCTCCCGAACACGCTGTCCCCGAGGGCGGTTAGCGAAGAGCGGGTGTTGCGGTCCCGAGGTCGGCGTCGCGCGTGGTCAGCGCCGTGTAGCGGCCCCCTGCGAGGCTCAGCTCCTCGTGCGTGCCCGACTCGACGACGCGGCCGTGGTCGAGCACGATGATCTGGTCGGC
>DAINSN010000274.1:0-2481 GCA_036741295.1 Gaiellaceae bacterium
CTGCTGAACGTCACAGCGTTCCCGGAGCCGCCACCCGTGGCCGCGACCGTGAACGAAGTGTTGTAGACCGCGCTCGCGGGAGCAGAAGTCGTGACGGCGATCGACTGCGTCGCCTGCGAAGCCGTGACCAGATCTGACGGCACCTCCGTTGCGTTGGCCGCCGCTGGAGTGGACGTTCCGTCGGATGCGAGCGCTGGGGTCACGAAACTGCCGAGGACCACGATGACCGCCGCACAAGATGCGGTAACGGCCCGTCGTCCCGTGGTCGCGACGGCTGCCTCCCGGCCTCCCCCCACCTGAAGGAGGATATACCTCCTCGTCAGAGGACGAGATGAGGCGCGCGAAGGAGGCCGTGCGAACGTCGCGTAGCCGTTTTGTACCCGCAAGCGCCACCACCCCACCCGGTCTCGCGAACAAAACGCCTGCAACCCCCGGTCCGGGTGGCGCAGCGACGACTAGGCGACAGTCTTTGACTCGCCGGGCCTCGCGATTCAAGATCTTGCGCTCGCTCTCGCCGCGATGGAACAGGCGGATGCGATGGGCTTACGGACGTTCGAGCTCTAGTACGCGCGCTTCGTAATCCGCGCGACGAGACGCCGCAGTCTGCTTCGCGTGAATACGATGTGGTCGTCTTCAGAGACGCGCCGCAAGCCGGCCGGCAGAAAGAACACGCAGTGCGTGGGCATCTTGTCTGGGTGGGCCATGATCGAAGTGTAGGTCAGTTAAAGCCCGCGGAAAGGTTGTCGACTGCAGAGACGGCTACGCCAGGACCCTGTCCGCCGGGTCATTCAGGTGACGCTGCGGGAACGGAGCGACGCGAGGTGGCATCAAGCCGAACCGAGAGAGCGCATAGGGCAGATAGCCGTGCGCGGCCATCTCCGTTGTGTGCGCCCATGCGCCGACGAACTGGCTGACGGGAGCGGCTGGGTTGAGGCGTTTGACGTCACGGTAGAGCAGGCCCGACTCGTGCTTTTCGTCGCTGACGATCCTGTCACGTGTGCTCCACCAGATCTGGAGTGGCACCCCGGCGAACGCAATCTTCCTGGCCCAGTCGAGCGGGCTGCGGATCTCGTATCCGCCCGGATTCGTGGCAGGCGTCCCGCCGATCTCCCGCCGCGCGAGCCGTTGCAATCCATCGCCGAAGGGCAGGCGATCGAACGCGCGATAGCGCGCCGCCATGTTCGTCGGTGCGTCGAACGCAGCGGCGCCGGCGAGCAATCGTGGAAACCGCGCGAGGAGAAGAAGTGTTTCCTGTCCACCCATGCTGCCGCCGAATGCGTAGACGCGATGACGGTCGATCTGCAGCCAGGGGACGGCCTGCTCCGCGATCTGCGGCATCCGGGCGAGGTCGCGGATCTCTCCGGGATCGCCCCACGAGAAGAGAGTCAGCTTCCGGCCCTGGCCTTCGGGGTTGATGACGGCGAAGCCGCCGCGCGCCGGCAGGTCCCCCCACCGCCGGATGTTCGCCCGCGCGCCGACGCCACGCCCGTGCGGCGAGATGACGAGTGGGATCGCCGGATGCCTCAGTGGGCCATACCAGGCCGGCAGGATCAGGTACGCACGCCGGGAGAAGCCGTCGTGGGCCCGGTAGGAGATCGCCAGCACACGCACAGCGTGTGAGCCAGGCGGCTGCGCGAACGCGGCAGGGGCAAACACTGCGGTGACCGCGGACAGAACGGCGCCTGCGATCGCCACGCGCTTGGTCACGGTCATCGCACCTAGAAACCTAGGTCGGCGCAGAGGTCTTGTCTTGGCCGCAACCGACGCTTAACGAAACGACAAACGAAGGAAAACTTTGGAGCGGTCAGCCAGATACGAGCAAGCGCGCCGGCGAGAAGAGCTCGAGCAGAGCGTCATCCTCCCCGAGCATCGCCGCGGCGACAAGCTCGCCGCACATGAAGCCCAGCACGTTGCCGTGACCCGAGTAGCCGGCGGCCATCCACGTGCCATCGTGTCCGGGGACGCGGCCGACGAGCGGCAGCAGATCCTGCGTCAGCCCGAAGATCCCCGCCCACCGGTGTGTGACCTTCGGCAGGTAGCCGAGCAGCTCCACGAGGAACGCGTCGAGTGCCTCCTGGATCGGCTCGGTCGTCGTCTCGTCGTCGGTCATCTCCGTCAGGATCGAAAAGTCTCTGAAGCCGCCGAGCACGATGCGCCCGTCGGCGAGCTGCTGCCAGTAGTCGAAACCGTGCCGCGCGTAGTGCGGGCACTCGAAGAGGCGTTCGCTCAGAGGTTCGGTCGTGACAACCTGGCCGCGCGCCGGCCACAGCGCGTCGTCGAGCTCCGGTAGGAGACCTCGCCCCGATCCGTCTGTCGCGATGAGGATCTGTTCCGACTCCAGCTCGTCGAGCGACGCGACGCGATGGTGCTCCTGAAACGCGACGCCTTCGGCGGCGGCAAGTGCAGCAAGGTGGCGGACGAACCGCGCCGGCTGCAGAGAGCCGTCCAGCGGATGGAAGATTGCGCCGCGGAACTCGGGAC
>DAINSN010000275.1:0-2477 GCA_036741295.1 Gaiellaceae bacterium
CTGCCCCGCGGGCCCTCGCACGAGTGGCCGCCGTCCCGGCCTGGGTCTGGCTGGCGGGAATCATCGCGGCCAGCTTTGGCGGGCGCCTGTTTGCGGCCGTCGCCCGGCTGACCCCCTACTACCTGCCGGACGAGTACATCTATCCGTCGCTCGCGCGCAGCCTCGCCGAGCACGGACGTCCGCTTATTCGAGGCGCCGGCGTGCACTTCCCCGCGCTGCTCGATCCGATCGTGACGGCACCCGTCTGGCTCGTCACCAACGATCCCGTCACCGCGTTCCGGCTGACCCAGGGCATTCACGCCGTGCTCTTCTCGCTGGCGGCGATTCCGGCTTACCTGCTCTGCCGCCGGCTTGGGCTCGCCCGCTGGCTCGGCATCGCGGTCGCCGCACTGACCGTCGCCGTACCGGACGGCGTCTACTCCTCCACGATGCTCGCCGACCCGCTCGCCTACCCGCTCGTGCTCTCGGCGGTCTACGCAGGCGTCTGTGTCGTGACGCAGCCCACCCTGCGTGCGCAGCTCGCTTTCGCCATCTTCAGCGGCCTCAGCATCTTTGCGCGGATCCAATACGTGATCGTCCCGGTTGCGGTGCTCGCGGCGGAGCTCGTCGCCGACCGTTTCCATGTCGTACGGGCCGTGCGCCGAGTCTGGCTTGCGCTCGTGCTGTTGATCGTCCCACCGGCGTTGCTGCTCGCGACGCTCGGCTCCGAGCGCGTGTTCGGCGTCTATGCGAACGGTGCGCATGCGGTGCATCCCGTTTCGATCCTGCACTGGGTCGGCATGGAAGCGATGCTGCTCACGTACTCCGCGGGCTGGGTGATTCTCCCGGGCGCTCTGGCGGGGCTCGCAGTCGTGCTCTTCCGACCCCGCGGCCGCACAGAGCTTGCGTTTGCGGTGACGACCCTTCTCCTCGCGGGAGGACTCCTCCTCGAGGCAGCCCAGATCGCGGACACGGACTCGCAACGCTTCCAGGAGCGCTACCTCTTCACGCTCGTCCCACTCCTTGCAGTCGCGTTCTGCCTTTACGTGAAGCGCGGGCTGCCGGGTCGGATCCCCGTCGGCCTGCTCTCGGCCGGGCTGCTCCTGCTCGCGGCCCGTGTCCCGCTCTCCGGGTACGCCGCGGCCCACAACAAAGACGATTCGCCCACCCTGTGGGCCGTGCTCCGCTTGGAAGGCTTGACGTCGGTCGGTAACGGCTCGCTCGCGATCGCGCTCGTCGCCGCGGTGCTGTCCGTGCTCGGCGCACTTGTCGCCTTCCGCAAGGTGCCCGCCGCCCTCGCTCTCGGCGCCGCAATCCTCGCGTGCTGCGCGATGTCGGCCGGCGCATCCGCCTTCGACGCGCGCACGAGCCTGAGCCTGCGCAACTCACTCCCGCACGACATCCGCTGGGTCGACCACGCGCGGCTCGGGAGCGTGGATCTTTTGTCGCCGCCCGGTTCGCGCAAGGAGCAATCGTGGCAGCAGCTCTTCTGGAACACGTCCGTCAAGCGGCTCCTCCTGCTCGGCAGCGCGCCGATCGACCAGTTCGACGCGAAGACCGTCCGCGTCGCGCCCGACGGCAAGCTCCTCGTCGACGGCCAGCCGGACCGCCGGCCGCTGCTCGTTCAGACGTACGCGTCGACGGTGCAACTCAGCGGCGTCGAGCGCGTCCGACACGAGCTGATCTTCGACCTCTACCGGCCCGTGGGAACGCCGCGCCTGCGCCTGCTCGCCGCCGGCCGGTTCGCGGACCGCTGGCTCGCCCCGCAGGGCGCGATCACGGTCTGGACGAAGACCGGCGGAACCCTCGAGCTCGTGCTGGCGCTGCCGGCACATACGCAGGTCACGCCCATCGTCCTCACCGGCAAGGGAATCAAGCGCACCATCCGCGTGCATCCCGGACAAAGCATTCCGCTCAGCTTCCGGGTTCCCGCCGGAGGCGCGTGGAGCCTGCGCTTCAACTCGGCTCGGCCGGGCTACCTCGGGGAACGCGCAGTCAGCGTGCTCGCCGAGCGCCTCCGCTTCCGTTGAGTCCCGGTTCTAGACGCAGTCCTTGAGCCCTTGCGCCTCGGGCAGTGACTCGAGCTTCTTGAGCGTGTTGTTCTCGATCTGGCGGATGCGCTCTCGCGTGACGCCGAACGCACGCCCGACCTCCTCCAGCGTGCAGGGCTGCGCCCCGGACAGGCCGAAGCGGAGCTCGATCACCTGACGTTCGCGCTCGGGCAGCGCGGACAACGCATGCTCGACGTCCTCGCGACGTAACGACAGCGTTGCAGTGTCGAACGGCGACTCGGCCGAATCATCCTGGACGAAATCGCCGAGCTCCGAGTCCTCCTCCTCGCCGATCGGCTTCTCGAGCGAAATGGGCAGCTGTGACATGCGGAGGATCTCGCGCACCTCGTCCGTGGTGATCTCGAGCTCCTCGGCGATCTCGTCCGGGCGCGGCTCTCGCCCCAGTCGCTGCACGAGCTGCCGCTCGATGTGCACGACCTTGTTCAG
>DAINSN010000276.1:0-2466 GCA_036741295.1 Gaiellaceae bacterium
GCATGAGCGTGTGCGTGACGATCGGCCGGACGCCGGCATTCGAGACCGCGTCGGCGTCGGCGGCGTCCTCCTCGTCCATGACAAGGACGTCGATCAAGCCGGGATAGCACTGCGCGACGTGAACTGCGGACGTCCCGCCCTGCAGCCGCTGCAGCATTCCTGCAGCCGGGCCCTTGACGGCGAGGCCACCGATGAGCGGGCTGACGGCGACGCAGGGAACGCGTCGCCGTTCCAACGCGGACCTGATTCGCTCCACGGCCAGGATCGGGCCGATCGAGACGAATGGATTGCTCGGCGCGATCAGGATCAGCTCGGCCTCGTGCAACGCTTCGAGCACGCCCGGTGCGGGCCGGGCTTCCGACGCACCTTCGCAGCGGATGCGGTCGACCGGGTCGCGGTGCGCTCGGGCGACGAACCACTCCTGGAAGGAGAAGCTCCCGTTCGTCGTGTCGAGCCACGTGCGCAGCTGCTCGTCCGTTGCGGGGAGGATCGTGCTTTCCACGCCGAGCGCAGCGGCGAGTTTCGCGGTCACCGCAGAGAGTGGCGCGCCTTCCCTCAGCGCCTGCGTGCGCACAACGTGCAGCCCGAGATCGCGGTCGCCGAGGCGAAACCACGACTCGCCGCCTAGTGACTCGACGGTGGCAAGCGCATTCCACGTTTCGTCTGCCCTGCCCCACCCGCGCTCCTCGTCTGCGATTCCCGCGAGCGCATAGAGCACGCTGTCGAGGTCGGGCGAGACGGCAAGGCCGAGCACGTCCAGGTCGTCGCCGACGTTGACGATCGCGGTGACCGCGGCGGGATCGACTGCGTCGACGATCCCCCGCAGGAAACGCGCGCCGCCGACGCCGCCTGTGAGGACCGCGACCTTCACGACGCGAGCCTCAGTCCCTGGAGTGCGGACTGCGTGTGCGGGCCTGCTCGGAGTTGCAGGCGGTCGAGATCCTCGCGCGTGTCGACGTCGTCGGCGAGGTTCGGGATCGCGACGGCTACGGCCTCGAGCCCGAGGTCCCGCGCGGCCCGCTGGAAACGGTCTGCACTGCGCGGCCCGTACAGCGGGTCGAAGAGATTCGGAGCCGGAAGGCTCAACGCGTTCGTTCGTCCATCCGCCGACGCGACGAGGGCGATGCCGCCGAGCGGCGTCGCAGCGAGCAGCGAGCGCAGGTCGTACGGCACGACGCAGGGGACGTCTGCGTTGACGATCAAGACAGCGTCGATGTCGAGCAGCCCGAGCGCGGCCGCAACTGCTGGGCTCTGCCCACCTCCGGGATCGTCCACGAGGCGGGCGCCGGCCGTCGCCGCGAGGTCGCGACCATCGTCGTCGTTCGTCACGACCACGGTCTCGCCGACCGTCGTCGCCGCGGCGAGCACGTCGGCGAGCATGGCGAGTACGACAGCTCGGTGGGTGTCCGCGCCCAGGCCGGTCAGGCGCTGCTTCCCTGCCAGCCCGCGGAACGGCACGACGATTACCGCCATGTGCGCAGACTATCGGGGGTGAAACGGCTTACGAATGCGGAGATCGCCGAGCAACTGGAGAGTTTCGCGGCACTCCTCGACCTTTCCGGCTCCAGCTTCTACACGTCGCGCGCTTATCGACGAGCGGCCGAGACGATCCGCGAGACGAAGGCGCCGATCGCCGAGCTCGTTGCCGGAGGGCGCGTACAGGAGCTGCGGGGGATCGGCCCCGGGATCGCGACGCGCCTGCGCGAGCTCGTCGAGACCGGCCGCATCGCCGAGCTCGACGAGCTCGAACGTGAAGTGCAGCCGGAGCTCATCGGGCTCGGCCGCTTCCTCGGCGTCGGGCCGAAGCGAATGGTCGAGATCGGGAAGGCGCTCGAGGTCTCCACCGCCGAGGAGTTCCGCGTGGCGGCGCGGGCAGGGCGGCTGACGTCGGTCTCGGGGATCGGACCGCAGACGGAACAGCGCCTGCTGGCCGCACTCGACCGTGAGGGGAAACCGCAGCCGCCGCAGGGGATGACTCTGAATCGGGCGCGCGCGCTGCTCGAGGAGATCGCGGCCGGGGTCGGCGGCGAGGTTGCGGGCGATCCACGCCGCTGGGCCGACGTTTCGTTCGACTTCGCGGTCGTCGCCGCGGCTGCGCGGCCCGAGCCGGTGCTCGACGCGTTCGAGGCGCTCCCCGCGATCGTCTCGGTGCTCGAGCGCAGCGAACGGCGCGCGGTCGGCGTGACGGTCGAAGGCGTGCCGGTCGAGCTGGTGGTCGCGGAGCCGGCAAGTTTTGGCACCGAGTTGGTGGTTGCAACGGGAACGGACGCATACGTCGCAGGCCTGGGCGAATTGCCGTCCGCGCCTGACGAGGAGTCCCTGTACGCACAGCTCGGGATCCCCTGGTGTCCGCCGGAACTGCGGGAGCAGCCGTTCCGCGGTGCGCCGCCACCGCTGTTGACGCGCGACGACATCCGCGGCGACCTCCACATGCACTCGACGTGGTCGGACGGAAAGGCGTCCATC
>DAINSN010000277.1:0-2453 GCA_036741295.1 Gaiellaceae bacterium
GGGTTCTCGGAGTTCAGGGTCGATTCCCCGTGGCGGGTGAACACATAGAGCTCCACGAAACGCAGGCTATCCAGGCATCCGCTTGCGGATGCCGCAGCAGAGGAGGCGCGGCTTGGCCGCGCCTCCGGCTTCGCTCAACCGCGTGGGGCGGCCTTCAGGCGTGAACCCGCAGCCGCAGCCCTGGGACCGTTTGGTCTAATGGCTCGATGGCGACGCAGGTCGAAGAGCTGCCGGACAACAAAGTCCGGCTCACGGTGGATGTCCCGCGGGCGGACGTCCATCACGCCGTCGAGCACGCGGCCTCCGACCTGGCGTCCAGCGTCAAGATTCCCGGCTTCCGCAAGGGGAAGGTTCCGATGCCCGTGCTGCGGTCGCACATCGGCAAGGAGCGTCTCCTCAGCGAAGCGATCGAGAGCCACATCTCCGGTTGGTTCTGGAATGCCGCGGCCCGCGAGCGCATCCGGCCCGTCGAGCAACCCGAGCTCGACTACGAGCTTCCCGACTCCGAGGACTCCGACTGGCGCTTCACGGCGACGGTGTCGGTGCTGCCGAAGCCGGAAGTCGCCGACTGGACGAAAGTGCAGGTGCCGTACGTCGAGCCTGAGGTTCCCGAGGACTTCGTCGACCACGAGCTCAACGTCCTGCGCTCGACGGTTGCGGAGCTGAAGCCGGCCGAGGGGCGACCCGCGGAGGCCGGCGACACGATCGTCCTCGATCTGCTTGCCGACGACGGCGGCCAGCGCGATTACGTCGTGGAGCTCGGCTCGGGCCGGCTGCTTCCGGAACTCGAGGAACAACTGGTCGGGATGAACGCCGGCGAGACGAAGGAGATCGAGCTCGAACGGGCCGGCGAAGGAGAGCCGATCAAGGTCGAGGCGGTCGTGAAGGAGGTCAAGGAGAAGGTGCTGCCGGAGCTCGACGACGAGCTCGCCCGCTCCGCCTCCGAGTTCGACACCCTCGAAGAGCTCCGTGCCGACATCGAGCAGCGCATCCTCGAACAGATCGAAGCAGAGGTAAACGAGGTCTTCAGACGCGCTGCGCTCGACAAGCTCATCGAGGCATCGAAGGTCCAGGTTTCCGGGCCGCTGGTCGACGCGCGCACGAGAACGCTGGTCCGGGAGCTCGACGCCGTTCTCCAGCGCAGCGGTGGCTCACTCGATGCGTACATCCAGATGTCCGGCGACTCCGCCGAGGATTTGATCAAGCGCCTGCGCGATCAGGCGGCCGCATCGGTCGCCGGGGAGCTGGTCCTCGAAGCCGCCGCCGACCAGCTCGGGATCCAGGTTTCGGACGAGGAGGTCGACCAGGCCTTCCGCGACCGCTTCGAGGAACCGGACAAGATCATCGAGCAGGCACGCGAGGCGGGCGCGTACGACACGGAACGCGAAAGCATGCGCCTTGCCCGTGCCCTCGATCGCATTGCGGGCGAGGTCGAGCGCGTCGCGCCCGAGCAGGCCGCCGCCCGAGAAGCCATCTGGACGCCCGACAAGGAAAAGCCAACCACCGAGACGAAACTGTGGACCCCCGGTAGCAAGGAGCCAGCCTGACATGAGCCCGTTGATTCCCATGGTGATCGAGCAGACCTCGCGCGGCGAGCGTTCGTTCGACATCTACTCGCGTCTGCTCAACGAGCGGATCATTTTCCTCGGCACGCCGATCGACGACCAGATCGCGAATCTGATCATCGCGCAGCTGATCCATCTCGAGTCCGAGGACCCCGAGAAGGACATCCAGATCTACATCAACTCTCCGGGCGGCCAGGTGTATTCCGGGCTAGCCATCTACGACACGATGCAGTACGTCAAGCCCGACATCCAGACCACCTGTATCGGGATCGCGATGTCGATGGGAGCGGTCATCCTCGCCGGTGGGGCGAAAGGAAAGCGCGTGGCCCTGCCGAACGCCAAGATCCTGATCCATCAGGTCTCGGGTGGTTTCCAGGGGCAGGCGACGGATATCGAGATCCAGGCTCGCGAGACGATCAATCTCAAGCGGCGCCTGGAGGAGATTCTGGCCGAGCACACCGGGAAACCGACCGAGCAGGTGGCAAAGGACATGGAAAGGGACTATTTCCTGACTTCGCAAGAAGCGCAGGCCTACGGCATCATCGATAACGTCATCGCTCATCGGTAGACGACGGAGCGTTGACCGTCTAAAAGGAGAGACGTGGCCCGAGCATCCGACGGAAACGAGCAGCTCCTCTGCAGCTTCTGCGGAAAGAGCCAGCGTCAGGTCAAGAAGCTGATCGCCGGGCCCGGCGTCTATATCTGCGACGAGTGCATCGATCTCTGCAATGAGATCATCGACGAGGAGCTCACGGCTCCCGCGGCGCTCGACCTCGACAACCTCCCGCGGCCGAAGGACATCTACGTCGTTCTGAACGACTACGTCGTCTCCCAGGAAGAGGCGAAGCGCACGCTCGCGGTGGCCGTCTACAACCACTACAAGCGCGT
>DAINSN010000278.1:0-2446 GCA_036741295.1 Gaiellaceae bacterium
CGGTAGATCGGCACCAGGCGCTTCTCCGCCTCGGTGTCGATGTGCGCCACGACCTCAACGTACTGCTCCAGGCCCGAGCCCTGGAGCTTCGCCTTCAGCAGGCTGTCCACCTGGTAGATCCCGGACGAGTTGTTCATGGTGATCTCGATCAGGACGGGACGCTGCTCGCCGTCCTTGATCGCGACGTCCTCGATCGCCGCGGCGCTGAGGGAGTGGATCGAGATCGAGCCACGCGCGAACGGAATGCGCGAGCGTCCCTGCTCCATGTCGAGCGCGTCGGCGACGCGCACGATCCCGGCTTCGAGCGTCAGTGGCTTCCCGTAGTCGCGGTGGCTTGTGATCGCGCTGAGCACCTCGGAGACGATCACGGTCAGATCGGGCTCCTCGTAGATGTCGCGCAGCAGCTCGCGCAGCTTGGGCTCGGCGAGGAAGAGGCTGAAGTCCTCATGCCCTTCGCGGTGGACCGACATCCCGATGCAGTGGGTCAGCGCGCCGAGGAGGACGACCATTTCCGCGTCATCGTTCTCGTAGCCGTAGTCGCGGACGACCGAAGGCTCGATGTGGTGCTTCGTGAGCTGGCGCAGGAGCTTGAGGGCGACGTTGGCAACAATCTGGATGTGCACCCAGGAGTGGTCGTTGATCTGCATGCGAACGACCGCGTTCACGTTCGACGCATGCCACCATCCCTTGAGCTGTGTGTCGTCGTTGACACGCTCGAGCAGTCGCCTCAGCTTGCGGTTGCCGCGCACCGGGACGTTGATCTTCATCTGCGCCACTGCCTCGGTGGGACTGAGCCGAGTCTCGCGCTCGGCCTCCTTTGAGACGGGCTGTTCGATCCGCTCTTCGGTCTCCTTGTCGAGGGCCATACAGGGTATTAGGCCACGTCTGCGGCCCAGTCTCCATAGAGAGACGTATAGAGGCCGCGTTTTGCCAGCAATTCGTCGTGTGTCCCCTGCTCGACGATCCGGCCGTACTCCAGCACGACGATCAGGTCGGCGCCCCGAATCGTCGACAGCCGGTGCGCGATGATGAAGGCCGTCCGGCCGGAAAGCAGAAGCCTCAGCGCTCGCTCGATCTTGCGTTCGGTGCCGATGTCGACCGATGAGGTCGCCTCGTCGAGGATGAGGAGCCGCGGATCGGCGAGGAGCGCGCGCGCCAGCGCAACGAGCTGCCGCTGGCCGAGCGAGAGGCGCGACCCGCGTTCCTGCAGCTGTGTGTCGTAGCCGTCTTCGAGCCGCATGATGAAGTCGTGTGCGCCGACCGTCTGCGCGGCCTGCACGACCTCCTCGGGTGTGGCGTCCGGGCGACCGAAGGCGATGTTGTCGGTGACCGTGCCGGCGAAGAGGAATCCTTCCTGCGGGACGATGCCGAGCTGGTGCCGGAGCGATGCCTGGGTCACGTCGCGCAGGTCGTGGCCGTCGATGGTGATGCGCCCCTCGAGCGGGTCGTAGAACCGCGCGAGCAGCTTGGCGATCGTCGACTTGCCCGCGCCTGTGTGCCCGACGAGAGCGACGGTTGTCCCTGCGGGGACGTCGAGGTCGAGCTCGTGCAACACCTCGGGCCCGGTCCCGTACCCGAAGCGAACTCGGTCGAAGGTCACTCGGCCGTCCACCGGGGGTAGAGGCTGTGCGTCCGGCCGGTCGAGGACCTCGGGCTCCTCGTCCATGACGTCCATGATCTTGTCGAGCGCCGCCGTCGCCGAAAGGAACGTGTTGTACAGCTGCGACAGTTGCTGCACCGGGTCGAAGAAGTTCTGCACGTAGAGCATGAACGCGAACAGCGTTCCGAGCGTGACGTCACCGTTGAAGTAGAGATGGCCGCCGTAGCCGAGCACGACGGCGAGCGCGATCGACGACAGGAGATCCACGAAGGGGAAGTAGAGGGCGTTCAGGACGACGGTCTCCATGTTCGAATCGCGGTAACGCTCGGTCACGGCCTTGAAGTTCCGCGTGTTCGTGGCCTCGCGCGTGAAGGCCTGTACCACCCGCATGCCTGCGATGTCCTCTGCGAGCGTTGCCGTCACCAGGCCCAGGCGCTCGCGGACCGCGCGATAGGCCCGGGTGGAGCGGATGCGAAAGATCACGGTCGCGATGCTCATGAGCGGAATGACTGCGAGCGTCGCGAGCGCCAGCCGCCAGTCGAGGACGAAGAGGAGGATCGCCGTGCCGATCAGCGTGAGGCTGTTCTGGACGAGGCTCGTGACGCCATCGGTCACGAGCTGGTCGATTGCCTCGACGTCGTTCGTCAGCCGGCTGATGATCACGCCTGCGCGGGTGCGCTCGTAGAACCCGAGGGAGAGCCGCTGAAGATGACGGAAGAGCCCGATGCGCAGGTCGGCCAAGATGCGCTCGCCGACCCAACCGGTCAGGTACGTCTGCACGTAGCTCATCGCCCAGTTGAGGAGGCCGGCGAGGACGAACGCCCCGACGATCCACCAGAGCAAACC
>DAINSN010000279.1:0-2426 GCA_036741295.1 Gaiellaceae bacterium
TCTTGCGTTCCCGGTCGCTGCTGCGGCCCCTCGGCCGGTGGAGTCGACGCATCTGAAGATCATCGTCGGCGTCACAGACGACACGGCCAAATGGATGACCCGGCAGGACGGGATCGTCGGCGTCCACCGCGACCTGCGGTTGATGGCGGTGCGCGTGACCGTCCCTTGGAAGCCGGGGCAGGTCCGGCCGACGAAGTTGCAACAGGTCTATCTCCACCGCATCGCGCGGATGATCCAGCTCAACGACCGGATCGTCCTGTCGGTCTACAACGTCGCGCGATATGCGCCCGCCGCCGCCCGCGACCGCAACCAGTACTGCGCGTTCCTGCGCGGAGTCGTGCGGCACATCCCGCTCATCCACGACGTTGAGATCTGGAACGAGGCCAACTCGCCGGCCTACTGGCCACAGGACGCCGGCGCGACGACGTATGCCGCGCTGCTCGCTCGTTGCTACGACCTGCTGCACGACCGGCCGGGCCCGATCAACGTCATCAGCTCGACAGCCTCGCGCCACGATCCGGCCGGGTTCGTCTTCGACCTCGGCGATGCGTATCGCTCGAGCCTGCGCACGCGCCCGCTCTTCGACACGTTCGGGCACAACCCGTACCCGGAAAACTCCGCGGAGCCGCCCTGGGTCCTGCACGAGGATTCCGATCTGATTGCAGAGGGGGACTACGAGACGCTGATGAACGTCCTCCGGACATCTTTTGAGGGAACGCCACAGCCGCTGCCCGGCACGCGCGGCGTCAGCATCTGGTACGTCGAGGACGGGTTCCAAACGGTTGCCCCGGCAGATAAGCGGCGGTACTACCGCGGCCGCGAGAACGACGTGCATGCCGTTCCTGCTTTGGCGGCGCCGCACGGAGAAGCCGCCGTCGTCGACCAGGCCACACAGCTGCGCGATGCGATCCTGCTCGCGTACTGCCAGCCCGCCGTCTCCGGCTTCCTCAACTTCGGCTTGCTCGACGAGGACAAGCTCGGAGGGTGGCAGTCCGGCCTTCTCTGGCGAGACGGGTCGCGCAAGCCTTCGTACGACGCCTTCAAGTCCGCGATCGCCGAAGTCCGCAGACGGGGTACCGACTGCGGCAAGGTCCGCGGCACGCCGACGGGTTGAGCGCACCGCAAGAAGCCGCGCCAGAACGGCATCTACTGGGCGGCGAGATGGGGACGTTCGGTCAGAGGGGCTTTCCCATCTCGCCTTCACGGTAGGCTGCGCCGCCGTGCGCGTCTCGTTTCTCGTCCCCGCCTACAACGAAGCGGCGACCATCGTCGAGATACTCAACCGCGTCTCCGCGCTCGACCTGGACAAGCAGATCGTGGTCGTCGATGACGGCTCGACCGACGGCACGGGCGACCTCGTCGAGAGCTGGCGGAGCGGACGCGACGCCGTCATCCTCATCCGCCAGGAGAACCGCGGCAAGGGTTCGGCCGTGCGGGCGGCGATCCCCCACGCAGACGGAGACATCTGCGTCATCCAGGACGCCGACCTCGAGTACGACCCGGCCGACGTGCCGGCGCTGATCGAGCCGATCATGCGCGGGAGCGCTGACGTGGTCTTCGGGTCGCGGCTCTCGGGCGGCAAGCCTCAGCGCGTGTACATGTTCTGGCATCTCGTCGGCAATCGCTTCCTGTCCCTGCTGACGAACGTCCTCTACAACACGACGATCTCGGACATGGAGACCGGGTACAAAGCATTCCGCACGGAGGTCCTGCGCTCGCTCGAACTGCGCCAGGACGATTTCGGCATCGAGCCCGAGATCACAGCGAAGATCTGCAAGCAGAAGCTGCGCGTGTACGAGCTTCCGATCGCGTACTACGGCCGCACCTACGCAGAGGGGAAGAAGATCACATGGAGGGACGGCTTCAAGGCGATCCGCGTCCTTCTCAGCGTCCGCCTGTTCGGCTGACGGTCGTCGCAGCCGCCGTTTTCGTCGCAGCGCTCGCCGCATCGGCGCTGATCGGCGGGAACGAGGTCCGACACCACGTTGCGGAATCCGTCGCGCGTGACTCGAAGCTCACGCCCGCCGAGCGGCGGCACGCCGCCGGCGACCGACTCGGCTTCGACGCTGCGGCGTTCGACGCCTTCCGAGTGAAGTTGCGGCCTCGAGAGCGCTACGCGGTCGACGTCCCGCCTGGAGCAAAAGGGCTGTTCATCACCCGGGGCGCCGTCGTCCGCGCCTATGCGGCGTTCTACTTCCTGCCTGCGATCCAGGTCGAGCAGGCGGATCACGTCTTTCGTTATCGGTTCCGATGAGGATGGCCGCGCTGCTCGGCGCGAATGCTCTGATGCTCGTGGCCGGCCTCGGCATGCTGCCGTTGCTCGGCGTCGCCCGTTCGTGGCGCCTACTCGTCTTCCGCTCCGGTCTCGCCTACCTCTGCGGAATCCTGCTCGTCGGGATCGTCTCTGCGCACCTTGCACTCGTGCA
>DAINSN010000280.1:0-2395 GCA_036741295.1 Gaiellaceae bacterium
GGGCGTTCCCCGCGAAGCGGCGACCCTAATCCCCGCGCGAAAGCGCAGCTTTCGCTCGGATTTACCAGCCCGCGGGCGGGATGATGTAGACGCGGGCCGCGAGAGGGCCGTAGCTGTCTGTGAAGCCTTGGTCGTCTGCGCCGATCACCTGGCCGCCGCCGACCACGACCGGGGAGCGGCCGCTAATGCCGGGAACCGTCACCTTCGCCTGAAGAGTCGTATCGGTGGTGTTGACGGCGATCACGTAGGTCGCTCCATTGAACGTCCGGGCCGAGACTCGCACCCCCGAAACGTCGGAGCTTGCAGGTGAGATGGAAGCGGTCAATGCCTGACTGAGCGCCTTGATCTCGCGGTTCGTGCGCGCGATCTCCGTTCCGATCGTCGCCGACCAGTGGTTCGGGAAGTAGCCGATCGCGCCCGCGCCGCCCGCAATTGCGAGCCAGCTCTCGGCGCGCACGGTTGCCGGAGTCGGGTCGAGCTCCGGCTGCTTGGCGCACTGGTGCTCCATCGGGGCGACCTCGATCCACTGGAACGTCGGCTTCCCACCCGACGTGACGCCCAACTCACGCTGCGCGTCCATGACGTCGCCGAAGGCCGGGCGGCACCAGACCTGCAACGGGTAGAGGTCGAAGCCGACGACGTCCGGGATCGACATCAGCGTCGGATACATGCCCTTCCCCTGCGGGAGCGGGTTGGCGAGGCTGTAGAAGTGGTTCGTCAGCGTGAGGAAGCTGATGCGGCCGGCCTGCGGCGCGGGAATGCTCTTGTCGAGATCCTGGCGCGTCACAGTGCTCTGGAGGAACGCGTCCCACTCGTCGGGGTAGTACCAGCCGAGCAGGCCGCGTCCGTCGGCGGTTCCGGCGTTCTCGGCATTCACGATCGAATACGCGCGGCCGTCGAGGCGCGTGGGGAGCGAGCTTTCGTCCTTGCTGCATCCGTCGCCCATGAAGAGGTTGATCCCATCGTTGATGTTGCTGTTGAACCCGTCGGAGCACTGGGCCCACACGGCGGTCGGGAAGAACACACGGTTGTCGACGACGATCTGGCTGCCGTTCGTCGAGGCGACGCTCTTGTCCGGCATGCCCTGGGTCGTGATCGTCACGGTTGTCGTTGTCGCGCGGTTCCATTCGTCGATCGCATGGAGATAGACCTGGTACGTCGTCGCGAACTCGAGGCCCGTCAGGACACTCTCGTGCTCCACGAGGCTTTCGCCGCTCGGCTGCGCGAAGATCGTGGGCGCGTCGAAGCCGTAGGCGGCCTGCGCCTGCGCGGGCACGTTCGTCTTCCAAGTGAGACGTGCGCTGGACGAGGTGACGGAGACGACCTGGGGGTCGGAGATCTGGAGCGGCTCGAGTGGCGGAGTGGACGCCACCGCGGCCGAGCGGCTGTCGATCGGTACGACCACAATGGCGCCGGCTGCAGCGGGCTTCGTGGTCTTGCCGGCGGCGAGGCGGACCTGCACGTCGGGCGTCTGCTTCGTCGGCACGCGCGTGAAAGGACGAACGCGCGGCGACACGTTGGCGATCGGCGTCGCGGCGACCGGGCGGTTCAGTCCAGGTACGCGCACGAGCTTGGGTGCCGGGAAGTCGGCGGGCTGAGGGCCCGACGCGAATGCAGCTGCCGGCACAGGGTGGGATCGCTGGATCACCAGGGCGATCCAGATCCCGCCGAGCGCTGTCAGCGCGAGGATGAGTGTGCGCAGCCGCAAATCTCCACTGGATGGCATTACCAGGTCGATTTCGGCCTGGGAAGCCCCCGTCTTTAATTAGGTGCATAGGCGGCACAAAGCATCCCGAAATAGGTTGATGCTTCGTAAGAGAGAAAGTCTCCGTGCCAGCCCTCGCCAAGTGCCCCGTGGAGCATCGCGAGCTGCCACCAGCTGTCGGCCTTGGCGGCCTCCACGAAGGCCGGGTCGAGCTCCAGGAGCCCGCTCAGGCGGTCATCCTGGACGAGGCGGACGATCGCGTCGTCGTAGGCCGCGGCGGCCGGATCGAAGCCGTATGGCCCGTCCGGGTCATGGGCATGCCCGTGGTCGGCGCTGGCGATCAGAGCGACGCGCTTGCCTGATCCGGCGGCCGCTCGTGCGAGGGCCCGGCCCGCGCGAACGTGCTCCTCGAGCGGGCGGTCACGCGCGGGGCTGACTACCACCACCGGCACCTGAGGGTCCGAACGGCCGCCCATGACCCACAAGGGGATCAGCACTCCCCAGTCCATCGGGGCAGTCGCGGCGGCCGGATCGTTCGCGCCGAAACTCGCGCCTACTACCGGTAGGCCTTCGTCGTGCAGCGCAACGATCGACTCGGTCGCGAGCTCGACGTCCACCGGGCACGACAGCGTCAACTCCGGCGCGTCGAAGTCGGCCAGCGACCCCGAGAGCGTGCCTGCGAGCACGACT
>DAINSN010000281.1:0-2371 GCA_036741295.1 Gaiellaceae bacterium
CCCGTTGTCCTCGAAACGGTCGGGCGCCGCAGCTTTGGTGCCCTCTCCCCCTTGCACTCGTTGTAGTCAGATTCGCACCGTGCGCTATCCCTGAAACGAGGTACCTCGCTCGTTCGAGGGACGATCCCTCATTCGAGTGACCTTCACTCGAACGGGGGACGTCAGCTGGGCGTGACGCGGTACGCGTCGAAGACGGCTTCAATGTTGCGCAGCGCCGTCAGCAACCCGCGGAGCTCCTTGACGTCGCCGACCTCCGCGACGTACCAGTTCCGCGCCATCTGATCCTCGACGCTGCCGCCGTACGAGACGATGTTGGCACCGTGCTCGGCGAAGGTCCGCGCGACGTCCTCGAGCAGGCGAGGACGGTCCCACGACTCGACGGCGATCTGGACGCGGAAGCTCTGGGAGGCGCCGCCGTCCCAGGTCACCGGCGTGAAGCGCTCGGGTTGGCGCGCAAGGGCCTTGACGTTCGGGCAGTCGCCCCGGTGGATGGTGATCCCTTTTCCGAGCGAGATGTAGCCGACGATCTCGTCTCCCGGTACCGGCGTGCAGCACCTGGCGAGGCGCACGAGAACGTCGTCGACACCGTGGACGTTGATGCCGTAGTTCTCGCTGTCGACGGCGTGCTTGGCGCGCGGCGCCTTGAGCGGGACGGCCTCCTCCTCGGCGACCTGCTCCGTCTTCAACCGCTGGAGGACCTTGTTGACCACCTGCTGCGCGCCGATCTTGCCGGAGCCGAGCGCGAGGTAGAAGTCCTCGGCCTTCTTGAAGTTCATGTCGCGGATGACCTCCGCGAGCACGGCGGACCCCGCGATCTTGCGGTACGGAAGCTTCGCCGCCTTGAGCGATTGCTCGAGCGAGTCCCGGCCCTTCTGCTCCTGATCCTCGCGCGTTTCGCGCGAGAACCACTGCCGGATCTTGTTACGCGCGCGCGAGGAGGCCGCCAGCGAGATCCAGTCCCGGGACGGTCCCCGGCCGACCTTCGAGGTCAGGATCTCGACAAAGTCGCCGTTCTTCAGCCGGTAGTGCAGCGGGACGATACGGCCGTTGATCTTGGCGCCGACGGTGCGATGTCCGACGTCCGTGTGCACCGCGTACGCGAAGTCGATCGGCGTTGACCCCGAAGGAAGGGTCTTCACCTCGCCCTTCGGCGTGAAGACATAGACCTCGTCGTCGACGAGATCCGTCAGGAACGCGCGCTTGTACTCACCGGGCTCGTCGATCGTGTCGGGTTGCGCCTCCATCAACTGGCGTACCCAGCTCTCCCACGCCTCGTCGGTCCTCGGGTGCCGTCCGCCCTTGTAGCGCCAGTGAGCGGCGATGCCGAACTCCGCCGTTTCGTGCATCTCGCGGGTGCGCACCTGGATCTCGAGCGGGCGTCCCTCCGGACCGATCACGGTGGTATGCAGTGACCGGTAGCGGTTGAACTTCGGCATCGCGATGTAGTCCTTGAAGCGGCCGGGCATCGGCCTCCACAGGGAGTGGATCAGGCCGAGCGCGCCGTAGCAGTCGCGCGTTCCCTCGTCGCCGGAGCGCTCCACGGTGACACGCATCGCCGTGAGGTCGTAGATCTCGTTGAACTCGCGGCCCTTCTTCGCCATCTTGTCGTAGATGGAATAGAAGTGCTTGGCACGGCCCGAGATCTCCACGGGGATGTCGACCTTGCTCAGCTCGATCTGCAACACCCGTGCCGCCTCGGACACGTGGGATTCGCGGTCGGCGCGGCGCTCACTGACCATCGCCTTGATCTCCTCGAACTTGCGCGGATGCAGCGTCTCGAACGCGAGGTCCTCCAACTCCCACTTCATCGCGTGGATACCGAGCCGGTGTGCGAGCGGCGCGTAGACCTCGAGCGTCTCTTTCGCCTTCTGGATCTGCTTCTGCTTGCCGAGGTACTCGATCTCGCGCAGGTTGTGCAGGCGGTCGGCCAGCTTGATCAGGATCACGCGCACATCCGCCGCCATCGCGACGATGAGCTTGCGGTAGTTCTCGGCCTCGGCCTGTTCGCGGCTCTGGAACTGAACGCGTGTCAGCTTCGTGACGCCCTCGACGAGCTTCGCGACCTCGTCGCCGAACTCGGAGCGGACGCCCTCCAGCTCGACATCGGTGTCCTCGACGACGTCGTGGAGGAGCGCGGCGGCGATCGTCTCGTCGTCGAGGCGAAGCTGGGCGCAAATCTTGGCGGCGCCCCAAGGGTGGAGCACGAAGTCCTCGCCTGAGCGCCGCTGCTGGCCCTCGTGGGCGTTCGCGGCGAAAAGGAAGGCCCGCCGGATCAGCTCGCGGTCGACCTCCGCGTTGTAGGCGGAGACGGCCGCGATCAGCTCGTCGATGAGCTCCTGATGCTTTTCATGAGCCTCAATGACAGCCATAC
>DAINSN010000282.1:0-2358 GCA_036741295.1 Gaiellaceae bacterium
CGCCGGCTGACCAAGGTGGCGACAATCCCGGTCAGGAGCGCAACGAAGGCCGCAATCGTGACGACAGCTTGACCGGGGGCTTCCTGCCCGGGCAGGGATCCCATCGAGATCCACTCGAGCGCGACCGCCGCCTCGTACGCAGACGCAGCGAAGAGAGCGAGCACGACGGCCCACCCGATGGAGGCCCCTTTTGAGATGGCGAAAATTGTACGCACCGTCCCGGTTAAGCTCAGGCCGTGGCTGCGCTGCGTGGAAGCTGTCTCTGCGGAGGGGTCAAGTTCGAGGTGGCGGAGGCCCCGGACACGCTCAGGTACTGCCACTGCGAGAGCTGCAAGAAGCTGTCCGGCAGCACCGGGACCGTGAACGGCCGCGTGCCCTCGAACACGATTCGGATTCTTGAAGGGGATGACCTGCTGCAGACATTCCAGCCGGCGGAGGGAAGCGCGAAGACCTTTTGCCTCGCCTGCGGCTCGAACCTGTTCGGCGGTGGGTGGCCCGATTCGGAAACCGCGAGCGTCCGAGCGAGTGCGCTTGACGACGCGTTCGACGCGCGACCAAGCGTGCACATCTTCGTCCGCTCCGTCGCGGCGTGGGAGACGCTGCCCGACGACGGGCTCGACCGCTTCGATACGACTTCGGGCTAGCCGAGCGCGTCGCGCGCGGTCTGCACTGCCTCTTCGGCGAACGCGATCGCAGCCGGATTGTCAGGATCGCGCTTGCGAACCTCCAGCGCCCGCTCGAAGAGCTCGAGCGCCTGTTCGTGCTCGCCCGCGTCGAAGTAGGCCCAGCCGAGATTGTTGAGCAGTGGCCCCGCCCAGTAGGCAGCTTCCGGTTGCCGCTCGCCGAGGTCGAGACCGCGCTGTGTCCATTCCTCCATCGCGGCGCGATCCTCCGACGCGGCGAGCGCGCACATGTGAGCAGCGTCTCCGGCGAGGAAGTGCTCGCCCGCGGCGCACGCATTGCCAAAGGCTGCTTCGAAGAGCGGCAAAGCCCTGTCGGGATCGCCGCTCGAGCGTAGCTTCCGTCCGCGCTCGAGATCGATGCGCACCTCTGCGACTGGGCTCGATCCGGCAAGCGCTTCCGCCTGCTCGAGCAGGCGATCGCAAGCATCGAAGTCGTCCCGCAAACCTTCGACGCGTGCGAGTTGGGTGAGGACTTCCGCACGCCCAGGGTCGTCCAGTTCGGCGTCGAGCTGCACTCGGAGTCTCTGCTCCGTGGCGTCGAGGTTGTAGAAATCCCAGAGCAGTCGCAGCCGATCACCCATCAGCTGCTACCAGCGGCGCCCGCCGCTTGGGCCGTCGCCCGGCTTCACCGGCTTCCTGAGCAAGATGCGAACCAGCTGGACGATCGCCAGCAGAGTGGCCACCGCGCACAGGATCAACCCGGTCCGATTACCGACCAGACCGAATGCAAGTGTGCCCGCGCCTGCGCCCACGACGATCGCGACCCAGAGCCACCTGCCCTCGAAATGGAGTGTCTTTATGCGTCCACCATCGCGTCGATCGCAGCGGCTACTTCGCCGGCGCGGAACGGAATCCCTCGCACCAGGTTGAAGCCCGTCGCATCGACGAGGAACTCCGCACGAACGAGCTTCTGCAGCTGGCCGAGATTGATCTCCGGGACGAGCACCTTGTCGTAGGCTCGCAGAATCTCCCCCGTGTTGCGCGGGAATGGATTGAGGTAGCGCAAGTGCACGTGGGCGACCTTCTTGCCGGTCCCGCGAACACGACGTATGGCCGCGGCGACCGAGCCATACGTGCCGCCCCAGCTGAGGACGAGCGTGTTGGCGCCGTCCGGATCGTCGACCTCGAGCTCCGGAATGTCCTGCGCGATGCCGGCGACCTTCTGTGCGCGCAGCCGCACCATCAAGTCGTGGTTGTCGGGGTCGTAGCTAACGTTGCCGGTGACGTCCTGCTTCTCGAGCCCGCCGATGCGGTGCTCGAGGCCGGGCGTGCCGGGTATCGCCCACGGGCGCGCGAGGGTCTGCTCGTCGCGCCGGTACGGCTGGAAATCCTCGCCGTTCGCCTCCGCGAAGTTCGGCTCGATCGGCGGAATCGCGTCGACGTCGGGGAGAAGCCAGGGCTCCGAACCGTTCGCGAGGTACGCGTCCGAGAGCAGGAAGACAGGCGTGCGGTACTTGACGGCGATGCGCGCGGCCTCGAGCGCGGCGTCGAAGCAATCCGACGGTGTCGCCGCCGCAATCACCGGGACCGGCGACTCGGAGTTGCGGCCGAACATGACTCCGAGCAGGTCGGCCTGTTCCGGTTTCGTCGGCATCCCGGTCGACGGTCCCGCGCGCTGGACGTCGACGATCACGAGTGGCAGCTCGAGCGTGATCCCGAGCCCGATCGTCTCCTG
>DAINSN010000283.1:0-2355 GCA_036741295.1 Gaiellaceae bacterium
GAGGATCGACCACCAGGGCGAACCGCCCGTCCCCTTCGAGTCGAACGTCACGCCGTGCTTCGCCATCAGCGTCTGCAGGTCGGCCGCCGACTGGTCGCTCGGATAGTGGACCGAGCCCTTCGTCTTGTCGATGCGCGTGTAGCTCAGGGCCTTCTTGTTCGGGTTGAAGACGATCACCGTAAATGCACAACCGCTGTTGGCAGCCGTGTGGCACGCCGCGATGTCCTCCTGGACCTGAGAGAGCGTCTGCTTGGAGGTCGGCTGGGTGTGCCCGCCGAGGGTCTGGAGGGCAAGCCAGACCAGCGCCGCGATAATCACGAGCGGGAAAAGCGCGCTGCGGAAGAATCGATTCACTCAGCCTCTTTCGGCAGGGTACCAGCCTCGGTTTGAGCTACAGCGGCCCCAAACGGGGGGTGGCCCGGCTATTTCAGGCGCCCTCCGGCACCAACTCCGAACTCAATACGCCCACGTAGGGCAGGTTCCTGTATCGCTCGGCGAAATCGAGCCCGTAGCCGACCACGAAGCGGTTGGGGATCTCGAAGCCGATGTAGCGGACGGGCACGTCGATCTCGCGCCGGTCCGGCTTGGTCAGGAGGGCGCAGACCTCCAGCGAGGCGGGCTCGCGGGCCTCGAGGTTCCGCATCAGGTACGAGAGGGTTAGCCCCGAATCGATGATGTCCTCGACCACGAGCACGTTGCGGCCCTCGATGTTGATGTCCAGGTCCTTGAGGATCCGCACGACGCCCGACGAGTCGGTCTGGGCTCCGTAGCTGGAGATCGCCATGAAGTCGATCTCGCAGGGGATCCCGAGCGTGCGCATGAGGTCGGCCATGAAGAAAACGGCGCCCTTGAGGACGCCGATCAGCAGCAGGTCCCGGCCGGCGTAGTCGGCCGTGATCTCCTCGCCCAGCTCGACCACGCGCGCTCGCAGCCGGTCCTCGTCGATGAGGACCTCCGAGACGCCGCGCTCGAGCTCAGTCTGCGACACGTTCGACGCGCACTCCTTCCGCTTCCACGATGCCGGGCACTGCGACGACGTCGTCTCCGCGCACGACGAGCGGCCACGACTCGCGTGCAGAGCGGGGGATCTTCGCGTCGACAAACACGTCTTGGATCTTCTTCGATCTCCCAGCGAGCCGATCGCCGGCGCGCCAGGCCCGTACCTTAAGGCCTGGAAGCTTCGAGGCGATGCGCCACTCCCCCCAGCGCACCTCGCCGTCGAGTGCGACGGGGGTGCGCTCGATCCAGACCCGGTCGTACTCGCGCACGGCGGTCAGGCCGGTGCCGAGATCGAGCCGCCTCGACCCGGCCGTCGATGCGAGCAGCTCATCGAGAGGTGAGGGCTCTTGGTCGGCGAGCCCGAGCAGATTGCGCTCGGCGGCGGGATGGAGCTCGCGTAGACGCGGCAGGATCTCGTCCCTGATGAGACCGCGCTTCGTGTCGCTGTTGGACTCGTCGATCCGGAACTCGAGCCCTTCGGCACGGCAGTACTCCTCCGTCTCGTTGCGCCAGATGGTGAGCAACGGGCGGACGACGCCGTCCTCGCGGCGCGGCTTGATCCCCTTGGCCACACCGCTCGCAACGAGCCGATAGAGGACCGTCTCGACCTGGTCGGAGGCGGTGTGCCCGGTTGCGCGCAGACGGTCGGTCGCAAACGAGTACCGGATCTTGCGCCAGTCGTCCTCGGTCAGCCCGCCGCCGCCATCGACCACTTCCGCGCCGAAGCGCTCGGCGCAGAAGCGCGCATCCTCGTCGGAGGCGTCACCTCGCAGCCCGTGGTTCACGTGCAATGCGGAGACGCGATAGCCGAGCTCCGTCAGGACATGCCACAGGCAGGTCGAGTCGGCGCCGCCCGAGACGAGGCAGGTCACGTCGCCGCCGGGGGCGATCAGATCGTGCCGGCGGATCAGCTCCTCGACCCGCGCACGCAGTGCTTCCGTGTCCATGCGGAACAGGGTAGACAGGTGAGGGATTGCCGGCCACGGCCCGGCGGCCGATGTCCCGGGCATGGCCGAGTTCTTTCAAGCCTGGCGAAAGCGACAGGCCGAGAAGCAAGCTGCAGACTGGATCGAGGAACAGGCGGAAGCCCGCCGTGCTGTGCTGGACCTCCCCGACGTCCTGCGCGACCGGGTCAGGCGTACCGTCGAGACGCTGATCGACGGTCCGGATGGCGAGGTCGAAGGGGCGCTGGAAGACCTCGACCGCCTGCTCGAGTCGCATCCCGATCTGCGGGAACGCTTCTTCCAGCTCCGCGTCGTCGACGACGCCGTCGCATTCCTTAAGTAACCGCGCGAAAGTAACCGCGCGAAAGCTGCGCTTTCGCGCGGGGATTAGGGTCGCCGCTTCGCGGGGAAC
>DAINSN010000284.1:0-2354 GCA_036741295.1 Gaiellaceae bacterium
ACGCGAGGATGATCGCGCCCGAGTCGATCACGGTGCCGTCGAGATCGAAGAGAACTACTGGGAAGCGCATGGGAGCGATGCTAGTCAGTCGTATGCCACTGACGTGAGGTACAGACCCCAGGGCGGCGCCGTTCGCCCCGCCTGGTTGCGCGCGCCCCCTTCGAGCAGCGGTGCGATGCGCTCCGGGGGCAGCACGAC
Organism: Gaiellaceae bacterium; assembly: GCA_036741295.1. Classification (GTDB taxonomy): domain Bacteria; phylum Actinomycetota; class Thermoleophilia; order Gaiellales; family Gaiellaceae; genus 3-1-20CM-4-69-9. Next base: position 199 of record DAINSN010000284.1, read on the forward strand.
CATGGTCCCGACGAGCGTCCGCACCATGTGCCTGAGGAAGCTGTCCGCCGTGATCTCGAACACGAGCGCATCGCCGTGCCGGTGCCACGCCGCCGCCGTGACGTTGCGCCGGAACGTCTGATGCTGCGTCTCGGTCGGCGTGAACGCGCGGAAGTCGTGCCCGCCAACGAGGAGGTCGGCCGCAACCGCCAGACGCTCTTCGTCGATCGGCCGTGCGTACCACCAGGAACGCCGTTGCTCGAACGGAGACGACTCGCGGCGGCGCCAGATGCGGTAGCGGTAGCTGCGCGAACGCGCCGAATGTCGCGCGCTGAAGTCCGGCCCGACCTCTTCCGCGGAGACGATGGCGACGTCGTCCGGCAACGCCACATTGAGCGCTTCCGCGACCCGCCGCGCGGGCGGGCCGCCATCGACGTCGACGCTGACGACGTTGCCGAGCGCGTGCACGCCCGCATCGGTTCGTCCTGCGACCGCGAGGCCGGCGAAAGAGGGAAAGACACCGAGCGCGTCGCGCAGGACTCCTTCGATCGTGCGCAAGCCCGGTTGCACCGCCCAGCCGTGGAAGTGGGTGCCGTCGTACTCGAGCGTTAGCTTCAGCCGCACGTCAGGTCTCCCTGACTTTGCTTGTCAGGTTTGCCTTATGTTCTAGCGGTTTGCGATTGAGTTGATATACTCTAGTCAATGACGGAACGCCAAGCCTTCCTTCTGCAACGAGTGCAGCCGGCGATGGTGGGGCTCATCGACGGCTCGCTCTCGACGCTGGCTCCGATCTTCTCCGTCGCCGTCGTGACTCACAAGCCGCACTACGCCTTCATCGCAGGCGTCGCAACCGCGTTCGGCGCCGGCATCTCGATGGCATTCTCGGAAGGGCTCTCGGACACCGGCGAGTTGACGGGCCGTGGGAATCCGATGGTTCGCGGCGGGATCACCGGTGCCGGAACGTTCGTGGGCGGCATTCTGCACACCCTCCCGTTCCTCATCCCGCACTATCAGGCAGCCCTCTACTCCGCGATCGCAGTCGTCGCATTCGAGCTACTGATCCTGGCCTGGCTGCGCTGGAAGTTCTTCCAGGTCGGTTTCATCCGCGCTCTCGCGTCCGTCACGCTGGGCGGCGTGATCATCGCAGCGGTCAGCGCGGCGCTCGGCTCCCTCGGCTGACCTGCAGCGTCAAGCCGTCGACGCCGGTGACCTCCACCTCTTCGCCAACGACCAGCGGGTCAGCCGACCTCGCCTCCCAAAGCTCCCCCGCCACGCGGATCTGCGTCGGCGAGCTGACAACGGCGGTCTTGCCGAGCAGCGCCTCGACCCCGGTGACGGCGCGCCGGCGCCGCGACCACTTCAGGAATACGACCGACTCGGCGATGTCGGTGAGCCCGCCGGCGACGACCGCCACGATCCCCCACGGGGACGGCAGGACGAAGATCGCCAGCAGGATCGCTCCGAGCAGGAGCATCCGCTCGCTGCGCTACGACGCGGCGGTTGCTGGTCGCGCCGCGCCGGCAGGCTCGTAGTCCACGAGCTCGAGATAGACCATCTCCGCAGCGTCACCCAGCCGCGGCCCGAGCTTGACGATCCGCGTGTAGCCGCCGGCACGCTCCGCGAAGCGCGGAGCGACCTCGGCGAACAGCTGGTGGACGACGTCTTGCGAGCGCAGCTCGGCGAGCGCGAGCCTCCGAGCGTGGAGGTCGCCGCGCTTGCCGAGCGTGATCATCTGCTCTGCGAACGGCTTGACCGCCTTGGCTTTCGCCTGGGTGGTCTTGATCCGGCCGTGCTCGATCAGCGCGCCCGCGAGGTTCGAGTAGAGCGCCCTGCGGTGCGCCGAGTCGCGCCCGAGCTTCTTGCCTGCGCGACGGTGGCGCATAACTAGTGGCCCTGCCGGTCGTGCTCGTGGATGCCGCGGTCGCGAGCACCAAGCGAGACAAGGACGCAGGGAGCACTCGGGCTGGTTTGCCCGAGTGCGACTGAGGACGCAGGATCGCGCAGCGTGATCGCGGGCGCGGCGCCACGAAGTGCGGCCGGCAGGGTCACTAAATGTTGTTCCCGCTTTCGTCGCCGCGCAGCGTCAGACCGTGCGCCGACAGGGTTTCCTTGACTTCCTCGACCGACTTCTTGCCGAAGTTCGGGATCGCCGCCAGCTCGTTCTCGGTCTTGACGAC
>DAINSN010000285.1:0-2352 GCA_036741295.1 Gaiellaceae bacterium
TCGGGATAGAAGAGCGACGCGAGCACCTGGATGTGCCGGCGACCGACGCCGAGCTCGAACTGGCCACCGCCGTACATCTGAATCCCGCCGGCGCCGCAATGCTCGATGCACTCCAGCAGACGCTCGGTCGTGCCGAAGCGCGACGGCTTGATGTTCATCCAACCGGGCTCGACCGGCAGCGCGCGCACATCCGCGACCGAGTGGATCGGCGCGTCGAAGCTCATTCGCCCCTCCTGCCCCCGCAACACCGCTCCGCACTCGCCGTCGAGGGACGCGTCCTCCAGCACTGCGTCGGGAAAGAGCTCGACGGCGGCGGCGTACAGAACAGGGTCGGGCACGACGTCGACGGCCGTGCCCTTGTAGTACGCCTTGAAGTCGAGCACGCGCACGCGACCGGTCGCGGCGAGCCGCTCCATGAACGCCCTGTCCCAGTCGTTCTCCGGATCGAGCTTCAGCTCGAGCCCGGGGATGTGCTCCAGCCACCCGAACGCGTCGCCGCGCGTCGAGACGACGAAACGGACCGGGTGATAGTCGCGTTCCACGGCAGCCCCGAGCGAAAGATCGTTCTGGCGCAACGCGAGGTCGAGCGCGGCGCTCTCGAACGCCCAGCGCCGGTAGTCCGCCCACGCCGGCATCTTCGGCTCCGTCTCGAACAGCCGTATCTCGTCGAGCTGCACCGAGAGCTCTCCAAGCGTCGTGCGCCCGGGAGGATCGAGCTCCGGGAACCAGTCGTGATCCTCGGCCGTGTACGTCACGTCTTCGCCGCGGCCATGTTCGCCCTCACCGCCGAGCACTACCGTCGTCGTCACGCGCGTGAACTGCGTCGAGACCTCGACGGACTTCCGTTCGGTGGTGACGTCCTCGACGTTGAGCTCGAGGCCGCGCAGTCGGTCCCAGAGTGGCATCAGCCCGGGCTCGCCTCGGGCTGACCCGACTGCTCGATGCGCATGAGGCGATAGACGAGTGGAGTCGCGGCCAGAATCGGGATCCCACACACCGGCCAGAGAACCTGGTAGCCGTCGGTCGCATGCAGATACGGCCGCGCGAGGTCGATCGCAGCTCCCGCCACCGGCGCACCGAGCAGCAGGCCGAGCCCCTTCGTGGTGGTGGCGAGACCGGAGACCGCGCCGCGGTGTTGCTCCGGCATCAGCTTGAAGAGCAGCCCCCACGCAAGCGTCATCACGAGACCACCGGCGATCGAGAGCGGGACGATGAACCCGAAGTACCAGTTGTGCCACGTGCTCGCCACCCCGGCGAACAGGAAACCGCCGCCGTAGAGGAAGGACGAGAAGAAGATCACGCGGGCAATGCCGAAGCGATCACCCAGCCGGCTCGCGAGCAACGCCGCGATGATGTAGCCGGCCGCCACGGCGCCGAGCAGCGCCGACGAGATCGCCTTCGTCTCGTGCAGGCCGTCCAGCACGTACAGGACGACGAACGTGCGCGCAGCCGCGAACGTGCCTTCCCAGGCGGCGTTCGCGAGCAGGAAGCGCCGCACCTCTGCTTCCTCCCGAAAGAGGCGCCAGCTCCGGTTGAAGTACGCGCGCACCCCTTCGAACACGCGGCCGTGACCGCCGTCCTCACGGACGTAGAGGATCGGAATCGCACACGCCGCCGTCGTGACGAAGGCTGCGAGGACGAACGGCGCGGCGTGCCACACCTTGAGGAGCAACCCACCACCCACGAGCGCGGTGCCGAGGGCGATCCCGCGCATCACGTGCTGGATCCCCTGCGCGCGCCCATACGTCGAGGACGGCAGGAGGTCCGGGTAGAGACCGCGGTAGGGCGGCTCGTACACGTAGTACGCGAAGAAGAACGCCAACACGATCAGGGTCGTCGTCCAGAGGTTGGGCATGAACGGCATCAACAGGAGACAGAAGCCGATGGGCCCGAGCGCGGCGAGCATGAACGGACGCCGGCGTCCGAGCGGCGTGTGGAACGAGTCGCTCCAAGGGCCGACGACCGGCGAGAGCAGCAGCGCGAACACGCCCTCGGCGCCGAGGACGAGACCGATCAGCGTCCCCGATTCCGTGAAGCGATGCAGCAGCGGCGGCAAGTACGCCGCCGTCGTCGTGATCGAAAACGCAAGCCCGAACGCTCCAGATCCGAGGATCCAGAAGAGACTGCGCCTGACGGACTGCGAACGTGCCGCAGCTTCGGCCGTCAGCTGTGTCACTAGACCTTGGCTGTCTCGCGATCGGCGGCCAGGCCGCCGCAGATGACCTCAACCACGGTCTCCTCGGCGCGGGCGATCGCCTCGTCGCCGTCCTCGAGCTGACCGAGCACCCAGCCCGTCAGGATCTCTTCGAGCGCGCCGTAGAAGACGTAGCTGGTCATGCGCGGATCGAGGTC
>DAINSN010000286.1:0-2349 GCA_036741295.1 Gaiellaceae bacterium
CCGGTGCTCGAGGCGGCCACGTACGCGAAACCGGTCGTCGCGTCGGGGTCGAGCGACGGCGCCGGCGTGCTGCTCCCCGGGAAGACCGGACTGCTGCTCGACGACGCCAGCCCGCGCGAGATCGCGTCGGCCCTGCGCCTCCTCATCGACGACCCGGCCCTACGAGAGCGGCTCGGCGAGGCGGCGAGCGAGCACGCCCGCGAGCGCTTCGACCCACGCCGGAACGCCCGCGCGGTCGAGGCCGTCTACGACTCGCTGCTCGGCATCAGTCGGCCGGAGCCTGCACAGGACTCGGCGGCGGGGGCGCGGCTCGAAGCCGTTCCCACGTAGCGCACCTTGCGGCTCTTGATCCTCACGCCCGCGGAGCTGAGCCGCGATCCCCGGGCGCGTCGCGCAGCGCTCACGGCGCACGCGAGGGGGATCGAGGTGGTCGGCCTGTGCGGACAGGTCTCCGGGCTCCCGCCCATCCCGCTCGACGGCGTCCGGATCGTGCGCGTCGGCGGCGAGCGGCTGGCCGCAGGGCTCCGGAGTGCCGGGCTCGGCGGGATGGCAACGGAAGACGGGATGCTCGTCCGCGAGGCGCGCGGGCTCTACCGGCTCGGGCGTCTCGGCCGCCTCACCGCGGGACTCGTCCTGGCCGGCCGGAAGCTCGGCCGCTTCGACGTCGTGCACGCCAACGATCTCGACACGCTGCCCGCAGCGGCGATGCTTGCGCGGCATTCAGGCGCCCGGCTCGTCTACGACGCGCACGAGCTGTACACGACGCAGGAGCCCGATCCTCCGAGAGCGCATCGTCGCGTGTCCGCGTCGCTCGAAGGCTCACTGGCGCGCAGGGCTGACGTCGTGTCGACGGTGAGCGCGCCGATCGCCGACGAGCTGCGCCGGCGCCTTCGGCTCGCGGAGACCCCTCGCGTCGTCCTGAACTGCCCACCGCTCGTGGAGGTCCCTGTCGAGCCTGCGGCGGAGGGAACGCCACTGGCGGTCGTCTACCAGGGCGCGATGGGCCCGGGCCGCCCGCTGGAGGATCTGCTCGTCGCGGCCGAGCACGCGCCGGGTGCGCACTTCACCCTCCGCATCGCGAGCGCGGATCCGGCGCTGCTTCGGGGCGAGGTCGAGCGGCGCGGGCTCGACAACGTCGAGGTCGCCGACCCGGTGCCTCCCGACCGCTTGGTCGAAGCGCTCGCGGGCTTCGAGGTCGGGCTCGTTATCAACCGTCCCGTGACTCAGAACGACGAGCTCGTGCTTCCCAACAAGCTGTTCGAGTACCTGATGGCCGGCCTTGCCGTCGCGGCGCCGCGACTCCCCGGCCTCGCGCCGGTCATCGACGGAGAGGGCGTCGGCGTGACCTTCGAGCCCGGGCGGCCGGACGGTCTCGGCGCCGCCCTGCAGGAGCTCTCGGCCGACCGCGAACGAGTGCTCGGTCTCCGCCGGACCGCCCGCCGGCTCGCAGTCGAGCGCTACAACGCCGACGCCCAGGCCGACGAGCTCGTGCGCCTCTGGTCGCCGTGATCGAGGGCATTGCGTTCCTCGTCGCGGTGACGGACGACGGGAAGCTCGCCCGGCTGAGACGCTCGATCGACGGGCTGGAGCGCCCCGACGGCTTCGAGATCAGCGTGCTCGAGCGTCGGGACGCGGCGAGCCTTCCCACGGCGTACAACGAGCTCCAACGCGAGGCCGCGGACTGGCGCTACAAGGCGTACGTCCACCAGGACGCGGTCGTTCGCAACCGTGCGCTCATCCCCGACGTGCTCCGGATCTTCCGGCGCAGGACGATTGGGCTCATCGGCGCCGCCGGCTGTCGCTACCTGCCCGAGTCGTGCGTGTGGTGGGACGGGAGCGGGGTGTTCGGCCGGGTCGTCCATCTGACGGGCGCCGGCGAGGAGACGCTCGAGCTCGAGCAGCCCAAGGGCGAGTTCGAGGTAGTCGAGGCGGTCGACGGCCTCTGCATGATCACCCAGCACGATCTGCCGTGGGACGAGGCGATCGGCGGCTTCCACTTCTACGACGTCGCACAGTCGCTGCGTTACGTCCTGGCGGGATACGACGTCGTCGTCCCGCGCCAGGAAGAGCCGTGGTTCGCGCACGACGACACCCCACGAGCCGTGCCTCAGAGCACCGACTACCTTGCCGCGCGGGACGCCTTCCGCACGCGCTACTGGCACCGGCGCGAGCGCTTCCAGCGCTCCCCGATCCGTCGCCGCCTCCGCCGGGCCGCAGCGCTTGCCCGGACTTTGTGGCTCTGAGCCACTATCTCGTCCTTCGACAAGAAGTCGTCGCACTTCCGTCACACCGGTCATGGAGGAATGCGGGGCCGTCGCAACTCGTCGGACGTCTCGACTGAGTTTGTGG
>DAINSN010000287.1:0-2317 GCA_036741295.1 Gaiellaceae bacterium
CCTTCGTCCTCCCCGACGATCTCGGCCCGGGCGGCGTCGAAGGTGTCAACCGGATCACGCGACTCGGCGAGTTCCTGCGGGGTACAAACATCGACGAGCTGCCGCAGTTGATCAACGTCCTCCGCGGCGAGATGAGCCTCGTCGGGCCGCGGCCGGAACGTCCCGAGTACGTCGCTCGATTCGGCGAGGACGTCTACCGCTACTCCGAACGCCACCGCGTCAAGGCGGGCATCACGGGGTGGGCTCAGATCCACGGGCTGCGCGGGCGGACCTCGATCGCGGACCGTGCCGAGTGGGACAACTTCTACATCGAGAATATTTCCCTCTGGCTGGACCTGAAGATTCTCCTCTTGACCGTCGCAGGCGTTCTTCGCGGGTTCCTTCCCGCCGGCGCCGAGCGCTGACGGCCGCCGCTCGTGCGGCGGGATACGAGGCCGTAACTCCCCCTCTGGCGGCCCCAGGAGCGCCTCTCTAGCCCGCGCCGGAATCTGCCGACAGAAGGCGTAAGAAGTACGTAAAGCCGGGGGACATAGCCTCCGCCCCCTGGGCTACGATGGCTTCCCCCAGCCAGGAAGGACGAGTTTGTTCGAACGATTCACCGAACGGGCCCGGCAAGTCGTCGTTCTCGCGCAGGACGAGGCTCGCGCGCTCAAGCACAACTACATCGGCACCGAGCACATCCTGCTCGGACTGCTGCGCGAAGAGGAAGGCCTCGCCGCGCGGGTGCTCGAGTCGCTCGACATCACGGTCGAGGAAGTTCGCGCGCAGGTCGCGCGGATCGTCGGCCAGGGCGACGAGGTCACGACCGGCCAGATCCCGTTCACGCCGCGTGCGAAGAAGGTGCTCGAACTGGCACTGCGCGAAGCGCTCTCGCTGGGACACAACTACATCGGCACCGAGCACATCCTGCTCGGCCTCGTGCGTGAGAACGAGGGCGTCGCCGCACGCATCCTGCTCGACTTCGACGCGGATGCGGACAAGATTCGCAACGAGATCATCCGGATGCTCTCCGGCCCCGGCCGCCGCCAGCAGGGTGGCGCCGCCGCTCCCGGCGAGAAGGCGAAGAGCTCCAAGCTCCTCGACCAGTTCGGCCGCAACCTGACCAAGCAGGCCTCCGAGGGCAAGCTCGACCCGGTCGTCGGCCGCCAGACGGAGATCGAGCGCGTGATGCAGATCCTGTCGCGCCGCACGAAGAACAATCCCGTGCTGATCGGTGAGCCGGGCGTCGGCAAGACCGCCGTCGTCGAAGGCCTTGCTGCGCGGATCTCCGCGAACCAGGTTCCGGAGCTCCTGAAGAACAAGCAGATCTACACGCTCGACCTCGCTGCCCTGGTCGCAGGCTCGAAGTACCGCGGCGAGTTCGAGGAGCGCCTCAAGAAGGTGATGAAGGAGATCACCCAGCGCGGCGACATCATCCTGTTCATCGACGAGCTCCACAATCTCGTCGGCGCCGGCGCGGCCGAGGGTGCGATCGACGCAGCGTCGATCCTCAAGCCGGCGCTCGCGCGCGGTGAGCTGCAGACGATCGGCGCGACGACGCTCGACGAGTACCGCAAGTACCTCGAGCGCGACGCAGCGCTGGAGCGCCGCTTCCAGCAGATCCGCGTCGAGGAGCCGTCGGTCGACGACACCGTGCAGATCCTGCGCGGCCTGCGCGACCGCTACGAGGCGCACCATCGCTGCAAGATCTCCGACGACGCGCTCCATGCAGCTGCGTCGCTGGCCGACCGCTACATCCAGGACCGGCACCTTCCCGACAAGGCGATCGACCTGATCGACGAGGCCGGGTCGCGCATGCGCATCCGCACGATGAGCGCGCCGCCCCGCTACCGCGAGCTCGAGGAAGAGATCGAGAAGGTCCGCAAGGACAAGGAAGACGCGATCGAGAACCAGGAGTTCGAGAAGGCCGCCTCGCTGCGCGACAAGGAGCGCAAGCTCTCGCAGAAGAAGCGCGAGCTCGAGGAGAACTGGCGCCAGAACGAGGCCGAGGCCGAGCAGCCCGAGGTCGGCGAGGAAGAGATCGCGGACATCGTCTCGATGTGGACCGGCATTCCCGTCTTCAAGCTCACCGAGGCCGAGTCCGCGCGCCTCACGCGCATGGAGGACGAGCTGCACAAGCGCGTCATCGGCCAGGAGGAAGCGATCGAGGCCGTCTCGCGCTCGATCCGCCGCGCGCGCGCTGGTATCAAGGACCCGAAGCGCCCGACCGGCTCGTTCATCTTCCTCGGCCCGTCAGGTGTCGGTAAGACCGAGCTGGCGCGGACGCTCGCCGAGTTCCTGTTCGGCGACGAGGACGCGATGATCCAGGTCGACATGT
>DAINSN010000288.1:0-2306 GCA_036741295.1 Gaiellaceae bacterium
CATCCGCGGCGACCTCCACATGCACTCGACGTGGTCGGACGGAAAGGCGTCCATCCTCGAGATGGCCACCGCTGCGCGTGACCTCGGCTACGAGTACGTCGCGATCTGCGACCACACGCCGAACGTGCGCGTCGTTCCCGGCCTCGACGCGGACGACCTGCGTCGGCAGGGCGAGGAGATCGCAGCGGTCAACGAGCAGCTCGCACCCTTTCGCGTGCTGCGCGGCACTGAGGTCGACGTCCGCGCCGACGGCGGGCTCGACCTTCCGGACGACGTGCTCGCGGAGCTCGAATGGGTGCAGCTCAGCCTGCACGCAGGGCAACGGCAGCAGCGCGACGAGTTGACGCGCAAGGTCACGGAGGCAATGCGGCATCCGGCGGTGCGCGCGCTCAGCCATCCGAAGGGGCGAATCATCAATCACCGTCCACCGAACGCTCTCGATCTCGAGCGCACGTTCGAGGTCGCCCTCGAGACCGGCGTTGCGCTCGAGACGAACGGGCTGCCGGACCGGCTCGATCTCTCCGGCCCCGAGATCAGGCTCGCGATCGAGGCCGGCGTCCCGATCGTCGTCTCGACCGATGCCCATTCCGTGCGCGGGCTCGGCAACATGCAGCTCGCAGTGCACACGGCTCGGCGTGGCTGGGCGACTGCGGCCGACGTCGTCAACACGCGGCCGGTCGACGACGTGCTCGTCAGACGGCGCTGACTACTTGTTGCAGAACTCGGGACCGCGGATCGGCCTTGGGGCTCCGCCGTAGAGGCTGACGGCCCCCCGGACGTCGTCGGTGCGTAGCAGGCGGCAAACCCACATGTTCGGGGGCGCGGCGTCGCAGTGCTCCGGGTGGTTCTCGACGAGGTACGAGTTCATCGTGGCGCAGACGCGGTCCTCATGGTCGAGCCCGAGCACGTGCCCCAGCTCGTGCGCGACGACGAGCGCCATCGTGTAACGATTCTGTCCGCTCTGAATGCCGACCTTCGCACTGACGAAGCGCCCCCTGTTGCGCTGGAGGTTGGCGTCGCCGGCGGCCTTGAACCAGCGGATCCCGATCAGCACCTTCGCGTCGCGGCGTGAGCCTTTCAGGAACTGCACGCGCGCGCCGCTCTTGTTCCAGGCGTAGGCGGCGGAATCGACGGCCCACGCATAGGCCGGGACTTCGTTGAAGTACGTGATCGTCGCCGTCGGCCAGCGTCCACCTTCGAGGTGGTACGCGCCGGCGGGGGACGGGATTGCGATCGCGACCAGCGTCACGACCAGGGTTGCCGCAAATCTCACCTTCATTGCCTGTTCGTTTCGGCATGGGAGACTCATCCCTTGAAGGTTCTCGCCACACACCGTTATCCCGGCCCGGCCTTCGACGAGCTCGGTGACGTCGAGGTGCAGGCGCTCGCGGACCTGGAGTCTCCTCAGCCCGAGGTGGAGGCGCTGGTTGTCGCGAACGAGCCGGTGCCGCTCGACCTATTGCCGGGGCTGCGTCTCGTCGCGAACTTCAGCGTCGGCTACGACCGGATCGACTTGGAGGAACTAACCCGGAGAGGCATCGCCGTGACGAACACGCCCGGCGTCCTCTCTGCTGCGACCGCGGATCTGACGTTCGCACTGATCCTGGCGACGCGGCGACGCGTGGTGGAGGGCGACGCGCTTGTCCGGGCCGGCGAGTGGAGGGCTGAGTGGGCCAACGGAATCGTCGCCGAGGAGCTGACCGGGTCGACCCTCGGCATCGTCGGGCTCGGGCGCATCGGCCAGGCCGTTGCCCGGCGCGCGCAGGGTTTCGAGCTGCGCGTGCTCTACGCGCAGCGAACGCGCGCGGACACGGAGCTCGGTAACTACCGCGAGCTCGACGCTCTGCTCGCGGAGTCGGACATCGTGAGCATCCACACGCCGCTGACACCCGAGACTCGCGGTCTCATCGATGCGCGACGCCTGGCGTTGCTGCGTGACGGCGCGTGCTTCGTCAACACGGCGCGGGGCGAGATCGTGGACGAGGCCGCGCTCGTCGCGGAGCTCGTCTCAGGACGTCTGCGTGCGGGGCTCGACGTCTTCGCGCACGAGCCGGCTGTTCCAGCGGAACTGCTACCGCTACCGAACGTCGTTCTCACGCCGCATCTCGGCAGCGCCACGCGCCAGACGCGCGAAGCGATGACCCGGATCGTCGTCGACAACATCCTGGCGTTCGAGCGAGGCGACCCGCTTGTGACACCAGTTCGACCCTGAATCGGTAGGCCCTGTCCCAAACGGATACTGGCTTGGGGTCAGGAGCTCATCTCAGAATGATCTTGTGAGGATGACGATCATGCCGAGGTGGAGG
>DAINSN010000289.1:0-2304 GCA_036741295.1 Gaiellaceae bacterium
CGGCGGCGGAGCCGACGTGTGGATCGCGCTCTCGCTGGATTAGCCTCCACGAAAGGCGCCTGAATCTGGAACGAATCGAGCTCTCGCCGCTGCTGACCGACGATGACCATTTCTTTTTCACTGTGATCGAGGGGCGGCGAACGCGCGCCGGCCTACCGGCGGATCCGGCACCGCCGTTTCGCTTGTACCGCGCGAACGTAAATCAGGCACGCTCAGGCAGCAATCCCCTCGTCGGGTTCCACCACCGCTGGTACCGCTGAGGAGCGTTAGCGATCTTCGCTGGACGCGGCCACTGTCGCGTCGGCCACGAGCGCTTCGTCAGTCGGATCGGTCGTGTTCTCCGGGGACGGCTCGACCGGCTCGCCGTCGTACGAGTAGGTGCCGGCGGCCTTCGCCGCGGCTGCCGCCGCCTTCTTCTCTTCCTTCAGTTCGCGCTTCTCCTTGACCTTGCGCTCGCGCGTCAGCTTGGCCATTGTCGTCTGTCTTTTGGAGCCCAATGAAGCCCTTCCTCTCTGTCGATGCGTGCAGAATAGCTTGTACAAGCCGCCGGACGCCGACCTTCTACCGCACCTCCTCTGCAACTTCGGTTGGCACCGAGACCCGCAGCCGTCAAACGCGCGAGCCCGGTCATCGCCGTCAGGACTACGATGACCGCGTGATCGATGACGCAGCCGCGGCGGCCATCGACGACGCTGTTCGGACCGAGATGGAGCGCGCTCGACTGCCGGGATTGACGCTCGGCCTCACCGATCGCGACGGCACGCTTCTCATCCGTTCGTACGGATTCGCGGATCTTGCCTCGCGCCGGCCGGTTACTCCCGACACGCTGTTCGAGATCGGTTCGATCGGCAAGACGTTCACCGCGGTGGCGACTCTCCAGCTGGTCGACGAAGGGCTGATCGACCTGCACTCGCCTGTCGAGCGTTACCTCCCGTGGTTCGCAGTGCAGCAGCCTGCGGGCCATGCGCCGATCACCATCGCCCACCTGCTGTCGCACACCGCCGGGATCGTCGCCGGCATCGACGGGACACCGGAAGCGGCGTTCCAGGTCTGGTCACTCCGCGACTTGCCGACGTTCTCTGCGCCGGGGGAGCGCTTCCACTACTCCAACGTCGGCTACAAGGCGCTCGGGCTCGTGCTGGAAGCGGTCGACGGCCGGCCGTATCCAGAAATCATTCGTGCTCGCGTTCTGAAACCTCTCGCGATGTCCGCCACCGAGCCCGCCATCACGCACGACATGCGCGCTCGGTTGGCCGTGGGTTACGAGTATCTGCACGACGATCGACTCAGCCACGCCGGCTCGGCGCTCGCGCCGGCGACGTGGCTCGAGACCGAAACCGCCGACGGCTCGATCGCCTCAACCGCGGCAGACATGTGCGCCTTCGTGAGGTTGCTCATGCGCGGAGGCGAAGGTCCGCAAGGCCGCCTGCTCAGCGAGGAGGCATTTGCTCAAATGAGCGCTGCGGATCTCTCCGAAGACGAGCCCGCCGCATACGGCTACGGGTTGGTGATGCGCAACGCGGACGGACGGCTTTTCATCGGGCACGCCGGCGGCATGGTCGGCTACCTCGCGGGCATGCAGGCAGACACGGACGCGAACCTCGGCGCCATCGTGCTGCAGAACGGCTTCGGCTTGAACCCGGTCTCGCTCGCTCGAACCGCGATTCGGATCGCGGACGGCGAGCCGGAGTCTGCAAGCACTGTCGCGGCTTCTGCACACGACGAACTGGCCGGCCTCTATGAGCCATCCTTGGAGATCGTCGCCTCCGAGAACGGACTGCTGCTTCGCCACGACGGCCGTGACATCTCGCTCGAGGAACTGGAAGACGACCTCTTCCTGGCGTCAGACACCGACTTCGATCGATTCCCTCTTCGGGTGGCGCGACCAACGGACGACGTCGTGGAGCTATGGCACGGGGGCCGACGCTATGTGCAGCAAGGAACGGCGACGCGGCCGCTGCCCCAGCCGTCTGTCGAGCTGCAGGCAATCGCCGGTCACTACCGCTCGCACAACCCGTGGACGACCAACTTCCGAATAGTCCTCCGCGGGGACCAGCCGTGGCTCATCTTCGCTGGGGCACCTGACGGGTTCGACACCGAGCAACCGCTGGTTCCCCGCGACGACGGCTCGTTCCGCGTGGGCGAGGACCCCGGCAATCCCGAGGCGCTGCGCTTCGACACGGTGGTCGACGGCCGAGCGCTTCGCGCCTGGCTGTCGGGTTGGCCGTACTACCGAGCCGATTAACGCGGCTAGCCGCGTCCGCAGGTCATCCGCGCCTCATACGAAGGCGGCCACGGAAAACA
>DAINSN010000290.1:0-2250 GCA_036741295.1 Gaiellaceae bacterium
GAAGGCCGCCGCTCTGTCCACTGAGCTACAGGCGCCGGGGAAAGAGGGTATCGCGGAGGTGTTCTAGTGCCTGACGCCGAAATCGGCGGTCACGATGGTGACTTCGCGTCCCCCGTACGAACCGGGAGCAGAGTGCACGTGCACGGCGGCGAGACCGATCTCGCGCCAGCGTGCGGTGAGCAGAATCTTTTTGTGCTCGGGGCTGTTCAGCCACATGTCGAGCGCAGCCGACGCGCTGACGTCCGGGGACGACCAGAGCAGGTTCTCTCCGACCGACCAGTAGCGCTTACCGGCGAGCGAGTAGAAACGGGAGATCCGCTTGTCGAACGAGGTGCCGTTGGCGGAGTCGTGACTGAAGTAGCCACGCTGAGCCATCTCGCCCGAATGCAAGCGAGCCGCGGCGGCGAGCTTCGAGGAGAGCCGAAGCGCGCCAAGGCCGTGCTGGCGTCGCAAGAGGTTGACGTTCGCGAGGACATCCCGCTCGAGCGAGCCCATGGCGCTCGCGGGACGCTGCCCGATCGCGCCTGCGGGTGCTGCACCGGCCGAGAGCCCCACAGCGGAGACTGCAAGCGCAAGACAAAGGAGGGCACGGCGGGCCATGCACTTTGGATCGGCCGCTGCCGCGGGAAGCCGCCTGCCTCGATCGAGGGATCAGGTCGCGCCGGCAGGTTCCTCGCCACGCCGTTGGCGTAGCCAGTCGACCCAGATCACCTGCAGTGAGCCCGCGACGGGAATCGCGGCGAGCGCTCCCAGCACGCCTGCGAGTTGCGCCCCGATCAGCACAGAGATGAGCACCGCGAGCGGCGAGAGCTGAACGGTCCGTCCGTAGACGACCGGCTGGAGGATGTGGTTCTCGACCTGCTGATAGAGGACGAAGAACACGACCACGATGATCCCCGCGGGGACCGAGTGGAGGAAAGCGACCGCGCCGACGATGATGGCTGCGATCGTCGCGCCGGCGAGCGGGATCAGGTCGAGGATCGCGACGATCAGCCCGAGCGCGAGCGCATACGGCACGCCGGTGATGAGGAGGACGATCGTGGTGAGCGTCCCGGCGATCAGGCTGATCAGAAGATTGCCCGTCACGTAGCCGCCGACCGTGCGGTAGATGTCGCGTCCGACCGCGCGCCAGCGGCGGCGGGACCCCGGCTGCAGAAGCGTGAAGAACGACTCCACCCATCTCGGTCCCTCGAGCAGCATGAAGAACGTCATGAAGGCGATCGTGACGGTCGCAAGCACCACGTTGACGACGCCCTTCGCGAGGGCGAGCGCCGTCCCGGAGATCCCGAAGAGCTTCGAGGCGCCGCCGTCGTGCAGCGCCTTCCGGGCCTTGTCGACGAGGTGGTATTTCTCCTGGAGGAAGCCGAGCCGGCCGCGACCCTTCGTCAGGTCGTTCAGGTAATCCGGGACCTTGCCGGCGAAGTCGTTGACCTGATTGACGAGCGTGGGGATGAAAAGGAGTGCGATCCCGACGACGGCGCCCAGCGCGGCGAGATAGACGATCCCCGTTGCGATCCCGCGACGCTTGATGCGCCGCTCGAGCCGGTCAACAGCCGGATTGAGCGCAAGCGCGAGGAAGACGGCGATGAAGATCCACGTGAGGACGTGGCGGGCGATCCAGACGACCTCGAGCACGAGCGCTGTTGCGAGCAGGATTCCGACGACGCGGAACACGGTCCGCGGAAGGAACTCGACGACGCGTACAGGGCCGTCCGGCACCACTGCAGCATCGCGGTCAGGCCGGACGGTAGATTCCCGCGCAATGCAGGCGATCATCCAGACCAACCACGGCCCGATCCACGTCGAGCTCTTCCCGGACGACGCGCCGAAGACCGTCGACAACTTCGTGAAGCTTGCGAACGACGGCTTCTACGACAGCGTCATCTTTCACCGCGTCATCCCGGACTTCATGATCCAGGGCGGCGATCCGACCGGAACCGGCTCGGGCGGGCCGGGCTACTCCTTCGAGGACGAGTTCAACGACCACAAGGTCGAGCGCGGTGCGCTCGCGATGGCGAATGCCGGGCCGAACACGAACGGCAGCCAGTTCTTCGTCGTCACCACCGAAGCTGCACCGTGGCTCGACGGGAAGCACACGGTCTTCGGGCGCGTGACGGACGGCATGGACGTCGTCGACAAGATCGCCGAGCTACCCCGCGACGCGCGCGACAAGCCGCATGACGACGTCGTGATCGAGAGCGTCTCGGTCTCCGACGGACCCGCGTAGCCGCTTCTATTCGAGCCAAGCCT
>DAINSN010000291.1:0-2247 GCA_036741295.1 Gaiellaceae bacterium
GTCGTCGTGGCAGTCGGCGCGCTGCAGGTGCGCACGCCACGCATCGAGGTCGAGGTCGAGCTCGACCGCGAACGGGCGCTCGAGGGCGAGCTGCTCGACGTCTTGATCCAGTTCGCGCCGGGTGACGGGGTGGAGCGTGTCGACGTGCTCCTCGAGCTGCCCGCGGGGCTCGAGGTGGAAGAGGGAAGCAATCCGAGCACTTTGCGCCTCGTCGAAGGAGAAGAACGCGTGCTGCCGTTGCGTCTTCGTTGTTCCCGGTGGGGCGCGTTCCGCGTCGGTCGGATTCACCTCCGTACCCACGATCACTTCGGCATGTTCCGGCACGAGGCCGTAGTGGACGCACGTCAACCGCTGAAGGTCTATCCAACCGAGGAGGCGGTGCGTACCCTGCTCCGGCCCTCTGAGACTCAGGTCTTCTCCGGGAACCATGTCGCGCGTCAAAAGGCCGAGGGGATCGAGTTTGCCGACATCCGTCAGTTTGTCGCGGGAGATCGGGTAAGGCACGTGAATTGGCGTGCGACGGCTCGCCGCAGTGAGCTCTGGGTCAACGAGCATCACGCAGAACGCAATGCTGACGTCGTGATTTTCCTGGACGTGTTCGCAGAGGCGCGCCGTGGCGAGCGCAGCACGCTCGATCCCGCCCTGCGAGCGGCGGCAAGTCTTGCCGCGCGCTATCTCCGGCAGCGCGACCGGGTCGGCTTTGTGAGCTTCGGCGGGATGCTCAACTGGCTACTGCCGGCGACGGGGGCGCGTCAGCTGTACCGGATCGTCGACGCGATGCTGGACACCCAGATCATTCTCAGTTACGCGTGGCAGGACCTCGTCGTTGTTCCGCGGCGCACCCTTCCCCCGCAAGCGCTCGTGCTCGCGCTCACTCCGTTGCTGGACGACCGGGCGGCTACCGCGTTACTGGACCTGCAGGCTCGCGGCTTCGACCTGGTTGTGATCGAGATCTCGCCCCTCGCCTTCGTCGTCCCAAAGGTAGGAGAGATAGACGACATCGCGCACCGGCTTTGGCGGTTGCGCCGCGATGCGGTCCGCGGTCGCTTCGAGCGGGCGGGCGTTCCCGTGGCAGTCTGGAACGACGACTCGTCGCTCGCCGTTGCCATGGAGGAGGTGGAGACATTTCGCCGTCAGGCAAGAGCCGCACGCGTGTAGTCACCGGGCTCGCAGCCCTCGCGCTTCTCGGCGCTGTCGGCGGGTACTCGGTGTTTGCCGGCGACCGACTGGTTGCGGCTGTGACAGCGCTCGCCGGCGTAGGGGTCTTTGTTACCGCGCTCGCCCTCGTGAGCCGTTGGGCGACGCTTCTGCCCTGGGGCTTCGTCGGAGTCGGTGCGGCTTACGCCGTCTTTCTCAGCCTACGACCGGGCACGGTCGACGCGCGTGCACCGATGGTGGCGGCGGCGTTCTTCATTGCGGCCGAGCTGTCCTTCTGGTCGATCGAGCGCCGGAGCTGGCGCAGCGAGGGACAGGTGGTAGTCCGCCGGCTTGCCCTGCTCGTCTCGGCAGGTCTGGCCACGGCCATCGTGGGCGGACTGTTGCTCTTGATCACGTCGGGAAGACGAAGTGGAATCGGGCAGGAGGCCGGGGGCGTAGCCGCCGCGGTTCTCACGCTCGCAGTGGTCGCCGTTCTTGCGCGGCGATCCAGGCAATCAGCCTCGACCTGAGACGCTTACGCCGCCAGGGGCTCTAGTGCCAGTGCCAGGGGAAGCTCGACCCTGAAGACTGTTCCCTCTCCCGCAACGCTCTCCACCGTGATGACTCCGTCGTGTGCCTCGACGATGGCCTTCACGATCGAGAGGCCGAGGCCGGTGCCCTGGATCGCTTGTTCGGTCGCGCTCGTAGTACGGAAGAATCGTTGGAAGAGCTGGCTCTGGTCTTCAGCGGAGATGCCCATGCCGTCGTCAGAGACTTCGATGACGACGACGTCGGTGTGTCGAGAGGTCCGCACGGCGACATGCCCACCCGGCGGAGTGAACTTCAAGGCGTTCGAGATCAGGTTGTCGAGGACCTGCGCGAGCCTTGCCCGGTCGGCGAGCAGCACGCCGAGCCCGTCGAGGTCGACGTCGAGCTCGATCCCCTTCTCGGTTGCCGCGGGGCGCGCCGCGTCGACTGCCTGCCGCACGATGTCCTCGACATCTGTGGACTCCGGCTCGAGCGTGATCTTGCCGGCCTCGACCTGCGCGACGAAGAGCAGATCGCCGACCAGGCGGAGCAGACGATCGGAGTTCCGCTCGACGATCGAAA
>DAINSN010000292.1:0-2241 GCA_036741295.1 Gaiellaceae bacterium
CGAGGTGGTCGTCACGTTGAAGTCACCGCCGCTCGCCGAGATGTTCGCCCGGCACGGAACCCTCGCCTTCTCCTCCTTCGCACGGCCGAACCGGCTGCTGTTGAGTGCGCCTGCGAGCCGGAACTACCTGCAGCAGCTCGACTCCGCGCAGCGTGCGCTGCAGGCGCGAATCCAGACGAGGATTCCCGAGGCCCGGGTGCGCTGGCGCTTTGGCGTCGTGCTCAACGGCTTCGCCGTCGTCGTGCCGCGCTCGGAGCTCGCCAAGCTGTCACGAGTCGCGGGCCTCCAGGTCTGGCCGAGCATCGGCTATCACACCTTGCTGGACATGACGCCGCAGATCATCGGCGCCCCGACCATCTGGGGACCGACGCTCGCGACCGCTGGGCAGGGACAGAAGATCGCGATCGTCGACGACGGGATCGACCAGACGCACCCGTTCTTCGCACCCACCGGATACACATATCCCGCGGGCTTTCCGAAGGGCCAGACCGCGTACACGACGCCGAAGGTGATCGTCGCAAGAGCGTTCGCTCCCGCGACACCGGCCTATGCCAACGCGAAGCTGCCGTTCGACCCGGACCTTTCCGACCACGGCATCCATGTCGCCGGCATAGCCGCAGGCAACAACAACACGCCGACACGCAGCGGCTCCTTTCGGCTCTCCGGCATCGCGCCTCGCGCGTACCTCGGGAACTACAAGGCCCTCGGCATCCCGAGTGAGTTCGGCGCCAACGGGAACTCACCCGAGCTCGCTGCGGCGATCGAGGCCGCCGTGCGGGACGGCATGGACGTCATCAATCTCTCGCTCGGCGAGACAGAGATCGAACCGAGCCGCGATCTTGTTGTCACGGCACTGAACGCGGCCGCGGATGCCGGTGTCGTCTCGGCGGTCTCGGCCGGGAACGACTTCGGCGAGCTCGGCTTCGGGTCGATCACGTCGCCTGGGAATGCCGCGAAGGCGATCTCGGTCGCGGCCTCGAGCGGCGGCCACGGCAGCCCTGACGTGGACAACATTGCGGATTTCTCCTCCGCCGGGCCGACGCCCTACTCGCTCATCTTCAAGCCGGACGTCACCGCACCGGGTGAGGATGTGGCCTCGGCCGCGCCCGGCGGCGGCTACGTCGAAAGCAGCGGGACCAGCATGTCCGCACCGCACGTCGCCGGTGCGGCCGCACTGCTCCGCCAGCGCCACCCCACCTGGACGCCGGCGCAAATCAAGTCTGCGCTCGTCTTGACCGGCGATCCCATTCACAACGGCGGCGCCGCCGAGGTGAACCCGTTGCGCGAGGGCGGCGGCCGAATCGACCTCGTTCGGGCCGATCAGCCGGTCGTGTTCGCGAGCCCGGCGAACATCTCGTTCGGATTGCTCAAGCCGGGCGCGTCTGTGCAACGCACGGTGAGCGTGACGGATGCAGGCGGAGGCGCTGGAGTCTGGAACGTTGCAGCCAGCGTCGCCGGTGCGCCGCTCTCCCTTCCGGCTCAGGTGGCCGTGCCCGGCCTCCTCGCCGTCCGCGCGGTGATCCCTCGCAACGCCCTCGAGGGTGAGGTGACCGGCTTCGTGGTCCTTTCCCGTGACGGCACCCGGCGCAGGATTCCGTTTTGGTTCCGAGTGGAGCGGCCGCGGCTTCGACTCGACCGACAGCTCGCGCTCGTGCGGCCGGGCAATTACCCCGCGGACACCTCGCGCGGGACGGCGCGCGTGTCCTCGTATCGCTACCCCGACGTCCTGCCCGGCCACACTTCCTTCCCGGTCCGCCTGAGTGGTCGCGAGCTCGTGTATCGCGTACGCATCCCCCGACGGATTGCAAACTTCGGCGTGGCGGTGATCACACGCACACGCGGTGTCCAGGTCGAGCCACGCGTCGTCCGCGGCGGCGACGAGAACCGGCTCGCCGGCTACACGGGTCTCCCGTTCGACCAGAACCCGTACCGCACCGGCTACGGGCGACACCGGCTCATCGCCGGCGTGGCGCTCCCCGCTCCCGGCGTGTACGACGTTGTCTTCGACACGCCGCTCGGCGCACGACCCGGGGCGTTCCGCTTCCGCTTCTGGCTGGGTGACGTCCAGCCTCCATCGGTCCGAGTGCTCGGCGTTCGGAACGGGTTCCTCGAACTGGCGGTTACGGACAGCGGGTCCGGGGTCGACCCTCTGTCATTCCAGGCTCGGATCGACGGTGACTTCGTCCCCGTCTCGTTTGCGTCTGGCCGTGCGCGCCTGTCTCTCGCCGGCAATGCGCGCGG
>DAINSN010000293.1:0-2229 GCA_036741295.1 Gaiellaceae bacterium
CGCTGCACATGACGAGTGCGCGCGACTATCCGTACTTCGCCGCCGCCTGGCTGCCCGCAGCGCAGGAGATGACACCGCGCGTCACCGTCGAGAAAGCGGCGCAACTGTCGCGCAAGGTGTACGCCGCCGCGCGCAAGCAGGTCACGCACGAGCAGCTCGAGAAGATCGCAGCCAACGAGATGGGCGGCCGCTGGAGAGTTCGAACGCTCGCGCCGCTACTGCACGTGCCGCCGAGCGGAACGTGGGGCTTTCATGGACGACCCGAGCTGCTCGTGATGGAGGCCTGGCTCGGCGTCGAGCTGCCCACACGGGAGGAAGGCGCGAAGCATCTCGTGCGAAGCTACCTGGCCTCCTTCGGGCCGGCGACTCAACGGGACGTCCTCCGGTTTGCAGGCGTCCGCATCGGCGATCTCCGCCCCGGCCTCGAGCAGCTCGAGTTACGGACCTTCCGCGACGAGCGCGGACGGGTGCTGCTAGACCTGCCGCGTGGCCCGCTGCCGGCTGGGGACATCCCGGCACCCGTCCGCTTCCTGCCCAAATGGGACTCGGCGCTGCTCGCGTACGCGCCGCCCGAACGGACGCGCATCCTCCCCGAGAAGTTCCGCAGCACGGTGATCAGGAAGAACGGCGATGTGCTCCCGACCGTGCTCGTGGACGGCTTCGTTGCGGCCACCTGGAACGTCGACAAGAAGCGCGGCCTCGAGATCAAGCCGTTGCGGAAGCTGACGAAGGTAGAGCGTGTGGAGATCGAGGAGGAAGGCGACCAGCTCGTCGAGTTCGTGCGCTCCTGACTAGTCGTGGTGCCCGGACCAGTGCAGCCAGGGCCCCGCGGCAGGCAGGACTGCCAGCGCGACGGTCAGGCCGATGAGGAGCGCCAGCGCAACGACCCCGAAGCGCAACGCCGCTCCCGGGGTGCCGGAGTCGCGGCCCCAGTCAGCTGCGACGAGGCCAGGGACTCGCAGCGCGTAGACGAGCACGTGGATCCCAAACGCGCCGAGCCAGACGAAGAAGCTCGCCTTGTGTAAACCGAGCACGATTCCGCCGCCCGGGCCGACGGCAAGGAGCGCGACACCGGTCCCAAAGACGACGACGGTGGCGGCGATGAGCCCCGGCGCCACGAGCATCCGCATGAGCAGGAGCGGCGGCCCCTTGCGAACGTACTCGGCGGCGCGCGCGTAGTAGCGCTGGAACCGGTAGCCGGTCACCGCGAGCTTCAGCGCGACAGGCGGGATCAGCAGCAGCCCGACGAACACGTGCACGGACAGCAACTGGCGGATGGAGAGGATCGTCACGCCCTCGACCGCTAGCAACACCAGCAGCACGAGACCGGCCGTCGCCGTCAGGCGTGCGTTGCCCTCGCTACCGCCGCGCAGAAACCGCAACATCCACGCATTAGAGCAAGCGCAGATGAAAAATAGATGAGACCGACGACCTCAATCCGCGAAGAGGGTGAGCTCCGGCTCGCGCTCCCCGCGCAGGACTGCGAGGTCGACCTCGACACAGTGGATGCCACGTGCTTCCGCGAGCGTGCGGGCCTGCGGCTTGATCGACTGCGCGGCGAGCACGCCACGACAGCCTTCGATCTCGATCCGTTCCAGGTAGCGGGTGAGCTGCTCGACCGCGTCGATCGTCCCGACGCGCTTGATCTCGACCGCGACCCAATCGCCCTTTTCGTCGCGGCACATGAGGTCGACGGGCCCGATGTCGGTTGGCCATTCCCGCCGCACGAGCTGGAGCTCTTGCCCGAGTGCGTTCGGTTGGGCGGCGAGCTCCTCCTGCAGGTGCCGCTCGACGCCGTCCTTCTGAAGCGCCGCCGACTCGCCCATGTCGTGCGTGACGTCACTCAGGAGCTCGGTCACCCGGATCTCGAGCCGGTCCTCCGACTTGCCGGCGCGCTTCCGCACGACGATGAGATCTTCCTGCTCCTCGACGACCGTCGGCGGTGTCATCCAGTTCAGCGGCTTGTAGCCGCCGGCATCGTCGTGAACCAGCACGGAGCCGTCGGCCTTGAAGACAAGGAGGCGCACAGCGTCTGGTAGGACGGCCGTCAGCCGCCCGGTGTAGTGGACCTCACAGCGTGCGACGACCAAGCGCATGGTCGCCGAACCGTACTGTCCCTTTCGGACAGGTACGGGTTAGTGGCTCAGAGCCACTAAGTCCTCTGCACCCAGGAACCGCCGCTACGCTGCGGCGCATGAGTCACACCGTGAGCTGCGCGCTCGACGCGAA
>DAINSN010000294.1:0-2215 GCA_036741295.1 Gaiellaceae bacterium
CGTACTGGATCATGATGGGCCTGCCGCTCGCGCAGGTCGCGCTGCACTTCGGCGCCAACGACGTGCAGGGCACGGTCGTGCGCGAGCAGATCTTCCACGCCGCGGGTGCGCGCACCGAGACCGAGCAGAAGGTCCCCGAGCTCGTGCGCTTCGTCCGCGACGCGGGCCGGATCCCCGTGCAGCGCGACACTCTCTACAACGAGGTGCGGAGGTGGGAAGACTGACTGCCGCGTGCGTGCGAGTGCGCACCTGGAGCGGCGATGCGCGTCGCTCCTGGAGCCTGGCCGCGCTCCTCGCGGGAGCCTTCGGCGCGGCGTGCGCAGGTGTGGTGATCGCTGCGCAGTCCGATCCGTCGTCATTGAACTGGCCGCTCATCCTCGTACCCGCGGTTGTCGTTCCGCTGCCACTGCTTGCGCCGCGTCATGCGTTACGAGTGGGTGGCGCGGTCGTCATGGGCATGTGGTGCTTCCTGACCGGCTTCTCGATCGGCTTGTTCTTCGTTCCCTGCTTCGTGCTGATGATCCTCGCCGCCAATAGGGAGAAGGCGTGATCCGGCTCGGCCGCATCTCGTACGTGAACATGGCGCCGGTCTTCTACCGGCTCGACGCCGAGGTCGAGGAGATCCAGGGCGTGCCGACCGAGCTCAACCGCCGCGTGCTCGCCGGCGAGCTCGATCTCGCGCCGATCTCGTCGATCGAGTACGCGCGGAATGCGGATCGTCTGCGGCTGCTGCCGCGTCTGTGCGTCAGCTCGGAAGGTGCGGTGGATTCGATCCAGCTCGTCTCGCGGAAACCGCTCGAGCAGGTGCGCACGGTCGCGGTCACGCCGGAATCGGCGACCTCGGTCGTGCTGACGAAGGTGCTGCTGCCGGAGGCCGACCACGTGCCGCTCGGCGAGGACGCCGACGCGAAGCTCCTGATCGGCGACGCGGCCTTGAAGTCCGCGTTCGAGGATCCGACTCCTCACTACGACCTCGGCCGCCTCTGGCAGGAGCGTACGGGGCTGCCGATGGTCTTCGCCGTCTGGGCCTGCCCCGAGCCGCTGCAGGCCGGGCTCGTGGAGCTGGAGGACGCTCTCGTCGCCTCGGTGCGGCTGGCGCGGGCCGAGCCCGAGCGGCTGGCCCACGAGGCGAGCGACCGCTACGGGTATCCCGCCGGCTTCCTCGCCCGCTACTTCGAGAAGCTGCGCTATCGCTTCGGCCCGCGGGAGCGCGCCGGGCTGATGACCTTCCTGGAGCTCGCGCACGAAGCCGGCGAGCTCGACGAGGTCCCGGAGCTGCGCTTCGTCAGAGAGGCCGTCGTCGCGTGAACGTACCGGTGCCAGGCACGGGTACGAATCGCATGACGAAGCGTCACGCAACCCAGCGAGCCCGCACGCGGTGCCGCAACCCCGAGGGCGTACCGGTGCCAGGCACGGGTACGCAGGTGTGACGTGACCGTCACGGAAATCCTCGGCAAGGCGCTCGACGGGGAACGCATCTCCGACGACGAGGCGCTCGCGCTGCTCGAGTCACGCGACCTCGTCGCCGTTGGACGCGCTGCGAATGAGGTCCGCAACCGCAAGGCGGATCCCGACCGCATCACGTTCATCGTCGACCGCAACCTCAACTACACGAACATCTGTCACACGGACTGCGACTTCTGCGCCTTCTACCGCAGCCCCGGTGACACACGCGAGGGCTACCTGCTGCCGAAGCCGGTCATCTTCAAGAAGATCGAAGAGACAATCGCGCTCGGCGGCACCGGGCTCCTGATGCAGGGCGGCCACCACCCGGATCTCGGCATCGACTACTACGAGGATCTGTTCCGGTCGATCAAGGCGCGCTACAAGATCCACCTGCACGCCCTCTCGCCGCCCGAGATCCAGCACATCTCGCGACGCAGCAAGCTGACGCTGTGGCAGACGATCTCGAGGCTGCGCGACGCCGGCCTCGATTCGATCCCGGGCGGCGGCGGCGAGATCCTCGTCGACCGCGTCCGCCACGAGATTGCGCCGAAGAAGACGAAGACGAACGAATGGCTCGCCGTCATGCGCCACGCGCATCGCCTCGGCATGTCGACGACTGCGACGATGATGTACGGCCACGTGGAGACGGTCGCCGAGCGCGTCGAGCACATGCGGCGCATCCGCGAGCTGCAGGACGAGACCGGCGGCTTCCGAGCCTTCATCTCGTGGACGTTCCAGAACGACGGCAACCGGCTCGCCGGCAAGGTCG
>DAINSN010000295.1:0-2209 GCA_036741295.1 Gaiellaceae bacterium
CGGGCGAAGCCCATCTCGTGCGTCGCGATCACCATGGTCATGCCCGACTCGGCCAGCTCGCGGATCACCTCGAGGACGCCGCCGACCAGCTCCGGATCGAGCGCGCTCGTGACCTCGTCCAGCAGCATCAGCTTGGGCTTCATCGCCAGCGCCCGCACGATCGCCGCCCGTTGCTGCTGGCCGCCGGAGAGCCGATCCGGATACTCGAGGCGCTTGTCCGCGAGGCCGAACCGCTCGAGCAGCTCCTCTGCGGCTCGGTTCGCGTCCGCTCGCCCCATGCCGAGCGCCTTCCGCGGCCCGAGCGTGATGTTGTCGAGCACGGTCATGTGCGGGAAGAGGTTGAACGCCTGGAAGACGATCCCGATCTTGCGGCGGATCCGGTTCACGTCGACGCCGCGGGCGGTGATCTCCTCACCGTCGACCACGATCCGGCCGCTGGTCACCGGCTCGATCAGGTTCACGCACTTGAGCAGCGTCGACTTCCCCGAGCCCGACGCGCCGATCAGGCACACGACCTCGTGCGGCGCGACGGCGAGATCGATCCCGCACAGCACCTCGTTCGCGCCGTACGACTTGCGGACGCCTTCGAGCGCGAGCGCCTCGCTCATCCCGCCGCCGCCCGCGTCTTCCGCTGGTCGCGCCGGATCAGCCAGTCGGTGAACCGGGCAAGCGGGATGGTCAGCAGAACGAAGTACACGGCCGCGACGACGTAGCCGGTGAAGTTGAAGTACGTCGCCGCGTAGTCCTGGGCCTCGCGCGCCGACTCGACGACGCCGAGCAGGGAGACGAGCGCGGTGTCCTTCTGCAGGCCGATGAAGTCGTTGAGGAGCGGCGGGATCACGCGTCGCACCGCCTGCGGGAGGACGACGTGCCGCTGCGTCTGCCAGTGCGTGAGCCCGAGGGAGCGCGCGGCCGCGACCTGGCTCGCGTGCACCGACTCGATTCCCGCGCGGTAGACCTCGGTCACGTAGGCCGAGTAGACGAGGATCAGCGCGATCGTGCCGTAGACGAACACGGACTGCGTCGAGATCCATCTCAGCTGCAGACCCGGCAGTCCGAGTCCCACGATGAAGACGACGAGGATGAGCGGGATCCCGCGGAAGACGTCGGTGTAGACCACGGCCAGCGCGCGCAGCGGGAAGGCGGCCGGCCCCGGAAGACCGCGCAGGATCGCGATCCCGAGTGCGAGCACGAGCACGACGATCTCGGCGACGACCATGATCTTGATGTTGATCACGAACCCGTGCCAGACGGGGCCCGAGCTCTTCGCGAAATGGTGCGGCGAGAAGAAGACCTCCTGCACCTTGTGGGAGCCCGGCGACAGAACCGCGAGCACGCCGATCAGCACGATGAAGGCGACCGTCGAGATCGACGCGGTCAGCGCGCCGTGGCCCGCGAGCAGGCGCCCGCGCCCGCTCGGAGGCACGAGCGCGGGATCGTTCGCGTTCAGCTCGGCGTCAGCCGCGCCGCGCCCGCTCGTGTGCGGCGAGGACACGGCGCGCGCTTACTTGATGACCGGCAGGCTCGCCGTGCCCGGGAACCACTTGTTCTGGAGCTTCTTCAGCGTCCCGTCCGTCTTCATCGCGGTCAGCGCCTTGTCGACGTCCGGCTTCAGCTTGGAGCCCTTCTGGAAGAGGATCCCGTATTGCTCGTTGGTCACGAACTGGCCGACGATCGTCAGGTCCTTCGGGTACTGCTTGACGAGCGCGGCGGCGATCGGGACGTCGATGACGAACGAGTCGATCTGCTTGACGACGAGTGCCTGCGCGGCCGCTCCGGTCGTCGAGTACTCGCGCGGCGCCTTGGTCGGCTTGATCGTCTTCTTGATGTAGTCGACGCCGGTCGTCGTCGCCTGCCCGCCGAGCTGGTACTGCTTGAGGTCGGCCAGGGTCTTCGCGCTCTCGATCGGCGTGCCCTTGTGGACGAGCAGGGCCTGGTTCGCGTCGAAGTAGGGAACGCTGAAGTCGTCGACCTTCTGGCGCTCCGCCGTGATCGTGATCTCGTTGATGTCGAAGTCGAACTTCTTCGGCGCGGGCGAGAAGAGCGACGTGAACGGCGTCTCGGCCCAGGTCACTGTCTGGATGCCGAGCCGCTTGGCGATCTCGTTCGCGACGTCAGCCTCGAAGCCCGTCGGGTTCGAGCGCGGCGGGTTGAGGAACCCGGGCGCCGGGAACTCGGCGCCGACGGTCAGCACGCCCGAGTGCATCGT
>DAINSN010000296.1:0-2207 GCA_036741295.1 Gaiellaceae bacterium
GGTACAGCTTGGCGTCGCGCATCAGCTTCTCGACCGGGTACTCCTTCATGTACCCATAGCCGCCGAACACCTGTACCGCATCGGTCGTGACCTCCATGCAGGTGTCCGCGGCGAAGCGCTTCGCGTACGAGGACTGCAGCGTCGCGCGCATCCCCTGGTCGATCATCCAGGCCGCCTGCCAGCAGAGCAGCCGCGACGCCTCGATCTTCGTCGCCATGTCGGCGATCAGGAAGTTGATGCCCTGGTTCATCGCGATCGGCATCCCGAACTGGATGCGCTCCTTTGAATACTGAGACGCGTACTCGAACGCGGCGCGCGCAACTCCCACTGCACCGATCGCCGTACCGGGCCGGGTGAGGTCGAGTGTCTTCATCGCGATCTTGAAGCCCTCGCCCTCCTCGCCCAACCGGTTGTTCGCCGCCGGCACGCGGACGTCGGTGAACGAGAGCGACGACGTATCCGTCGAGCGCTGCCCCATCTTGTCGAGGTGCTTGTCGACGACGACGCCGTCCAGATTCGCGGGGACGACGAAGGCCGTGAGCCCCCGATGGCCCTGCGACTTGTCGGTCGAGGCCCACACGGTGAACCACGCCGCATGGCCGGCGTTGGTGATGAACATCTTCGAGCCGTTGATGATGTAGTCGTCGCCGTCACGCACCGCCGTCGTCTGGATGCCCGACACGTCGGAGCCGGCGTTCGGCTCGGTCAGCGCGAACGACGTCAGCAGCACCTCGTCCACGAGCGGCGGCAGCCACTCGCGCTTCTGCTCCTCCGTCCCCGCGATGATCACCGGCCCATGGCCGAGCGCGTTCGCCGCGATTGCCGTGCCGATCCCGGCGCAACCCCAGCAAAGCTCCTCGCCGATGAGCATGCCCTCGAACGCGCCGAGCTCCAGGCCGCCGTAGGCCTCCGGAATGTTGACATTCATCAGACCGAGCCCGTGCGCCTTCGCGATCACGTCCGCGGGGTGGATCGAGCCCTCGTCGTACTCGCGTTCCTTCGGACGGATCTCCCGCTCCGCGAAGTCGTGAGCCAGGTCGCGCAGCGCCTTCTGCTCGTCGGTCAGCCCGAACGAGACGCCGGCGGCGGTACGTTCTTCGATGGTCGCCATGGCCTCCAAGCGTACCTTGACTGACTGGTCAGTCAACGGCCAGTCGGAACCGTAGGACACGTGCCACATGGGCGTCCAGCTCGCCGCTGCGGGCCAGCGGCAGGAGGACGCGAATCGCACGCGCCGCGTCCCTTCCGCTCGTGAACAGCAGGAGATCCGCACCGGCGCGCGCGGCGGCGACCGCCCACTCCTGGGCATGACCATTGACGACATCGAGCGAGTCCGTCATCGCGACTCCCTCGAACCCGAGGTCGCGCAGAAGGCGGTAGGTGGCCGGCATGAGCACGCCCCTGCGCGGGCCGAGAGTGGGATAGACACCGTGACCGACCATCACACACGGCACCCCTGCCTCGACCGCCGCGCGGTACGGCGCGAGATCCACGTCGCGCACCCGGCCGACAACGTAGGGCCGTTCGTCGGTGGAAAACGACAGCGAGCCGAGGCCCGGGAAGTGCTTGACGCACGCACCGGCGCCACCCGCCGCGAGCCCGCGCGCAAACGCGACGCCGAAGAACGGGGAACGGAACTGCCGCGAGCCGAGCGGGCCGTCGGGGAGGTCGAGCACGGGTGCGAGGTCGACGTCCACACCGATGCGCCGGAGCGCGCGCCCCGTCGCCCTGCCGGAGCCGAAGGCCTGCGCCTTGCTCCGCACCGCGCGGGCCGACGACCGCGGCGGCAGCTCCGGGAAGGTCTCGACCTTCCCACCCTCCTGATCCGTGACGACGAACGCGCCGGGCGGCCGGGGCGCGTCTCGGTCGTATTTCTGCACGATCACACCGGCCACCCCCGCTGGAGCCGGTAGCCCGGAGACGACGACGAGGGCCGCCTTCTGCTGCGGCGTCAGCCCCAACATCGTGGCCATGGTGATGAACGCGGCAACGCCCAATGCGTCCGTAGACTAGGCCGTCATGGACTTCGAGCTCAGCGACGAGCAGCGGCTCCTTCAGGACACCGTCCGCCGGTTCGTGGACGACCGGATCCTGCCCAACGCGATCGAGAACGACATCAACCACCACCTCGACCTGGGGGCGATCGAGGGAATGGCCGAGCTCGGGATCCTGGGGATCGTGATCCCGGAGGAATACGGCGGCGCCGG
>DAINSN010000297.1:0-2161 GCA_036741295.1 Gaiellaceae bacterium
GGCGCCGAGCTCGAGTACCGCGTGCTGGCCGGGGGAAGTGGGAGCAACGGCACGTTCCACCTGGCGCGACAGTTGCCTGCGCTCGACGGTCCCGCTTTCTTCGCGGCGCTGCCCCTCCGCATTGCGCGCGAGCTGCGCGAGTTCAAGCCTCACGCCGTGCTCGCGCAGGGTGCACACGAGACTGCAGCTGCGTTGAGCGCGCGCAAGCTCGCGCGCACACATACGGTCGTGATCGCGGACCTGCACGGGGACTGGCGGGCACCGACGCGTCTGTACGGATCGCGGCTGCGCGGATTGCTGAGCCCGGTTGCCGACCGCGTCGCACTCGGTGCGTTGCGCCGCGCCGACGGCATCCGCACCGTGACCGGCTACACCACCGGGCTCGTGCGTGAGCTCGGCCTCGAGCCCGCAGATGAGTTTCCCGCGTACATGGACTTCGACTCCTTCCTGCAGGAGCAGCCAAAGGCGCTACCAGCCCACGCTCAGGCGCTCTTCGTCGGCGTGCTCGAGCGCTACAAGAACGTCGACGGGCTCGCCGAGGCCTGGCGGCGGGCTGCACCACGTGTTCCCGATGCGCGGCTGCAGATCGTCGGCTCCGGAACGCTGCAGCCGGTCGTCGAGCAACTCGTCCGAGATCTGCCCGCGCAGACGAATTGGACGGAGCGCCTGACCCAGAGCGGCGTGGCGTCGGCCCTCGACGAATCGACGCTGCTCGTCCTGCCGTCGCGTTCCGAAGGCATGGGCCGGGTGATCGTGGAGGCCTTCTGCCGGGCCCGGCCGGTCGTAGGCAGCCGCGTGGGCGGTATTCCGGATCTCGTCCAGGACGAGAGCAACGGGCTGCTGGTCGAACCGGGCGACACGGGCGGCCTCGCCGACGCGCTGGTCCGGGTCCTCGGCGAGCCGGAGCTGGCGAAGCGGCTCGCCGCGGGAGCGCACTCGAGCGCCGGTCTCTGGACGGTCTCCCCGGAGGACTTCGCCTCGCGCCTGCGGGATCTCGTCGGCCGGATCACCGGACTAAGCTAGGTCGCCGTGCGCGCAGACCGCTTCAAGCAGGTGCTGAAGAACTCCGTCTACCGGACGATCGGCGAGACCGCGTCTGCGATCGGCGCCAACGCGAACGGCGAGCGCAGCCTGCGCGTGCTCATGTACCACAAGGTGAACGACCTGCCCGGCAATCCGTTGACGATGCCGGTGTCGTTCTTCGACGAGCAGATGGCCCAGCTACGCGAGCTCGACTACACGGTGGTCGATCTCGACGCGGTGCTCGACCACTACGTCGAGCGCAAGCCGCTGCCGGAACGAGCGGTGCTGATCACCTTCGACGACGGCTACTACGACAACCTCGACAATGCCGCCGGCGTGTTGCGCAAGTACGGCTACCCGGCGGTGCTGTTCGTTCCCATCGGCTATCTCGACGACCGTCATCCGCTGCCGCACGAGGAACATCTGGCGGCGCAGGGCATCCTGAACCGCACGATCGAGTGGGAAGAGCTCGCCGATCTGGAGCGAGAAGGCATCCGCATCGAGTCGCACGGGATCTCGCATCGCCCACTCGCCGATCTCGAGGTCGACGAAGCGGCGCGCGAGATCGCGTTGTCGAAGCTACGGCTGGAAGAGCGCCTCGGCCGGCCGGTGCGTGCGTTCTCCTACGTCAAGGGGTCCGAGGCGCATTACAAGCCCGTCCATCTCTCGCTCGTCCGCCAGGCGGGCTACGACGTTGCGTTCACCGCCGTCTCGGGCGCCAACTCGCAGACGACGGACCCGCTGCAGCTGCGGCGCTACAACATCGAGCCCTACTCCCCGCGCACATTCGAGCTCGTGCTGGCGGGGGCGTGCGACCTGATCTCGCTGAAGGACACGGTCACGGGCACCCACGCGCGCCGCATCTTCAACGCGGCGCTGGGCACGTCCAGCAAGTAAGTGTCCGGCTACGAGCTGGCGGCCTATGAGCCGGCGCAGCGGGATGACTACCTGCGCCTGCTGCGCGACGCGTGGGGCGACGCCGGTCTGAGCGGCGCGGAGTTCGACTGGTGGTTCTCGCGGAATCCCGAAGGCTCGCTGATGTCGGTTGCGCGCGACGACGGGAGTGTCATCGGCGTGGCCGCGCACTCCCTCTACCGCATGGCTCTCGACGGAGGCCGTCGTCCCGCGACCTTCTCGG
>DAINSN010000298.1:0-2147 GCA_036741295.1 Gaiellaceae bacterium
GCACGCCGGGGAAGTGCCGCACCGGCCGCAGGCAGACGAAGAGGTCGAGCTGCTGCCGCAGCGCGACGTTGAGCGAGCGGATGCCGCCGCCGACCGGCGTCGTCATCGGCCCCTTGATCGAGACCGAGTACTCGCGCGCGGCCTCCAGCGTCTCGTCGGGCAGCCAGACGTCGCTGCCGTAGAGGCGCGTCGCCTTCTCGCCCGCGTAGATCTCCATCCAGTGGATCTGCCGGGCGCCGGAGGCCTTCTCGACGGCGGCGTCGACGACCATCCGCATCGCCGGGGTGATGTCGACGCCGATCCCGTCGCCCTCGATGAACGGGATGATCGGGTTGTCGGGAGTGGGCTCGCCGGGGACGATCTTGGCGCCGTCCGCCGGGACCTCGATGTGTGTAGTCGCGCTCATTGACCTACCGTGTGCTCGTGGGGACGAAGGAGGCTCAGGCTATCGCAGCCGTCCCGGAGGGCGCGGCGCGACAGATCGCGACCGTCCTGATCGAGGGCTTCGACAAGCACTACCGGCTCTTCCGCGCCACGAGCGCCCGCGCCAGGGAGCGGTTCGAGGCGGGCGCCTGGACGGAGCAGCAGCACGCGGTGCAGGAGCGGATCCGCTTCTACGACGAGCGCGTCCGCGAGTGCGTCGACCGGCTTCGCGGCGAGTTCGACGTCGGGGCGCTCAGCGACGAGACCTGGCGCGACGCGAAGCTCTACTACATCGGCCTGCTCGTCGAGCACAGCCAGCCGGAGCTCGCCGAGACCTTCTTCAACTCGGTGATCACGCGGATCCTGCAGCGCACCTACTACGACAACGACTTGATCTTCGTCCGCGCGGCGATCTCGACCGAGTACATCGAGTCCGACCCGCCGATCTACCGCAGCTACTACCCGAACGTCGACGGGGAGCGGGAGTGCTTCGCGCGGCTCTTCCGCGACTTCGGCTGGAGCCGGCCGTTCGCCGACCTCGACCGCGACCTCGACCACGTGCTGCGCGCCCTCGAGGAGCGGCCGGGCGGGCCGTGGACGCACCTCGAGCCGAACTACCAGATCCAGGTGCTGAACTCGGCCTTCTACCGCAACAAGGCCGCGTACGTGTTCGGCAAGCTCGTCAACGGCCACGACGAGCTGCCCTTCGTCGTCCCCGTCCTGCACGAGGCCGGCGGCCGGCTCGAGCTGGACACGATCCTGCTCGACCCGCAGCAGATCAACGTCCTCTTCTCGCTCTCGCGCGCCTACTTCATGGTCGACATGGAGGTGCCGTCCGGCTACGTCGAGTTCCTGCGCTCGATGACGCCGGTACGCGCCGGCTCCGAGCTCTACACGATGCTCGGGCTCGGCAAGCAGGGGAAGACGCTCTTCTTCCGCGAGCTGCTGCAGCACCTGCACCACTCCCGGGACGAGTTCGTCGAGGCGCCCGGGATCCGCGGCCAGGTGATGCTGGTCTTCACGCTGCCGTCGTACCCGTACGTCTTCAAGGTGATCCGCGACGCGTTCGGGCCCGGCAAGGACACCGACCGGGCGACCGTCCGCTCGAAGTTCACGATGGTGAAGCACGTCGACCGCGTCGGGCGCCTCGCCGACACGCTCGAGTTCGTCGACCTGGCGCTGCCGCGCGAACGCTTCTCGGCGGAGCTGCTCGAGCAGCTGCGCGAGCTGGCGCCCTCGATGGTCTCCGACGGCGACCCGCTCGTGATCCGCCACTGCTACGTCGAGCGGCGGATGGTGCCGCTCAACCTCTACCTCGACCGCGCCTCGCCCGAGGAGCTCGAGGCGGCGGTCGTCGACTACGGCAACGCGATCCGCGACCTCGCCGCGGCGAACATCTTCCCGGGCGACATGCTCTGGCGGAACTTCGGCGTCACGAGCTACGGCCGGGTCGTCTTCTACGACTACGACGAGATCGACTACCTGTGCGACGTCAACTTCCGCCGCATCCCGACGGCGCCGGACGCCGAGTCGGAGCTGGCGGCCGAGCCCTGGTACGGCGTCCTGCGCAACGACGTCTTCCCCGAGGAGTTCGCGACCTTCCTGCTCGGCGACCCGCGCCTGCGCGAGCTCTTCCTGCGCCACCACGCCGACCTGCTCGAGCCGGAGTTCTGGCAGGCCGCCCAGCGCCGGATCGAGAGCGGCGAGCTGATGGACTTCTTCCC
>DAINSN010000299.1:0-2143 GCA_036741295.1 Gaiellaceae bacterium
GGGACGGCGCACCGTCCGCGAGCCGACGAGGTGGTCGTACTGGCGGTAGATCCACCCGCGGCTGCGGAGATTCGGCGAGGACAGCAGGCCGAGCAGCGCGTCCTCTGTGGACACGTCCACCGAGTGCAGCGCGGGCTCGGCGGCAGGTCGCGGCTCCGGCTGGATGCGGTAGCGCGGCGCCTCCTCGGTCAGCAGCTCGGCGGGGATCTCGGCGAGCGTCTCGTCGCCGAAGTACGCGCGCAACTCGCCGGTGTCGGTGACCTCGCCAATGCGCGCGTGATGCAGCTCCCAGCGGTCGAAGATCGCCTCAACCGCGTCGAGCATCGTCGGCCGGACGACCGCGACCATCCGCTCCTGCGACTCCGAGATCATGATCTCCCACGGCTCCATCTCGTCCTCGCGCAGCGGCACGCGGTCGAGGTGGACGTCGATGCCGGCGCCGTCGCGCGCCATCTCGGCGAGCGAGGACGCAAGGCCGGCCGCGCCGCAGTCCTGCAGCGACTCGACGAGGCCGCCCTCGGTCAGCTCGAGCGAGACCTCGATCAGCTTCTTGCCGGTGAAGGGATCGCCGACCTGAACGGAGGGCCGCTTCTCGTCGGAGCCCTCCCCGAGCTCCTGGGAGGCGAGCACGCTCGCGCCCCCGATCCCGTCGCGGCCGGTCGTCGCGCCGAAGAGGACGACGACGTTCCCGGGTCCGCTCGCACGCGCACGCGTGAGGCGTTCGGTCGCCACGAGACCGACGCACATGGCGTTGACGAGGCAGTTGTCGGCGTACGCCTCGTCGAAGACGGTCTCGCCGCCGACGGTCGGGACGCCGACGCAGTTATGCGTGACGATGCCGCCGGTGGTCACGAAAAGGTGCGTGTCCGGAACCTCGAAGTCATAGACGTCAGCAGGGCCCTCGAGCCGATCTAGTGCGACGACAGGAACCGATGCGATCGACCCGTGCGCTGTAACGCGGGAACGAGCGAATGGCGATCCGAGCGAGGCTCGAACTGTATTGAGGATCACCGCAGCATCTTCAATGTCGAAAAGGTCAGCCGCTCTTGCAACGGCAGGCCCCGCGGAGAACTCCAGAGCCCACGAAGGCCGAGCCTTGACCTTCCGTCCGAGGATTTCCGCGCCAGCCTTACGCTGGTAAACCGAAGGAAAGACGCCTGTGCTCTGAAGCACCACGATCACCTGTTCGTGTAGAGCCCGGCTCGTCGTGGCGTGCGAAATCTTTACCGCGCTTCCGCTCTTCGGGAACGTGAAAGAGCCGTCGCCACGAAACAGGCCTCGAAGGACCTCCCACCGCAGAACCTCGTTTCCGAGGAATTGAGTCGGAATCGCCTTTTCGTGCGATCGGCTGCCGCACTGGAGTACCTCGATGAGCAGACGTCCCAGCAGCCGGGACGACACCGTGATGGCGACCGTCGCCGCTCGCGCCTCGACTGAGTGGCGGATCCCGAGCTGGCGAAGGATGCGCAGAACGTCCTCGACAGAGCGCGCGTCACGGGCGCTCTGTCCGAACGTCCAGATGATTTTGAACGTCGTGCCGTTTGTCGAGCAGCAACCTTCGGCGAGGTAATAACCGATCAGTCTCGCCGTATCGCGGTTGATCGGGATACAGGCCGGAACCACTGTTGATCGCGGCCCGGCGAGGCGCAGCCGGAGGTTGGTGCGTGCGACTCCACAGTGCGATTCGACTGCGAGGAACGCCGCTCGAGGAAGCTCCCTACGGCTCAACCAGTAGTGTCGCGCGTCCGCGCGCGGGAGCGCCTTTCTCAACGCCCGCCGCAGTTCGATTGACGGGTTCCATTCTTGGGGAAAAACGACGATCGACCGCTCGTCGAAGGCGTCGATCAGATCGATTTCGCTCTCGGCGGCCTCGGACGGCAACCCCGCTAGGAGCGGCAGGCGATCACCGATCACGATGTCCCTTGCGCGTCGCTCGACGAGCCGCCCGTCGTCCCAAACCATCACCGGATGGTCTGCTGTGACCGTAAGTTTGCGTCCAAGCGCGGTCCGGATGGTGATGAGGGACTCGGCCTGACGCTTGAATAGACGGCGCACGTGCTTCCACGTCGGTGACAACGTCGCCGGGTCGAGCGACAAGACCTCGAAGGGTTTCACCGGCTCGAGAGGCCACTCGGAGCCGGGG
>DAINSN010000300.1:0-2130 GCA_036741295.1 Gaiellaceae bacterium
GCGAGAGCAGTGTGTCGAGCGGAACATCAACGTCGCCGTAGAGCGCATCGCGGTCTGCGAACGCGAGCTTCGCGCACTCGGTCACGACGTGGACGAACTCCGCTTCGGAGAGGCCGGCGACGTCGAAGCCGCCAAGCAGGGCGAGCTGTTGCAGCGCAACCGGTCCGGCGCCCCATGCGCCGGTCTTGCAGACCGTGGTCTCGCCGTAGTCGAACGAGACGACGGGCTCGAGGGTCGCACGCCACGCGGCCAGGTCGTCGCGCGTCAGCAAGCCTCCCTCCGCTTCGGAGAAGCGGTGAATCTCGTCGGCGACGAAACCTTCGTAGAAGAGCTCTCGCGCGCGTTCGATCTGCTCGTCGCGAGAGCCGCCGGCCGACTCTTCGACGATCCGCCTGTAGGTCGCGGCGAGCACGGGGTTGCGGAACTGCGTGCCGACCTCGGGAACCGGCAGGTAGAGGTCTCTGGACGCCGGCCAACCGGCGATCAAGTCGACCCGGCGTTCGATCGACAGGTGCATCCCGCCGACGACCGGGAAACCGTTGTCGGCGTAGTCGATCGCGAACGCGAGCACGTCCTCCAAGGGCCAGGTGCCGAATTCCTGCAGCAAGAGCAGCCAGCCTCCGAAGGCGCCGGGAACGCAAGCCGCGAGTACGCCCGCGCCCGGCACCAGGTCGTGGCCGAGCTCGCGGAAGCGTTCGATCGTCGCAGCGGCGGGAGCGACACCCTGGCCGCAAAGTGTGAGCGGTTCTCCTCGATCGACCGAGTAGAAGAGCGCGGGAACCTCGCCGCCCGGGCCGTTCAGATGCGGCTCGACGACCTGGAGGGTAAAGCCGGCCGCGACCGCGGCGTCGAACGCATTCCCGCCGCGTTCCAGTACCGCCATGCCGGCGGCCGAGGCGAGCCAGTGCGTCGACGCGACCATGCCGAACGTCCCGCGCAGCTCGGGTCGCGTCGTGAACTCCACGTCGCGGGACTCTAGTCTGCGCCGTGTGCGCTACGGAATCTGCCTGGCGAACTTCGGCACGTACTCGGACCCGAGCGTCCCGGTGCGGCTCGCCCAGGCCGCCGAAGCGAGCGGCTGGGACGGAGTCTTCATCTGGGACCACCTCGCGTTCGCCTGGGGGCCGCCGGCGGCAGATCCCTGGACGGTGCTGGCGGCGATCGCAACGTCCACCGAGCATGTGCGCTTGGGCACTGCGGTGACGCCGGTAGCACGGCGGCGCCCGCACGTGTTGGCACATCAGGTCGCGACGCTCGACAACTTGAGCGGCGGACGCGTGACGTTCGGCGCGGGCCTCGGCGGCGTGACGTCGGAGTTCGGCAAGTTCGGCGAGCCGACGGACGCGAAGGTGCGTGCAGCCATGCTCGACGAAGGGCTCGAGCTGCTACGACAGTTCTGGTCCGGGGAAGAGGTCACGCATCGCGGCGAGCACTACACCGTCGAAGGCGTGACGCTCTCACCCGCGCCCAGGCAAGAGCGGCTGCCGATCTGGATCGGCGGGAACCGGCCCGCGTCGCTACGCCGTGCCGCGCGCTGGGACGGCTGGCTCGCCGACAGCGCCGACCCGACGGGCATGACGCTCACCCCCGACGACATCTCGCGCAGCATCGCGACCATCGGGCGCGCGGACGACTACGACGTGGCAGTGCTGGGCCAGCGCGACAGTGGCGATCCCGCGGCCTACGCGCAGGCCGGTGCGACCTGGTGGCTCGAGAACCTGCACGACCAGCGCGGCGGGCTCGACGAGATGCTGGCCCTCGTGCAGCAGGGACCGCCGCGCTAGAGCGCGGCCCAGCCGTAGTCGATCACCAGCGTTACGCGGATTCTTCGATCGGGTCGGCGTCGTCGTCGTCCACGACGCCTTCGGCGCTCGTCACGAGCGTCGGCTTGAGGTGCTTCTCGATCGTCTCTTTGGTGATCACGCACTTGGAGACGTCGCGGCGCGACGGCAGCTCGAACATCACGTCGAGCAGAGCGGTCTCGATGATCGAGCGCAGGCCGCGTGCGCCGGTCTCCCGCTCGAGCGCCTTGTCGGCGATCTCCCACAGCGCGTCGTCGGTGAAGACCAGCTCGATGTTGTCGTAGGCGAAGAAGCGCTGGTACTGCTTGACGAGCGCGTTCTTCGGCTC
>DAINSN010000301.1:0-2072 GCA_036741295.1 Gaiellaceae bacterium
CGTAGCGGAGGAGCTCGGGGAGCCCGCGCCGCGTCAGGAGCAGCTCCTGGTGGCGCCGAAGCCGCGTGGGGAACCGCGAGCCGTTCGCGGTGGGCGGCGCTGCGACGCCGCGCAGGTCGTCGTGCACGAACGCCGACGAGCCGCGCGAGCGGGCCCGCGCGGCGCGCGTGACGCGCTCCGGAGCGAACGGCTGGGCCAGCACGGTCGCGAGCCGTTTCGCGCCGTGGAGGTCGCGGAAGCTGCGCAGCTCGGAGCCGAGCTCGCCGACCCGCCCTGACGCGAGCAGATCCGCGAGGTGATGCCCGAGGTGCGTCCGGTAGCCGGCGAGCACCTCGTCGCCTCCCTGCCCGTCGAGCATCACCTTCAGCCCGGCGCGGCCGGCCGCGCGCATCACGTACCAGCCCGCGCAGATGCTCGTCGACCCGAACGGCTCGTCCTGGGAGCGGACGATCGACGGCAGATCCGAGACGAGCTCGGCAGCGGTGAACGAGACCCAGTGCGGCTCCGCCTTGATGCGATCGATCACGGCCCGCGCGTAGGGGCGCTCGTCGAATCCCGCGTCGTCGAAGAATGCTGTGAACGTTCGCTGCCTCTCGCCGACGGGCCGTGCGTTCTCGACCTCGGTGCGGAGCAGGAGGTCGACGCCGACCGCGACCGCGGACGAGTCGAGGCCTCCGGAGAGCGCGGTGCCGAGCGGCACGTCGCTGCGGAGCCGCAGCCGGAGCGAGTCGAGGAAGAGCGAGCGCACCTCCTCCGCCGCGTCGCCGTCGGGCGCGTCCTGCGGCTCGAGCTGCCAGTAGCGCGAGGTGCGCAGGCCGTGCTCGTCGAGGACGAGCGAGTGCGCGGGCGGCAGCTTGCCGATCCCGTCGAAGAAGGTCTCCTCGGTGTGGTCGAGGTAGGCCTGCTCGAGGTACTCGCGGACCGCCGTCGGATTCGGCGCGAGGCGCGTCTCGGGATCCGCGGCGAACGCTTTGAGCTCGCTGGCGAAAACGAGCCTCCCGTCCTCGTAGCGGTAGTAGAAGGGCTTCACGCCGAAGCGGTCGCGCGAGCAGAACAGTCGGCGCTTGCGCCCGTCCCAGATCGCGATCGCCCACATTCCGTTGAAGCGCTCGACGCAGGCGTCGCCCCATTCCTCGTATGCGGCGAGGATCACCTCGGTGTCGGTCGCGCTGCGGAAGCGGCGCCCCTTCGCCTCGAGCTCTCGGCGCAGCTCGCGATAGTTGTAGACCTCGCCGTTGTGGAGGAGTTGGAGCGTGCCGTCCTCGCTCGCGAACGGCTGGTTGCCCGCGTCGCTGAGGTCGATGATCGCGAGCCGCCGGAAGCCGAGCGCGACCCCGTCGGCCGCGAACGAGCCGTTTCCGTCCGGGCCCCGGTGGTCGAGCGTCGCCGCCATCGCCTCGACCGCCGCCGACGGCGGCGGGGCCCCGAGCCGGACGATCCCGCAGATCCCGCACATGCCGTGAATCATGGCAACAGGAGGTTCGGAACTCGTTAGCGGTCGGCGCACGTACTCTCCGTAGTGCCTCGGCTGAACGCCTTTCTCGCACTGCTCGGCGTCGTGGTGACGGCCGCGCCCGGAGCCCGGTGGCACACGGTTGCCGCGAACGGAGTCGCGCTCAGGATTCCGCCCGGATGGACCTGCGTGCAGAGTGCGGGCGACGGCAACGTGATCGACCCGCGCACCGTCCTCGTCGTTGGGACACACGGAGTTCGGCCGCGCGGCAGCCAGTGTCAGGTTGCCCACTATCGAGTTCCGGCCGCTGGTGCTGTCGTCGTCGTGGTCGCCTGGAAGAACGAGACATCCGGCGGCGGGCGTCCACCGCGGTCGCGCCGGCCGCTCGCGACGATCAGGATCCGGAGGCCGAGCTTCGAGTGCTACTCGGGACGTGGGGGAGCTGCCCAGCTCTCGCTGGGTGGGCGCGCGTTCCAGGTGAACGTGATGGTCGGGGACCGGGCGTCGCGAGCCCGCATCGACCAGGCCCTTGCCGTCGCCCACTCGTTCGACCTCGCACGGCGCTAGCGGTCGCCGGACCGGGCAAGATCGGCACTGTGCGGGAACCGCTCGCCTCGCG
>DAINSN010000302.1:0-2066 GCA_036741295.1 Gaiellaceae bacterium
GGGATGCCGTGGACGACCATCGCATTCGGCGAGATGCACGTCGCCGCCGGAAAGCCGCGGTAGCCCTTGGACGTCGGAACGCCGCCCTGCTCGCGAATGAAGTCCTCGGCAATCCGGTCGAGCTCGCCGGTAGTGATACCGGGCTGGGCGTGCTCGCCGAGGAGCGCGATGGTGGCGGCGACGATCTGCCCGGCGCGCTCCATGCCTTCGATCTCGCCTGCTGACTTGCGGACGATCACGCAGGCACCTGCTCCAGCGCGCGCTGGATCTCGGCGAACACTTCGTTCTCGCTGCGGTTCGCGTGGATCGGGACGACATTCCCGCGCGTGCGGTAGAACTCGATCAAAGGCTCCGTCTCGCGGTGGTAGTTGTCGAGACGCCGCTGGATCGCCTCGTCCGTATCGTCCTCACGGGCGCGGCGCCGCAATCGGTCGAACGCGACCTCGTCGGGAATCTGGAGCGCGAAGGCCACGCTGAAGTTCCTCCCGATGTCCGCGAACATCGAGTCGAGCGCCTCCGCCTGCACGGTCGTCCGCGGAAAGCCGTCGAGGACGAACCCGGCCTCGGTGTCGGACTGATCGAGCCGATTGCGGATCAGCTCGATCATCAGGTCGTCGGAGACGAGATCGCCGCGTTCGATCGTCTCCTTCACGCGCTTACCGAGGTCGGTGCCCGCGTCCATCTCCGCGCGCAGAATCTCGCCGCTGGCGATGTGAGGAATGCCGTACTCCGCAGAGATCCTCTTCGCCTGCGTGCCTTTGCCGGCCCCTTGCGGACCGAGGAGCAAGACGTTCAAGGGCACTATTTGAGGAAGCCTTCGTAGTTGCGCATCATCATCTGGGACTCCATCTGCCGCATCGTGTCGAGCGCGACGCCGACGACGATGAGGACGGACGTGCCGCCGAGGGCGCGTGACGTTGCCTGCGAGAACCCGCCGTACCTGATGAAGATGCTCGGCAAGACTGCGATGGCGGCCAGGTAGAGCGACCCCGGCAGCGTGAGGCGCGTGAGCACGCGGTCGAGGTACTGCGCCGTGGGAGCGCCCGGACGGATGCCCGGAATGTAGCCGCCGTACTTCCGCAGGTTGTCGGCCTGGTCGACCGGGTTGAACTGGACCGCGGTGTAGAAGTAGGTGAAGACGATGATCAGCACGCCTTCGAGGCCGATGAAGAGCAACGACCCATAAGAGAAGTGCGAGTTGATCCAGCCCTGCGTCGCCGGGAAGAACTGCGCGATCGTCGGCGGGAACGCCATCACGGCCGCGGCGAAGATGACCGGGATGACGCCCGCCATGTTCACTCGCAACGGCATGTAGGTCGATCCCCCGGCGGTTTGTCGCCGGCCCACCATCCGTTTCGCATATTGGATTGGGATCCTTCGCTGGCCTTCCTGGATGAAGACGACCGCGGCGACGATCCCGATCGCGATGAGCGGGAAGAACAGCCGCTCCATCGTGCCGCCGTTGTACCAAGCTGCGATTCCGGTGGGTGCAGAGGAGAGGATCGACGCGAAAATCAGCAGCGAGATGCCGTTGCCGACCCCGCGCTTGGTGATCAGCTCGCCGAGCCACATCAGCAGCGTCGTGCCGGCGGTGAGCGTGACGACGATCAGGACGATGCGGCCCGTGTTCGCGTTGAGGTTCCCCGCCCGCTTGAAGAGATAGGCGTAACCCGTCGACTGCGCCGCAGCCAGCACGACCGTGAGGTAGCGCGTGTACTGGTTGATCTTGGCGTAACCCGACTCGCCTTCCTTCTGCAGCTGCTCCAGCTGCGGGACGACCACGGTCATGAGCTGCAAGATGATCGAGGCGGTGACGTAGGGCATGATCCCGAGCGCGAACAGCGCGAACTGCGACAGCGCGCCGCCGGAGAAGACGTTCAGCAGCCCGAGGATCGTCCCGCCGCGGCCGTTGAAGTAGTCCTTGATCGTCTGCGAGTCGACGCCAGGAGCCGGGATCCACGACCCCAGCCGGTAGAGGGCGAGGATCATGAAGGTGAAGAGGACGCGCTTGCGAAGCTCGGGGACGCGCCACGCGTTGGCGAGCCAGGACAGCATCTAGCTACTCC
>DAINSN010000303.1:0-2037 GCA_036741295.1 Gaiellaceae bacterium
GAGAGCGCCTGGATCGCACCCAGGAGGTCGCCGGTTCGAGCCCGGCTAGCTCCACTCACCGAGCGAAGTCCGGCTCGGCTACCGCCGAGTCATGATGACTTCGCTCGGTTTCGATTCAGGCGCGGGGAGCCGACGCCGGCGGAGCCGGCATCGGCGTGGCAGGGTCGCCGGACGTTGCGTGTTGTGAACGAATGCAAGACCGGCGGCCTGCGTCCTATGCTCGCGGCCTTGAGGAATGTCACGAATCAGGAAGGAGACGAGATGGGTTTCGAGCAATACCACGAGCCGGCCGGCGAGCTCAGCGCGGAGGTGCGGACGTTCGCCCGGATGATCGCTTCGCTGACCGAAGAGGCCGAAGCAATCGGCTGGTACGAACAGCGCATCGCGCTCGAGCCGGACGCTCAGGCGAAGGCGATCATGGAG
Organism: Gaiellaceae bacterium; assembly: GCA_036741295.1. GTDB lineage: Bacteria > Actinomycetota > Thermoleophilia > Gaiellales > Gaiellaceae > 3-1-20CM-4-69-9. The sequence goes on from DAINSN010000303.1 coordinate 424, forward strand.
AACGCGCAGAGCGAGGAGTTCAAGCACTTCGGCATGGACCTCGAGTTCCTGGTGCGGCGCACACCGAAGTGGCGGATTGCCCTCCAGACGATCCTCTTCACGGAGGGTGACATCGTCGAGAAAGGCGAGAAGGCGGAGGAGCTCGAGAACCCTTAGTCGTCAGCCAGCCTATGCTCGTTGAGCCAGGCCTTTGCGACGCGCTTTTGCGCCCGGGTCAGCCATGCCTCGACCACCGCGTCCTCCAGCTCTTCTCGATCGAGGCGGGCAAGATCCGGGATGCGGATGAGCACGGCGGAGTAGCCGGCCCAATGCGGTGTCGTGAAGAAGGCCCCGCGTTCGTCGGCGAGCATGAGCTCCTTCACTCCTGCATCGGCGACGCGGAACACCAGCACGTCGTCTAGCCGTTCGCCCGTATCCGGATCGATCGCATCTCGACGGCGGCTGCGATGGAAGCAGAAAAACTTGCCGTGCACGAGGTACGTCGGCCGGCCGTCGTCAGACACTTCCTTTGTCGCCTGCGGCATCGCGAGTGCGAGCTCGTCGAGGTCGGCCATCGTCGCCATGGTGGCTACGCACCAACGAGCTCAGCAGCTGTCTCGGCGAGGAGCGGGACGCCCGTCTCGAAGCGGCTCGCGCCGCCGTCGTCGGCCGTCAGTTCGCCGCGTACGTAGCGCCCGTAGATCGCCTCGCAGAAGACGGCCGCCTTCCAGAGTGCGAGCGCCTCGAACCACGCCAGCGGCTCGATGTCGCGGCCGCTTCGACTCGCGTAGCGTTCGACGAGCTCGCTCCGCGAAGGGAACCCCGCCGTTGCCGTGACCGGCGATGTGCCGAGCGGATTCGCGCGGCCTCCCGGCTCGCTGTAAGTCGCAACGAGATAGCCGACGTCGGCGCGAGGGTCGCCGATCGCGCCCATCTCCCAGTCGAGCACGGCCGCGATGCGCTCCGGCTCCTCGTGCGTGACGATCATGTTGCCGAGGCGGTAGTCGCCGTGCACGACGGTTGCCGGGAGTTGCTCGGGCACGTGCGCGGCGAGCCATTGCCCGACCTTCACCACAGTCGGCAGGTCGCGCGTCTGGTTGAGCTCCCACAGCTGCGAGAACCGGCGCACCTGGCGCTCGTTGTAATTCCCAGGTCTCGAGAACGCGGCCAGCGCCTGGTTCCCGACATCGGCCGCATGGATCTCCACGAGCGTGTCGACCAGGTCGTCCGCCAGCCGGCGCCGCGTCGCGGGATCCTGATCGAGCGGCGGCGGCAAAGCGGTTGTGATCACGTCTCCGTCGATGTAGTCCATGACGTAGAACGGGACGCCGAGCAGGGAGTCGTCCTCGCAGACCGCGCGGATGTTGGGGACGCGGATCCCGAGCGGTGCGAGCGCGAGTTGCAAGCCCGACTCGCGCACGACGTCGTGCGCCGAGGGCGGCAACGGCGGTCGCGGCGGGCGGCGCAGCACGTACCGCGTTCCGTCGTCCCGCTCGAGCAGAAAGGAGAAGTTCGAGCCGCCGCCTTCGCCGATCCGGTGCGCTTGCAGGCCGCCCGATCCAAGTCCGTGCCCGTCGAGAAACGCGCGGACCGTTTCCAGGATCAGCAGCGGCGGGCGCGCCACGTCGTGTGCGT
>DAINSN010000304.1:0-2019 GCA_036741295.1 Gaiellaceae bacterium
AGGTCGTTCGGGATCTCGTCGAGCGTGTAGCCGACCGCGAGCTTCGCGGCCACCTTGGCGATCGGGTAGCCGGTCGCCTTCGAGGCGAGCGCCGAGGAGCGCGAGACGCGGGGGTTCATCTCGATCACCCGAAGCTCGCCGGTGTCACGCTCGCGGGCGAACTGGATGTTCGATCCGCCGCACTCGACGCCCACCGCCCGAACCACGGCGGCCGCGGCGTCGCGAAGCTCCTGATACGCGTGATCCGACAGCGTCATCTGCGGCGCGACCGTCACGGAGTCCCCGGTGTGGACACCCATCGGGTCGATGTTCTCGATCGAGCAGACGATCACCACGTTGTCCTTGCGGTCGCGCACGACCTCGAGCTCGAACTCGTCCCAGCCGCGTACCGACTCCTCTACCAGCACCTGTCCGATCGGGCTCTCGGCGATTCCGATCTCGACCTGGCGGCGCAGCTGCTCCGTCGTCTCGACGAAGCCGCCGCCGTGACCGCCGAGCGTAAATGCCGGTCTCACGACCGCGGGGGTCGCGAGACCGGCCAACTGGGATACATCGGTCACGATGCGCGAGTTCGGCGTGCGCAAACCGACCGAGCGAACGGCGTCGCGGAAGAGCTCGCGGTCCTCTGCACGCCGAATGACGTCGAGCGGTGCTCCGATCAGCTCGACGCCGAGATCTTCCAGGACGCCCGCCTCTGCCAACTCTCTCGCAAGGTTGAGCGCGGTCTGACCGCCCATCGTCGACAGCAGGGCGTCGGGGCGCTCGCGTCCGAGAACGTCGGCGACGCCCTCGAGGTCGAGCGGCTCGAGATAGGTGCGATCGGCGAACCCGGGGTCGGTCATGATCGTCGCGGGGTTCGAGTTCACGACGATCGTGCGGAAGCCGTCCTCCCGCAGGACCTTCAACGCCTGGCAGCCTGCGTAGTCGAACTCGCACGCCTGCCCGATCACGATCGGCCCCGAGCCGATCAGGCAGATCGACTCGAGATCACGCCGCCTGGGCATACGCCACCTCCTCGACCCATCGTTCGATGATCGGCCAGGCATCGTGCGGGCCGGGCCCTGCCTCCGGATGGAACTGCACCGAGCGTGCGTACTCGAGCGGAAAGTCCAACCCCTCGACGGTGCCGTCGTACAGCGACACGTAGGTCGCCTCGCGTGACTCCGACGGCGCGACCGCGAAGCCGTGGTTTTGACTCGTGACGAGCACGCGCCCCGATGCGCGTTCCAGAACTGGATGGTTCGCGCCGCGGTGACCGAACGGAAGCTTGTACGTCTCGTGCCCGGCGGCGAGTGCGAGCAGCTGGTGCCCGAGGCAGATCCCGAGGAGCGGCACGCGGCCGATCAGCTCTCGCACGACGGCGATCTCGTCCTCGAGCGGCTCGGGGTCGCCGGGGCCATTCGAGAGGAGCACGGCGTCGAAACGGAGCAGCTCGTCTGCGGTCGCGTCGTGTGGAAACACGGTCACGGCGGCGCCCGCACCCGCGACGCGTCGAAGGATGGAGCGCTTGCAGCCGTAATCGACGACTGCGATGCGCACGAGCCCGGCGTCTGAGTAGATGTACGGCCTCGGAGTCGAGACCCCGGCTGCGAGCGCGCGTCCCGCCATCGACGGCTGCGACCGCGCGACCGAGACGGCCTGCTCGGCAGAGCCGTCACCGGCGACCGCGACCGCGCGCATCGCCCCCGCCTCCCGCAGCTTCAGCACCAGGGAACGGGTATCGATTCCGCTGAGCGCGACGATGCCGCGTTCGTGCAGCCAGTCAGTCCACGCAGGGCCGCGCGCTTCGCGCATCAGCACGGCGCGAGCATGCGGCCGGGCCGACTCGGACCGGCCCTCGGCGACGCCGTAATTCCCCACCATCGGCGCCGTGAAGCACACGAGCTGCTCGGTGAAGCTCGGATCGGTGACGACTTCCTGGTAACCGGTCATGGCGGTGGTGAACACCGCCTCGCCGACGGCGAAGCCCTCTGCTCCGACGGAGTCGCCGCGGAAGACCGTGCCGTCCTCGAGCGCGAG
>DAINSN010000305.1:0-2002 GCA_036741295.1 Gaiellaceae bacterium
GCGCTGATGGAGCTCAACCTGCACGAGTGGGGCGATCCGTCTGCGCCTCCGGTCGTCTGCCTCCACGGCGTGAACGCGCACGGGCGCCGCTTTCGCAGGCTCGCAGAGGAACGGCTCGCCGGGCACTTCCGCGTTCTCGCTCCCGATCTGCGCGGGCACGGCAGCTCCGGGTGGGAACCGCCCTGGACCTTCGCCACCCACGCGCACGACGTGCTGGAGACGCTCGATGCAGCCGGCGTTCGCCGTGCGCAGTGGATCGGCCACTCGTTCGGTGGCCGGCTCGTGCTCGAGTTGGCGGTCCTCGCACCGGACCGCGTCGAGCGTGTCGTGCTGCTCGACCCCGCGATCCAGCTTCTGCCGCACGTCGGCTTCGACTTCGCGGAACGCGAGCGCGCCGACCGCGCATTCGATTCGGCGGAGGATGCAATCGTGGCACGACTCGAGACCGGTGTGCCGACGCCGCGCGAACATCTCGAGGAAGAGATGCGCGAACACTTGCTGCAACACCCCGACGGCCGCTTTCGGTTCCGCTACTGCCAGAGCGCCGTCGTCTCGATGTACGGCGAGCTCACCACTCCGCCGCCGCCGCCCGAGACGCTGCGCGTGCCGACCCTGCTCGTCCATGCGGGCGAGTTCGGCCTCGTGCGCGAAGACCAGATCGAGGCCTACCGGGCCGCGCTCGGCGACCTGATCGAGGTCGTCGAGGTTCCCGGCGGACACATGGTCTACTGGGACGCGTACGAAGAGACCGCGGACTCGGTCGAACGGTTTCTAGAGGATGCGCGCGCCCAACGCGCTCGCGACTAGCTCTACTGCGAGCTTGCCGGTCTCGTTCTCGCGGTCGAGCACAGGGTTCACCTCGACGACGTCGAGGGAGGATGCGAGGCCGGACTCTGCAACGAGCTCCATGGCGAGGTGCGCTTCACGGTAGGACAAGCCGCCGCGTACCGGTGTCCCGACACCCGGCGCCACGTCGGGATCGAGCGCGTCCATGTCGAGGCTGACGTGAACGAAGCCGGGGCCGGCCACGTGTGCGAGCGCCTCGCGAACCGCATGCTCGACGCCAAGACGATCGAGGTCGCTCATCGTGAACACCTTCACATCGAGGCCGCCCAGCAGTTCGCGCTCGCCTTCGTCCAGTGCGCGGACGCCCACGAGTGCGACACGTCCCGGCTCGAGCGCGGGTAGGCCCCAGCCCTCGCCGCGAAAACGATCGCCCGCGAGACCGAGCGCTGCGGCGAGCACCATCCCGTGCACGTTGCCGGTCGGGCTCGTCTCGGGACTGTTCAGATCCCCGTGCGCGTCGAACCAGATCGCGCCGCCCGGGCCGTGCTCCTCGCGCAGGCCGGCGAGGGTTCCCAGGGCGACCGAGTGGTCACCCCCGAGCACGACGGGAACGAATGCGTCACGCGCCGCACGCCACACGAGCTGGGCGATCCGCTGCGACGTCTCCTTGATCTGGGGCAGAAAGCGGGCATGCTCGTCCCCGGTCTCCGTGGCCTCTGCGACCGCAGTCTCGACGTTTCCCAGGTCGACGTACTCGTACCCGAGCTCGGCGAGGCGAGCGGCCAGCCCTGCATAGCGGATCGCGGAAGGGCCCATGTCAACGCCCCGGCGCCCGGCGCCCAGGTCGAGTGTCGCACCGATCACGGCGACTTTTCGGGGAGGTGGTTGAAAAGACACGGCCAACAAGGCTAACTTGCGGATCCATGGGGGAGGCCGATGCGGCAGGCACCATCCGAGTTCTCCTTGCGGACGACGACGCCCCCTTCCTGGAAGCGCTCTCACCGTTGATCGAGCGCCAGCCCGAGCTTGCGGTCGTCGGCACCGCTCTCGACGGCCTCGCCGCGATCGAGCTCGCGGACGAGCTGTCGCCGGACGCGGTGGTCATCGACCTGCACATGCCGCGGCTCGACGGCGTGTCTGCGGTCGCCAGGCTCCGGCGCGACCATCCGAGCATGTGCGTGATCGCGCTTACGGGTGACGAGCATCCGGCGCTCCA
>DAINSN010000306.1:0-1999 GCA_036741295.1 Gaiellaceae bacterium
CGTATGCGGATTGGAAAGAGGAAGCCGACCCGCGCCCAGCGCGCGGTCTCGCACGAATCCGTGCGCTTGAACATTGCCGAGACACGCCGTCCCCGGAATGTCCCTTGGACGCGCGCGACCTGAGGACCGCTGTAGACGTCCGAGCAGGCCACGCCGGCGGGAACGGGCGCGAACGGACGCGCGAGCGGCGCGAGCTTGCGGCATGCCCGCGCGGCGTTCGGGAGAGTGCCGCCGACCGGCCCACACCGAAGAGTCCACCTCTTCACGCCGGTGCCGCCTTTGCTGTGCGGCCAGACGACGATGTTCAGGTCGGTGGTCGCGCGGGGCGCGGCGCTCGCGACCGCGGTTGCGACAAGAGCGAAGAAGACACAGAGGAGGAGCCGCGAGACCAACAGGCCTCCTCCTCTGCGTCCGAGACTCGCTCGCTCCGCTAGAAGCCTCCGGTCCCGATCGGAGTTCCGAGGCCGCTGGGGCCGTCGTACCCGAGGCCGGCGGTGCAGAGGTAGCTACCGCCGCAGGTGCCGTTGCTGCCCGAGGTGACGTCGTACAGCCACAAGGTGTTCGAGTAAGGAAAGGACCCGTACGTGGTGACGGCGGCATTCCCCGCGAGGGCGTAGACGGCCGCGATCAGCGGTGATGCGAGGCTCGTCCCGCCGACCTGGTACCAGCCCGTCGTGCAGAAGAAGTTGCCGATGAGGCAGTAGGGCGTCGAGTCGTAGACGGCGGCGCCCGTGTTCGGATCCGCGTCGGCCGAGACATCGGCGACGGTCCGCCGCGCGCAGCCGCTGTCGTGCTGCCAGGACGGCTTCGCCTCGTAGGCGCTACAACCGCTCCCCGCGCCGCTCCACGCGGTCTCGCTGGAGCGCGTGTTGTCGGCGTTGAGGTTGAGCGTCGTCCCGCCGACCGCGGTCACGTACTGCGACGCGGCCGGATACTCGACGCCGTAGCCGTTGTCCCCCGAGGAGACCGTGATCGGCACGCCCAGATGGTTGAAGTGGCTGTCGTAGCCGGTCTCGCTCGACGACTCGCCGCCGCCCCAGGAGTTTGAGACGACGTTGGCGTGCGAGGTCGCGTAGTCCTCGGCGGTCAGCAGGTTCGTGAAGCTGTTCGAGCTCGCCTCGACTAGCAGGATCTTGCAGTTCGGACAAACCGCGTGCGCGATCTGGACGTCGAGCGAGATCTCGAGCGCCCAGCCGCCGTTCTTCTTGGGATAGGTGGTGCCGCCCGTCTGGTTCACCTTCTTGAAGCAGCCGTTCGCGGTCGTGCAGGCCGAAAGACCGAAGGTCGAGCTGTACGTGCCCAAGTCCTTCTCGGCGGTCGGGTCGTCGTAGGCGTCGACGATGCCGATCGTCTGTCCGCTGCCGGCACTCGCGGACGGGAGTCCGTATGCGGTCTGGAACTGGGCGGGCCCGTACCCGACCGGCCCGGACGATGCGAGCGGCGTGCCACCTGCGTCGGTGACGACGCGGGCGTGACAACGCGTTGCATCCTGGCCCGGCGCCGCGCACACGAAGCGATCCGGCAGATTCGGCCGTGGTGGCAGGTTCGGCGGTCCTGCTCCTGCGGCGCCCGGCGCAAACAGCGCTGCGCCGAGAACCAGAAGCAGTCCAAGTCTCGCGTCCCGGAACATCAAGCTGCCCCCTCCTGTTCGACGGCGTCGGTAACCCCAGTTTGCGACGGTCTTGGCCGAATGTCAATCACTGACTCGAACACGTGGCTCTCACTTGAGCGCGAGGACAGCCGTACTCTCATTCGGAGGAAGCCGCCCATGTCGGGCGTGAGGCGCGGACGCCGAGCTACTTACACGGGCCAGTGGCCAAACCGTCGCCTTTCGGCTCTTCTGCGACACCAGAGCCGGCTACCCCTCCGGCGGTTGGACGAAAGCGCGAGGCGCGTGAGCTAGCGTCGGCCCCTTGTTTAACGTCGCGAGCGAGCCGGCGGAACGGAGTCCGCAGCGCGCCCGCGGCGGCAACAACTCGACCTGCTCGTAGCTCAACGC
>DAINSN010000307.1:0-1987 GCA_036741295.1 Gaiellaceae bacterium
GGCAGCCAGGCGGCGGCGAAGTACGGATAGTCGCGCGCACTCGTCATGTGCAGCGTGATCCGAAACAGGGTGGACTTGACGACCTTTCGTTCCTCCAGGGCCTGCGTCAACTGTTCTTTGCGGAAGCCCATGACCCTTGACCAGAGTGCGATGTACGGCGATGGCGAGTACTGCGCCTGTAGAGCGCAGAGCCGTTCGATCGCACCTGGCGCGGCCAGGCGCCGCCGTTTCAGCAGCAGTTGCCTTTCGAGCAGGGCGCGGTTCAGCTCACGGAGCGTGAGGACACGTTCCGCTTTAGCGTTCGCCTGAGTGATCCGGGCCACCTACGAGCTCGACCCGCCCGAAGCGGCCGAGACGCTCGCGCTGATCGAGTCCGTCGGCCGCGCCGACGGGCCCGAGCACGTGCGCGCACGTGTTGTCGCGCAGGACGCTGGGCGGGCGGTGCTCGAATTTCCGGCGTCCGACTGGGGTGGCGATGTCACGCTGCTCGTCTCCTCGCTGTTCGCGGGCGAATGGGCCGACAGTTCCGCCTTCACGCGGTGCCGGCTCGTCGCCGTGGAATGGCCTGCCGGTCTTTTACCCGGCCCGGCATTCCCTGCGCCTGACGAGGTGCTCGTCGGCGCGATCGTCAAGCCGTCGCTCGGGCTCGCTCCAGCCGAGGTGGCCGCGGTCGCCTCGGCGCTCGCGGCCGGCGGCGCCGACCTGATCAAGGACGACGAGTTGCTCGGCGATCCCGCGTCGTGCCCGCTCGAGGAACGCGTGCGCGCGGTCTCGGCTGTGCTTCCGGACGGCATCCGCTATGCCGCGAACGTCACAGGCCCGGTGGAGTCGTTGTTGCAGCGGGCGCGCCGCGCCGTCGAACTGGGTGCGGGCGCGGTGATGGTGAACGCGTTCGCGCAGGGGTTGGACTCGTTGCGCGCACTGCGCTCGGAGGAGCTCGGCGTGCCGATCTTTGCGCATCGGGTCGGTGCTGCGCTGTGGGCACGTGGACCGGCGTTGGGCGTCGCGCCAAGCGTGATCGCGGAGCTGACGCGGTTGTGCGGCGCAGACTTCGTCCAGGTCGGATCGTTCACCGGCAGCGTCTACGACACGCCCGAGGACGTCCACGCGCAGATCGAGGCCTGTCACCGTGACCTGGGAGTTGCGCGCGCCGTCGCCGTCCTCGGTGGTGGAGTGGGGCCGCGGAACGCCGCAGAGCAGGTACGCCTGGCAGGAACCGAGTCCGGGTTGATGGTGCTGCTCGGCTCCGCAGCCTATGAAGGAGGCTCTCCCGACGAAGCGGTGCGGGCGACGGTCGAATCTGTGCGACCGAACAACGCGGCTGAGAGCGCATAGAACAGCGCAATCGCGGCGAACATGATCAGGCTCGCGATGGAGCTGGCGAACGCCAGGAGCGTGGCGGTCGCATAGAGCGGTGTTCCAGGCAGATAGCTGCGCGTGATGCCGCTCACCACGCGCGGATCGGCGTTCGCGCGGAGGAGCCGGCGCGATCCGTACATCCACAGAGCGAAGAAAAGGATCGCGGTGACCGTCATCGTGAGCCCGTACAGAAGCGCCGCATCTCGGCGGTCGACCTCGGAGCGCGCGAATTCCGCGACGACGTGGGTCGGAAACGGCACGAACGCGATCAGCATCAACAGGAGGATGTTGAGCAGGAGCATCGGCCTGTCGACACGCGCGAAGTTGTCGAAGAGCAGGTGGTGGTTCACCCACATGATCCCGATCGTCAGGAAGCTCACTGCGTAGGCGACGTAGGCGGGCCAGAGATCGACGAGATACGTACCGAGATCGCCCTTTGGTGCCTGCTCGATGCCGACCGACAGAATCAGGAGCGTGATCGCGATGGCGAAGACGCCGTCGCTGAAGGCCTCGACGCGCCCGGTCTCCACAAGCGGAAGCTACACTTCGCCGACCGCGGGGCTATAGCTCAGCTGGGAGAGCGCCTGGATCGCACCCAGGAGGTCGCCGGTTCGAGCCCGGCTAGCTC
>DAINSN010000308.1:0-1974 GCA_036741295.1 Gaiellaceae bacterium
CGTCCCTCCGTCGTCTCGGGCGAGCGCTCCTCCTGCGGCAGCCGCTCGACGATCCGGGCGGCGAGCTTGATCGCGTTGATCATCTTCCCTTTCGACGTTCCCGGATGGACGCTGTGACCTTCGATCCGGATGCGCACCTCGGAGGCCGAGAACGTCTCGTCGTCGATGCGTCCGATCTCCGAACCGTCCAGCGTGTACGCGAAGTCGGCGCCGAACTCCTCGATGTCGAAGTGATCGACGCCGCGCCCCACCTCCTCGTCGACGGTGAAGCCGACGCGGATGGGAGCGTGTTCGATCTCCGGGTGCGCGGCGAGGTATGCGACCGCGCCCATGATCTCGGCGACGCCGGCCTTGTCGTCCGCGCCGAGAAGCGTCGTCCCGTCGGTCGTGACGATGTCGTGGCCGGCCCGCTCCGCGAGGATCGGGTTCTCGCTCGGTCGCAACACTTTGCGCGGGTCGCCCGGCAGGACGATGTCGCCGCCCTCGTAGTTCCGAATGACCTGCGGCTTCACATTCGTGCCCGATTCGTCGGAGCTCGTGTCCATGTGAGCGATCAGCCCGACCGTCGGGCCCGCCGAGCCGGGCACCGTCGCGAAGACATAGCCGTGCTCGGTGAGCTCGACGTCCTCGAGCCCGATCTCGCGCAGCTCGTCGGCAAGCATCTTGCCGAGGTCGAGCTGCTTCGCCGTGCTCGGGTACGTCTCGGAGTCGTCGTCCGACTGCGTATCGACCTGGACGTAGCGCAGAAAACGGTCGAGCACGTCGTCCGAGAGCTCGGCGGCGATCGGCGTCGGATAGCGCGGATCAGCCAAGAGCGGCCAGACCCCGGTAGAGCTCCGATGCGGCGGCGACCGCACGGTCGATGTCTTGGACGCGCAACCGCTCGTTCGGCGAGTGCACGTTGCTCTCGCGCAGAGCGAAGCCGGTCCCGATCGTCGGAATCCCCTTCGCGGCCAGCGCGGGATAGATCGGCAGGGTGCCGCCGACGCGCACGAGTAACGGGCTCACGCCGGTCGCCTTCTTGAACGCCTCCATCCCGAGCTGGATCGCCTTCGAGTCCGGAGCGAAGACGCCGGGCGCGGCGGAGTTTTCGCGAATCAGCTCCACCTCGGCCGCATCGGGCATCGCCGCCCGGATGAGCTTCTCCGCCGACGCAGCGATCGTCTCGGGATCCTGACCCGGCGCGAGGCGGAGGGTGAACCGCGCCTCGGCCTCGACGATCAACGTTGTGTTGACGAACTCGGGCTTGCCGCCGCGAATGCCGTTCACGTCGAGCGAAGGCTCCGCCCACGTGCGGTCGTAGAAATCCTCCGCGGCTTTGGCGTCGAGCGGCGTCGCACCTGCCTCGTCGAGGATCTCCCAGCCTTTCGGGAGCTTCTTGAGACTGTCGACCTCGAGCTGGCTCAACGGTGCGCGGCCGACGCGGAGCTGGTCGGGCAACAATCCATCGCGCGCGGTCACAGCCGACAGTCCCTGCATGAGCACGTGAATGGCGTTGAGCGCCGCACCGCCGTAATACCCGGAATGCATGTCGCGCTCGCCCGTCTTCACTTTCAGATGGAAGGCGACCAGCCCGCGCGTTGCCAGCCCGAACTCCGGCTGCTCGGCGCGTGTCATGCCGCCGTCGAAGATGATGCAGGCGTCGGCGCCGCGCTCGTCGGCTTCGAGGAAGTCGACGACCGTGTGGCCGCCGATCTCCTCCTCACCGTCGGAGACGACCCTGATGTTGACGGGGAGCGCGTTCTGCTCTCGGAGCAGCTGAGCCGCTTTCAGGAGCGTGAAGAGCTGGCCCTTGTCGTCTGCGATGCCGCGCGCGTAGTACCAGCCGTCGCGCTCGGAGAGCTCGAACGGCGGCGTCTCCCAGAGGTCGAGCGGGGCCGGCGGCTGGACGTCGTAGTGCCCGTAGATCATCACGGTCGGCGCCTCGCCGCCACCGTTCGCGTTCGCCGGGATGTCGCCGATGACCAGCTCTCG
>DAINSN010000309.1:0-1943 GCA_036741295.1 Gaiellaceae bacterium
GGAGCTGCTCGTGCTGGAGGACGATCCCTATGGCCTCGTCCGCTTCGACGGCGAGGCGCCGCCGACGCTCTTCGAGCTCGACGGCGGAACCCAGGTCGCGTACTCGTCCTCCTTCTCGAAGACGATCGCGCCCGGGCTGCGGGTCGGCTACTTCGTCCTGCCGCCGGGTCTCGAGCAGGAGCTCGAGGCACTGGCGACGTCCACGTACATCACGCCGGTCCTGCTCGGACAGGCGACGGTGTTCGAGTTCTTGCGGCGCGGCAACTTCGAGCCGAACCTCGAACGCGTGACGGCGCTCCTGCGCGTCCGTCGCGACGCGATGCTCGAAGCGCTGGAAAGCGAGCTTCCTGACGCGCGTTGGAGCCGACCGCAGGGCGGCTACTTCGTCTGGCTCGAGCTGCCCGAAGGCGCCGATGCCGGCGCGTTGCTCGAGCGTGCAGCCGCGGCGGGCGTCACGTTCGTGCCCGGCGCGGACTTCGGCGGCGCCTCGAACACGGCCCGGCTTGCGTTCAGTTTTGTCTCCCCGGACGAGATCAGAGAAGGCGTGCGCAGGCTCGCAGCCCTCGTCCGGGAACCCGTAACCGTCTAGCCCGCCGCCACCTGGGCGAAATCGCCGAGCGGCCTCGGTACGAGCCGCGGCTGGCGGGGTGGAACGAGAGACCCCCGGCTGTTGAGCCGGAAGGTGGGGCAGGGTGCGTCGGTCGGAAGGGCACAGAGCCCGGCGCGACGGAAGTAGCAGTCGTCGCACGTCAGTTGGTTCGGCTTGCTCAATTTTCTCCCCTGCCTAGAAATTAGGGCCGCAGTAACAACGGGTGATACTACGAAGGCGGCGAACGCAGACAAGGTTCTCGCAGACGAAAACTCAGCATTTTCCGGCAGATTCAATCTTGCCGAAAACTGCTCGGTTTTAGCTTTTGGGCGGCAGCGTTGCCAGCGCCTGCAACGCCTGTTGAAAACTCTTCACAGGGATGATGCGAAGCCCATTCGCGTAGCGCTTCGCATCGCGTGCGTTGTCCCCATCGACCGGCACCAGGAACACGTCGACGTGGGATTTTCGCGCGCCGATCGTCTTTTGCTTGATGCCGCCGATGCTCGTCACCGATCCGTCGAGCTGGATCTCGCCGGTCGCGGCGATCTTGTAGCCGTGGTCGACGTCGCGTCCCTTCTTCTCCAGTAGCTCGAGCGCGAAGGCGAGCCCGGCCGACGGCCCGCCGACCTTGCGGAGGTTGAACTTGATCGGGAACGGCAGCTGGACGTGCAGGGCCTGGATCGGCAACACGCCGATGATCGCCCGCTTCGGATCCTGGCTGTCGGCGATCGTTCGGATGGAGAACGTGAGCATCTTGCCGCCGCGCCGGACCGCGATCTTGACCGTGTCCCCGGGCTTGAGGTGGGCGGACACGGCGGCAAGATCCGTGCGCGTGTGCACGGGCTTCCCGTTCGCCGCGACGATGACGTCGCCGGTCCGCAGCACGCCGGCTGCATGTGAGCCGGCAGTCACGGCAACGATGCGGACGCCGGCAGGTCCGATGGGCACGCGATAACCGAGCTGACGCAAGGCGACGACGGAGGCGACCTCCTGGGAGACCTTCATGGTCGCGAGGTCGAGCTGAGTGCGTTCTTGATCGGAGACTCCGGGCTGCACGATCTGCGTGCGATCGATCAGGTCGGATCCTTCGGGCCGAACGACCGAGACGAGCGATTCGAGCAGTGACGCCGGCCTGAGCAGGATGTCGACGTAGTAGATCCCGCCGCCGTCCTCCTGTGCTTTCGCGCCCGGGACCTGCACGAGGTCGGCGAGTGGGTGAGCGTTGTCCGGGATCTCGAGGTATTGGTCGGTTCCGCGCGTGACCAGAATGACGAGCGTCGCGACCAGCACGATGAGCCCAGCCGACGCGAGCCGGAACGGCGACAGCACCCGGCGGAACGCGGACACGGACTAG
>DAINSN010000310.1:0-1909 GCA_036741295.1 Gaiellaceae bacterium
CTGATCGTCCAGGGGCACGCGTTCGCGCCGTTCATCCGCTACGCGATCGATCCCGACCTCCTCTATGAAGGCAGCGAGGTCGGCGGCTGGCAGGTCCTCGAGCTTCCCGGCCACGCTGACGGCCACCTGGGCTTCCTTCGCGACGGCGTGCTGATCGCCGGCGACCACCTGCTGCGGAGGATCACGCCGGCGGTCGGGCTCTATCCCGAGAGCCGCCCGGATCCGCTTGGCGACTACCTCGCGTCACTGGAGCGCACAATCGAGCTCGCGCCGCGTGTGGTCTATCCGGGCCACGGCGAGCCGATTCACGACGCGGCCGGGCGGGCCCGCGAGTTGATCGAGCACCACCGGATCAGGTTGGACGACCACGCGGCGGCGCTCTCCACGGAACCGCGCACGGCCTACGAGGTGTCTCTCGAAGTGTTCGGGCGCGAGCTGGCGCCCACCCAGCGCCGATTCGCCGTCGCCGAGACCCTTTCGCACCTGGAGAGGCTTGTCCGTGAGGGCCGGGCCGCCCGCAGCGGTGACGACAACCGTGTTTCCTATACTTCTCCGTAGTTGGACGACGAAATCCCGCCTAGTACCACCGCCCACGGGGTCGGGGCGTGACGATTCTCTTCGAGCTCGTCGCCGTCGGCGTTCTGATCCTGCTGAACGCCTTCTTCGTCGCGGCCGAATACGGCCTCGTGACGGCACGGCGGACGCGCATCGTCGAGTTGCAGCACCAGGGCAACCGCCGCGCACGCGACGTGCTGCGCATCACGTCCGATCCACCGCGGTTCATCGCCGCGATGCAGCTCGGAGTGACGCTCACTTCGCTGGGCATCGGTGCGCTTGGCGAGGTGGCGTTGTCGCGCCTGTTCAACAACGTGATGGCAACGCTGCTCGCCGTCCTGCTCGCGTACCTGATCCTGACCTTTCTGCACGTCGTCATCGGCGAGCTCGTGCCAAAGGGAATCGCGCTTGGACACTCCGAAGGAACAGCGTTGTTCGTGTCGGCGCCGGTGCGTTTCTTCTTCATCGTCATGCGGCCGGTCGTGTGGTTCCTAGAGGGCTCGACGGAGATCGTCCTGCACTGGCTCGGCCTGAAGCCGCCCGGCGCGGACAACGACGTCCTCTCAGAAGCGGAGCTGCGCATGCTCGTCTCGCAGTCGACGGAGCACGGCGAGATTGAGCAGCAAGAGCAGGAGATGCTCTACAAAGTCTTCGATTTCGCCGACAAGGAGGCGAAGGACGTGATGGTGCCGCGACCTGAAGTCGTGGCGCTCTCCATCGATCTCCCGCCGGAGCAATGCCTCGAAGCGGTGATGGACTCGCCGTACACGCGGTATCCCGTCTACCGCGAGTCGCTCGACAACGTCGTCGGCATCCTGCACGTCCGCGATCTCTTCCGAGCGCTGCGCGATCGCGGCATGCACGACCTCAAGGTGGAGGACATCATCAGACCCGCGCACATCGTCCCGGAGACGAAGGATCTCGCGGCGCTGCTCGCGGAATTCCGTCGCGCGAACCAGCACATGGCGATCGTCGTCGACGAGTACGGCGACATGGAGGGGATCGTCACGCTCGAGGATCTCCTCGAGGAGATCGTCGGCGACATCGAAGACGAGTTCGACCTCCCGGACGAATCCATCGAGCAGATCGACGAGGACACGGTGATCATCGACGGGACGTTCCCGATCGACGACTTCAACGAACGGTTCAAGACCGAAATGCCGGACGAGGACTACCACACCATGGCCGGCTTTGTCTTCGGTTTGCTCGGGCGCCAACCTGAGGCAGGTGACACGATCAACCATGACGGCATGCGCTTCGACGTGCTCGAGATCGAAGGCTCGCGCATCCTCAAACTGGCGGTGACGTTCGAACAGCGCCGCGCGCAGCGCGACCGTGACGATGTCGAGCGCGA
>DAINSN010000311.1:0-1886 GCA_036741295.1 Gaiellaceae bacterium
TGGGGAATGCACCCGCCGCCGTCAGGTTCTACTTCGTCTCACCGTCGGCATCGGGCTCCAGTGTTGGTTCACCTCCGGCGGGCTTTTACACCCAGTTCTGGTGGTCGAACCCGATAGATGTCAAGCTGCTTACCGGGAGCCAATCTGCGCAGACCATCATCGCAACCATGTCCGATCCGAGCGAGTGGTCGGACTGGAACGGCCAGAGGGGCAGCAACCCTGAAGTCCTGGCAGCCTTCGAAAAGGCAATTCGGAACGTCCAGACGATCGGTTTATCGTTCGGCGGCGAATGCTTCTTCGAGACCGGTGTTGTCGCCGAATACTCGACAGGCACTCCACCACCGTACGAGGTCTTCTCCAGCAGCTTCAGCGAGGGCTAAGAAGGTGCGCTGAACTCGGTCCAGGCGGAGCGTCGAGCGAGGGGCGGTGCTTTGAGCGCCGCCCCTCTTTCTAGGTGGACGAGGTCGGACTGGGAATCGTTCAGCCCTTCGTCTCGCCCACTAGCATCCCCGCCGTGCTCGATCCGAAGGTTTTCAAGGCCTACGACGTGCGGGGGATCTATCCCGACGAGCTTGACGAGGCCGGCGCCTACGCGATCGGCCGCGCGTACGTCGACGAGTTCGAGCCCCGGGCGCTTGCTGTAGGCCGCGACATGCGGCTCTCGTCGCCGTCGATGGCCGAGGCCGTCATCCGAGGTGCGGCGGATTCCGGCGCCGACGTCGTCGACGTCGGCATGGTCGGGACCGAGATGGTCTATTTCGCCGTCGGTGATCGCGACCTCGAGGGCGGGATCATGGTCACCGCCTCGCACAATCCGAAGGAGTACACCGGCATGAAGATCGTGCGTCGGGGCGCTCTGCCGGTCGGCGGCGACTCGGGTCTGATGGACATTCGCACGCGGGCCATGGCCCTCGAGGACGTGCCCAAGGGTCAGACCCCAGGACATGTCCGCGAGGAGGACATCTGGCCGCGGTGGGTCGACGCCGTCCTGGCCTTCATCGACGTCGATGCGGTGAAGCCGCTGCGCATCGTGATCGACGCGGCGAACGGCATGGGCGGCGTCATGCTTCCGCCTGTTCTCGAGCGCCTGCCGATCAAGGCCGTGCCCTACTTCTTCGAACCGGACGGGACCTTCCCGAACCACGAGCCGAACCCGCTGCTCCCGGAAAATCGCGAGTTCATCATCGAGAAGGTAAGGACGGAACGGGCCGACCTGGGCATTGCGTTCGACGGGGACGCCGACCGCTGCTTCTTCGTCGACGACACCGGCGAGTTCGTTCCCGGCGACTTCGTCACTGCACTGCTCGCCGAGTCGATACTCGAGAAAGCGCCGGGCGCGAAGATCCTCTACGACGTGCGCGCGAGCTGGGCGGTGCCGCAGACGATTGAGCGCGCCGGCGGCGTTCCGCTCGTCAATCGTGTCGGCCACGCGTTCTTCAAGCACCGCATGCGCGAGGAGGGCGCCGTCTTCGGAGGCGAGGTCTCCGGCCATTACTACTTCCAGGAGTTCTCCCGTGCCGACTCCGGTGTCATCCCGTTCCTGCTCATGCTGGAGCTCGTCTCCAAGCGCGGCCAGAAGCTCTCGGAGATCCTGACGGCATACCGCGAGCGCTACTTCATCACCGGCGAGCTGAACACGCCCGTCGACGACGTGGCGCTGAAGCTGCAGGAGCTGAAGGAGCGCTTCGGCCCCGAAGGCACCGTCTCCCACCTCGACGGCCTCTCGGTGGACGCAGAGGACTGGCACATGAACGTCCGGCCGTCCAACACCGAGCCGCTGCTGCGCCTGAACCTCGAGGCGCTCTCTCCCGACCTGATGGAGCGCAAGCGCGACGAAGTGCTCGAGGTGATTCGGAATTGAAGGAGAAACCACCCTTCAAGTTCAG
>DAINSN010000312.1:0-1884 GCA_036741295.1 Gaiellaceae bacterium
CCGCCGAGGAGACGCCCTTCGGATACCACGTCTTGACCAGGCCTTCGTCGGCCCACGAGCAGGTGCCGAGGCGTATCGCCGCCACGACGTAGAGGCTACTTCTTCGGCTTGGGCACCTTGACTGTCACGAGACGCGAAAACGCCTCCAGCGGAATGCTCTCCTGGACGCACCCAGCGGGAGCCGTCGACGGGCCGGTGTCACAGCGAGGGCCATAGGCGTACTCCTCGACCGCCGAAAAGAAATACATCGTCTTTGTCGACTTGCGGCGGTGGGTGTAGGTCTTTCCCTTGGTCGTCTTGACGTGTGCGAGCCGCTTGAACGTGCTCAGCACTGGTTTTGTGCTTCCAAACACGAAGACGTCCACGCCCGCGCCGACTTTGCCGCCCGCGAGTGTCATCGAGCCCGTCAGCACGATCGACTTCGTCTTGCGGTCGAAACGGCCCTGCAGTGTGAGTACCTGGGGAAGCACGACGATGGAGCGCGCCTCGTCAGTGCCGGCGGAGTTCTGCGTTGCCGTTCCGGGCACAAATGGAGTCACAAGTGCGCGCCACAGAAACTCGGATGGTGTCGGCGGATTCGTTACGCCGCGCGTGAGCTCGGCAAAGATGTCCGTGATCCTCAAGCCGGACGGCACGCCACCCGGGGACGATGGGACGTCCGGCGGAGGAAGGCAAAACTGGAGCTTGAACACGCCGAGCCCGCCGTCGGCTCCGCTCGCGATGTCGACGAAGACTGGGACCGTCAGGGAGGTAGCTCCGGCCGCGACCTGCAGGAGCCAAACCGTCGAGTGCGGAGCGGCGCCCGCACAGGCGATCGATGCCGGATCGGCCGCGTACCTCGTCGGCGAGTCCACGACGAGCGTGCCGCGCAGCGTCACCGCGCCGGCGCTCGTCGTCGCGCTCGCGACCGCGGTGCCGAGTTCCGTGCCGGGCGGAAGCGCGAGGTCAAGCGAGTAGCCGCCGGGCACGTACACGACCACCTTCGCCGCAGGCTGGTTTTCGGGAACGACGATCTCGATCCCCGTATCCGCATTTGCGGCGCTCAGACGCGAATCGAACGGCCAGACCACGAGCCCATGCGAGGTGGCCTGCTGGCCGAGGAGGCGACGGGCGGTGCGGCTCGGCGCGGCTGCTGCGGCGAGCACGAGTGCGGCGGCGGCGACGAGCGCGACCGCGAACGGGAGGCGGGATCGTGTCATGCCCGGACGCTACCCGCTCGCGCGCCGCCGCGAAACGCCGAGCGGGGCTCCGTGGAGCCCCGCTCGCCGATACTCGGTGCGGTGGAGCGCTACAGCTTGATCTTGACCGCTCCGCTGGTGGCCGTGAACGGGCTTGCGATTGCGCTGACGCACCCGGCCGGGGCTGCCGGCAGGTTCGGAACCGTCAGTGCACAGCCGGCCGCCGTGATCGACCGCGCCGGGACGGTCACCCGAGCCCGGAAGGTCGTCGTACCCTTCTTGCCCTTCTTCTTCAGCGAGAGGGCATACGAGCCGTTCGCCTTCGTCGTCGCGGTGAAGCCGACCGTGGTGCCGAGCAGGAGCTGGACGCGCGCTGCCGCGACACCGGCCGAGTTCTCGGTGACCAATCCGGTGAAGCTGGCCGTGCGCTTCTTCTTGCTCGTAATCTTCCCTTTCAGCGTGATCCTTGCCGGAAGGCGGACGACCGCGCGCGACTGCACCGTTCCGGCCGGATTCGCCGGGCCCGCAGCGGAGGAGTACGGCGTAAAGTAGGCCGGCCAGACGTAGTCTCCGGGCGAGCTAGGCGCCGTGAAGACGTTCGACACCGTCAGTGCGGCGTCGAGCAACTTCGCGCCGAAGGTCGCAGCCGCGGGCGGCGGCAGGCAGACCTGCAGCTTGAATGACGCGAACGTGGCCTCGCCGCCGG
>DAINSN010000313.1:0-1874 GCA_036741295.1 Gaiellaceae bacterium
GTAGAGCAGGGGACTTTTAATCCCAAGGTCGCTGGTTCGAGTCCAGCACGGCCCATGATGAGCTAAACGACCGCGCGCGACGAGGGAGGGGCCGAACTCGCGCTCAGTTACGCACGGGCAGGAAGAGCGCCTACTAGACCTCGAGTCTCAAGGCCACCCAGAGCCCGGCAACGGCGCCGAGAGCGGTCGTGGCGACCGAGGCGAGCGAAAAGCCGGAGTCGCCCCAGAGCATCGGAACGAAGCCGCCTACGAGGCTTCCCATCCCGATGCAGATTCCGATGAGCGAGCGCACCCTCTTCCGATCGGCGCTGAGGAGGAACGCCTTGAGCGCACCGTCACGCGACCCTAGAAATCGCGTGGCCTCGTTTGCCAGCCGGAAGCGGTTCGATGAGACTAGTAATCCGTGCCGACGCGTGAGCCGCAGGGTCACGTGACGCTCGGGTATGCATTCGAGCTTCGCGCTCGCTGCGATTACCGCGGCGCACTCGCCGCGCTCGCGCGGGCTGAAGACGCGCCGTCGTTGATCGAGCGTTCGCGCCTACACGAGGATGTCGGCGACTACGAAGCGGCGGCGCATGATGCGGGACGGGCGGTCGCGCTCGCCGAGGGTACGCCACTGATCGCCTCGGCGTTGACGCGGATCGCGGGCGTCGCGCGTGCGCAACGCCGACCGCGCGTGGCGGAGCGGATCCTGCGGGGCGTGCCGGGCACGGAGCCGGTCGTGGAGCGTGCCGCAGCCCTCGAGGAGCTCGCACGCCTCGACGAGGCGGAACGACTGTTCCGATCAGCGGTATCCGACGACCCGCGTGTACTTGTCGCCGTGCGTATGGGCCTCGGGGGCATAGCCCGGAGCCGCGGTCACTATGACGAGGCTGAGCGCGAGCTGCGGACCGCGATCGCGGAGGCCGAGGCGAGCTTCGGCACCAGCTCGCTGGAGACCGCCGCAGCTCTGAATGCGCTCGGAATGGTCTTCAAGTACAGCGGGCGGTTCGATGAAGGCGTCGAGCTGTACCAGCGTGCGCTCTCGATCTTGCAACGGACCGTCGGCGAAGAACATCCCGACGTCGCGTCGATCTACCACAACCTCGGTGGGCTCGAGCACGCCCGCCGCAACTTCGAGCAGGCGGAGCCGTACGCTCGGCGCTCCGTCGAGTTGCGGCGGCAGTTGGCGGACGCTGGTGACCCGGCCGTGGCCGAGGACGAGGCAGCCTGGGCGTCGATCCTGCACGCGCTCGGCCGCGACGACGAGGCAGAGCGGCTGCTGAAAGGCGCGATCGGGGTGCTCGAGCGGACCCTCGGCCAAGACCACCCGGAGGTGGCGGCGGCCTGGAACAACCTCGCCGCCATCGCGCACCGGCGAGGCGACTACGACACCGCCGACCAGGCCTACCACCGCGCCCTCGAGGCAAAGGAACGAGCGATCGGGCCGGAACACCCGTCGGTCGCGACCACCCTGAACAACCTGGCCGTCAACGCGCGCAAGCGAGGAGACACCGAACAGGCGGCGGCGCTTTACCGCCGAGCGCTCTCGATTCTCGAAGGCCGAGTTGAAGGCGACCACCCCAACCTCTTGCTGACCCGCCGCAACTACGCGAAGCTGCTCCAGGCCACCGGGCGGGAAGAAGCCGAGCCGAACGAGCGTCTAGAGGAACAAGGCACCCAACCCGAACAGGAGGACACCATGGGCACAGACGAAGTCGAAGCACACAGGCTTGCGAGCAACACGAACGAGGAAGGGCTCGCCGACGACAAAGAGGTCGAGCCGGAGAGGCTCTCGAGCAACACGAACGAGGAAGCGCTCGCCGACGACGAGGTCGAAGCGCACAGGCTGGCGAGCAACACGAACGAGGAAGGGCTCGCCGACGACAAAGAGG
>DAINSN010000314.1:0-1840 GCA_036741295.1 Gaiellaceae bacterium
CGGTCGCCACGATGAGCAGGAGCGCCAGAATCGTCGGTGCGTTGCGTCTCATCGGGGGGCGATTGTACGCCGGGCATGCCGGTCCACAGCCAGACCACGAACGCAGTCAAACCCAGACCGAACCCGATCGCGATCACGTAGCTCCCGCCCGGCACGTTCAGCAGCTTCACTCCGCTCAGCGCGAGCACGCCGGCGAGGCCAAGCCGCAGCGCATCCTGCGGGACGCGAACGGTAAAGCGGCTGGAGAGCCAGATACCTGGGATCGACCCGAGCAGGAGCCACGCCATCGCCCGCAGATCGACGTTCCCTTGTACGAGGTGACCGACCCCCGCCACCCAGAGGAGCGCAGACGCGTGGAAGATGTCCGTGCCGACGATCTTCGCGACCGTAAGCGGATAGACCATCACCATCACAAGCCCGAAGAAGGTGCCGCTGCCAACGGACGTCAACCCGACGATGAATCCGAACACGGCGCCGATCAGCACGGCGCGGATCTTGTCCTTGCGCTGGAGCACGAACGGCGCGTCGCTCGACTGCACACCGCGATGCACGAAGGTCTTCGCAACCAGACCGGCGGCGCCGAGCACGAGTGCTGCGCCGATCGCGTACCCCTCGGCCGACTGCACCCCGTCGCCGTACGCGCCCTGCAGCCAGCCGGCCAGCGCGACGCCAAGAAGCGACATCGGCCCGGAGCCGATGAACATCCAGATCGTCAGGCGCGCATGCACGGTGCCTAGCCGCCGGTGGCGGACGGCGCCGAACGTCTTGAAAACGGCGCCGTGGAGGATGTCGGTCCCGACCGCGTACGTCGGCTTGAAGCCGAAGACGATGACGAGGATCGGCGTCATCAGGCTGCCGCCGCCCATGCCGGTCAGGCCGACGAGGGCCCCGATGAGGAGCCCCGTCAACGTGAACTGCCAGGTCACTAGGCCTGGTAAGCCTGGATCAGCACTTCCGCCACCTCAGGGCGCGAGAACTCTTCTGGCGGAAGGTCTCCCGCCTCGAGCATTTCCCGGACTTTGGTGCCGGAGAGGAACACGTGGTCGTCCCCGCCGTGCGGACAGGTCTTCGCAGAGGCCATCGATCCGCACGCCTTGCACCAGAACGAGTGCTCGAAGAACATCGGCTCGATGTCCAGCTCGTGCGGCTCGAACTCGTCGAAGATCAGCTGCGCGTCGTACGTCCCGTAGTAGTCGCCCACACCCGCGTGGTCGCGGCCGACGATGAAGTGCGAGCAGCCGTAGTTCTTGCGGCAGATCGCGTGCCAGATCGCCTCGCGCGGCCCCGCGTAGCGCATCGCCGCGGGAAACGAGCTGAGGACGACTCGGTCCGGCGGGTAGTACCCGTCCAGCAGGACGTGGTAGCACTCCACACGCGTCGCCGCCGGAACGTCGTCCGACTTCGTGTCGCCGACGAGCGGATGCACGAGCAGGCCGTCGACAGTCTCGAGCGCGACCTTGGTCAGGTACTCGTGCGCGCGGTGGATCGGGTTCCGTGTCTGGAAGCCGACGACGCGGCGCCAGCCGCGCTCGGCGAACTCCGCGCGTGTCTCCGCCGGGTCCTTCGCCAGCTCGGGGAAGGACGGCTCCGCGCGCTCGAACACGGTCACGCGACCCGCGAGGTACAGCGGCTTCTGCTCGTACAACCGCGCGACGCCGGGATGCGCCTCGTCGGTCGTGCGAAACGCCTGCTGGGCCTCGCGCTGCTTGTCGTACTCGTAGGTCTCCTCGACCTCGAGCAAGGCGTAGAGCTTGCCGCTCTCGTCTGCGAGCACGACCCGGTCGCCGGCGGGCGCCGAGTCGACCGCGAGGCAGACGGGTAGCGCCCATGGGAGACCGTT
>DAINSN010000315.1:0-1833 GCA_036741295.1 Gaiellaceae bacterium
AGCCAATCCGTGAGACGCACGTGGGGCTCCGCGCCGGCCGGCACCGAATCATCCGCGCGCCGTTTCTCGATCCCACGGTTCCAGGGGCAGACGTCCTGGCAGATGTCGCACCCGTAGACTTGCGCGCCGAGCTCGACGCGATAGTCCTCTGGAATTGCCGCCGGCGCCTGCGTCCAGTAGGACAGACACTTCGTCGAATCCACCAGGCCCGGCTCGTCGAGCGCGCCGGTCGGGCACGCCTCGATGCACAGCGTGCACGATCCGCAGTCGAGCTCCAGCGGAGGCGTGGCCTCGACCGCGGCCGTCGTCACGAGCGTCCCGAGCACGACCCACGAACCGTGACGGCGCGTGATCAGCATCGTGTTCTTCCCGTAGAAGCCGACGCCGGACCGCGCAGCCGCCTCGCGGTCCACATGCTGGTTGGCATCGACGAGCACGCGGTACTCGCCGCCGAGCCGGCGTCCGAGTTCGCCCAGTCGCTCGCGGAGAACGGCGTAGCCGTCATGCCAGGTGTAGCGCGCGAGTCTGCCCTCGCCCTCCCCGAGCTCCGGCTCCGGCGCGTAGTAGCAATAGGCCGCCGACACGACGGTCCGTGCACCTTCGAGCAACGCCTCGGGGTGACACGAGATCTCAGGCTGCGCCATCGTGAAGCGCATGTCGGCGAACAGGCCGCGGGCCTTACGCTCCCGGATGTGACGCTCGGTCTCCCCGTAGGCGGAAGCCGGCGCCGCTCCGACGACGTCGAGCTCCAGCTCCTCGGCAAGCCCCTCCAGCTCGGCAGCGGTCATATGCGAGATTGTGCCCGGTGAAGGCGGTACGCATCCACGAGGACGGCGGGCCGGACGTGCTCCGCTACGAGGACGCTCCCGATCCGGTGCCAGGCACCGGACAGGTCCTGATCGAGCTGCGCGCCGCATCGCTGAACCACCTCGACGTGTGGATCCGCAAGGGCCTCCCGTCCGTGCCGAAGCCGCGCATCCTCGGCGCCGACGGCGCCGGTGTCGTGGTCTCCGGGGACGGTTTCGCACCGGGCGACCGGGTCGTCATCAACCCGGGACACGATCTCGGCAACGGGAAGATCTCCGTCGTCGGTGAGCACTCCGACGGGACCCACGCAGAACTGATCGCCGTGCCGCAGGAGCAGGTCTACCTCCTACCCGCAGAGATCGACTTCGAAGTTGCAGCTGCCTTCCCGCTCGTCTTCGAGACCGCCTACCGCATGCTTGCGACAAAGGCACGACTACAGGAGGACGAGTGGGTGCTCGTCTGGGGAATCGGCAGCGGCGTCTCCACGGCCACACTCGCAATCGCCAAAGCGCTCGGGGCGCGCGTGATCGTGACCTCGTCCAGCGAGGACAAGTTGGCGCGGGCGCGCGAGCTTGGCGCCGACGCCACCTTCAATCACGACACCGAGGACGTCGTCGCCGGGGTCAAGGAGGTCAGCGGCGGCGGCGCACACGTCGTCGTCGACCACGTCGGCGAGGCGACGTGGAAACGCTCGCTGGACGCCGCCCGTGCCGAGGGACGCGTCTGCGTCTGCGGCGCCACGAGCGGTCCGAATCCGCCGGCGAACCTCCATCGCATCTGGTGGAAACAGCTGACGATCTTCGGCTCGACGATGGGATCGCAGGAAGACTTCGAGGCGGTCTACGAGTTGGTCAAATCAGGCCGCGCCATCCCCGTCGTCGACGTGGTCTTCCCGCTCGCCGAGGCCGCAGCCGCGCACGAGCGACTCGAGGCCGGCGAGCAGCTCGGCAAGATCGTCCTGCGTATTTCGGACGAGTCCGCTTAGCCGATGCCGAGAATGAACTTGGCGTCGTCGGACATGCGATC
>DAINSN010000316.1:0-1830 GCA_036741295.1 Gaiellaceae bacterium
GGAGTAGCACATGTCCACGCGCTCCCGTTCGAGGACGGATCGTTCGACGCGGTCGTGTCGAACTCGACGCTCGACCACTTCGACGACGCCGCCGAGATCGACCGCAGCGTGCTCGAGCTCGCGCGCGTGCTCCGGCCCGGTGGGACGCTCGTGCTCACGCTGGACAATCCGGCGAATCCGCTGGTTGCGCTCGCGAAGGTCCTCCCTCGTCAGGCGCTCAACCGGGCGTGGCTGCGTTGGGCGGATGCGAGCGCGAGGATCGGGCTCCTCCCGTATCACGTCGGCGCGACCTACGGCCGCTCGCGGCTGTGCGCGGTCGTCGAGGCGGCCGGCTTCGTCGTCGAGGAGACGACGGCGATCGTCCATGCGCCGCGGCCGCTCGCGGTCGTGATCGGCCAGCGGGTGCGTGGCGGCGGCCGCTTCCTGCGTGCGCTCGCGGCGCTCGAACGGCTGGAAGAGGCTCCGACGCGGTACGTCACCGGCCATTTCGTCGCCGTCCGCGCGACGCGCCTGGTGTAACGAATCGCGCTCCTGCGACACTGAAAAGCAGGAACTCGAGAAAGGATCCTGTTGACATCGAAGGTGACGAAGACCGAGGAGCAGTGGCGCACCGAGCTGACTCCGGAGCAGTACAAGGTGCTCCGGCAGAAGGGCACGGAGGCGCCGTTCACCGGGGAGTACGACCACACGTTCGAGGACGGCGTCTATCGTTGCGCGGGCTGCGGCGCGGAGCTCTTCCGCTCCGACGCGAAGTACGACTCGGGCTGCGGCTGGCCTGCGTTCACAGCGCCGACGCGCGCCGACGCGGTCGAGGAGGAGAGCGACAACGGCTTCTTCATGCGCCGCACCGAGGTGCTCTGCGCAAGTTGCGAAGGCCATCTCGGCCATGTCTTCCCGGACGGCCCGGGCCCGACCGGCCTGAGGTACTGCATCAACTCGGCCGCACTGAAGCTGGAGGAGGGCTAGTGGAAATGAAAGCAACGTTCGGAGCCGGGTGCTTCTGGGGCGTCGAAGCGGCGTTCCGGCAGATTCCCGGCGTGACGAAGACGGAGGCCGGCTACGAGGGCGGGACGCTCGAGAATCCGACCTACGAGGACGTCTGCTCGCACACGACCGGCCACGCGGAGGTCGTCCAGGTCACCTACGACCCGGAGCGCGTCACGTACGACGAGCTGCTCGAGGTGTTCTGGCGCAAGCACGACCCGACGCAGCTGAACCGCCAGGGCTGGGACGTCGGCGACAACTACCGCTCGGTCGTGTTCGCGGAGGACGAGGAGCAGCGGGAGGCGGCGGCGCGGTCGAAGGCGCACGAGCAGGCGCGCTATCGCAAGCCGATCGTCACGCAGATCGACCCGGCAGCGACGTTCTATCCCGCCGAGGACTACCACCAGCAGTACCTCGAGAAGCGTGGCCGGACGACCTGCACCGTGGAGCTGAAGCAGACCGCGTAACCCGGACGCGCACTGACCCAAGTCGGTTAACTTGGGCAGAGTCTGCAAGACCTACCCCTTTTTGGGGATTCCGCGCTGCCGCCGGGCAACGATAACTACTACATCGGGGACGACGGGAAGCGGACCGCAGCCGCTTCCTGCCCCTGAATGTGTCCCGGAAGGGCGGCCACTCCTCTTGGACGGTCGCCCTTCTCGCTTTCGAAGGCCTAGCGGGCCGCCGCGAGCTGGCCGCACGCAGCCGCGATGTCCCGGCCGCGCGTGAGCCGGACCGTCGCCGGGATCCGGGCGCGGTCGAGCTCGCGCTTGAACGCGGCGATCGCTTCGCGGCTCGAGCCCTCGAACATCCCCGTTGGGTTGTACGGGATCAGGTTCACCTTGA
>DAINSN010000317.1:0-1821 GCA_036741295.1 Gaiellaceae bacterium
CGACGAGGGCGTGCACGAGCCGGCCGAGATCGTCCGGCCGCTCCTCCGCGGCGAAATGCGGATCGTGCGGGAGCCCCGTCAGCGCCGCGACCGCGTTGACCGTCGCGTTGAAGATCAGCTTCGACCACTGCGCCGGACGAAGGTCGGGCAACGCCTCCGCCTCGAGCCCCGACGCGACGAGCAGGTCGGCGATCGACTGCACGTCCTCATAGGTCGTGCCGCGGTAGGGACCGAGCCAGGTGGCCGTGTCGAGGATGTACTCGACGTGCGTGTCCGAGTGGCGCGTGCCGCTCATGAACGTGACCGCGGAGACGAGCGGCCAGTCTCCGTGGGCGCCCACGATCTCCTCCGCGCCGAGACCGTTCTGCACGGTCATGACGGCAGCGCCCTCGAAGCAGCCGGCCAGCGCGCATGCCGCTGCCTCCACCCCGGTCGCCTTCGTCGCGACGATCACCAGATCGGTCTCGCCGATCTCCCGAACCGCGTGGGTCGCGCGGACGCGGGCCTTGAACTCGCCGTTCCTCCCGGTCACCCGCAGCCCGTCCTGCTCCAGCGCCCACGCGTGCTCGGGGCGCCGCGCGAGCACCGAGACGTCGCAGACGCGGGCGAGATGACCCGCGTAGAGGCTGCCGATCGCGCCGGCGCCGACGATGCAGACGGAGTCGAGCTTCAAGCCGTTGCGGCGGCGAGGTGCTTGTCGCGCAGGTACGCGAGGTATGGCTCGGGGTCGATCCCGCTTCCTGTGATCCGCTCGAGCACCTCGACCGGCGTGAACTTCCGTCCGTGCCGGTAGAGGTTCTCGGTCAGCCACTCCCTCAGCGGCGCGAACTCGCCCTCTGCAACCTGCTGCGGAATCTCCGGGATCGCCTCCAGCGCCGCATTCCAGATCTGCACCGAGATGACGTTCCCGAGCGCGTAGGTCGGGAAGTACCCGAGGTGGCCGCTCGCCCAGTGCATGTCCTGGAGGACGCCGTCCGCGTCGTTCGGCACGTCGATGCCGATGTACTCCTTCATCCGAGCGTTCCACGCCTCCGGCAGGTCGTCGAGCGACAGCGTTTCCGCCAGCAGCTCCTGCTC
Source organism: Gaiellaceae bacterium (assembly GCA_036741295.1). Lineage (GTDB taxonomy): Bacteria > Actinomycetota > Thermoleophilia > Gaiellales > Gaiellaceae > 3-1-20CM-4-69-9. The sequence continues at coordinate 1,078 of DAINSN010000317.1, forward strand.
GAGCTCGAAGCGGAGGATGATGTGGAGGCTGTACGTCACCTCGTCGGCGTCGACCCGGATCAGCGACGGCTTCACAGCGTTGACCGCGCGGAAGAACGCCTCCTCGTCGACGTCGTCGAGGGCGCCTGAGAAGGTCCGCTGGAGCTCGGGATAGAAGTGGCTCCAGAACGGGCGGCTGCGGCCCACGAGGTTTTCCCACATCCGGCTCTGCGACTCGTGCAGGCCCATCGACGCGCCGGTCCCGAGCGGCGTCCGCGCGAGCGCCGCGTCGATGCCGTACTCGTAGATCCCGTGCCCGAACTCGTGCATCGTCGCGAACAGCGAGTGCAGTCCGCTCTCGCTGTAGTGGGTGGTGAGGCGGATGTCGCCGTGGCCGGGCGAGGACATGAACGGGTGCGCCGTCGGGTCGATCCGCCACGACGCCGGGTCGAAGCCGAACCGGTCGAGGACGTGCATCGCGAAGCGCTCCTGCCCTTCCTGGGAGAACGAGCGGTCGAGCGGCGACGTGTCCGCAGGGTCGACGGCGTGCAGCAGCTCGATCAGGCCCTCCTTCAGCCGCTCGAAAACAGCGCGAACCTCTGCCGTCTTCATCCCCCGCTCGTAGTCGTCGAGGAGGACGTCGTACGGCTCGTCGCCCTGCTCGAAGCAGTCGACGTAGCGGCGTCGAAGCCCGAGGTTGCGCTCGAGGTGCGGCTTGAGCGCCTCGTAGTCGGACTTCGGGCGGGCCTCCGCCCACGCGCGCAG
>DAINSN010000318.1:0-1820 GCA_036741295.1 Gaiellaceae bacterium
ACGAGGTCGAGGAGCGTCGGTTCTGCCCAGTGGATGTCGTCGAGGGCGACCACGACGGGCCCTTTGCGCGCGATCGACTCGAGCAGCCGACGAACCGCCCAGAACGCCTCGCCGGCGGCGGCGGGCGATTCCGCCACACCGACGAGCTCTGCAACTCGTTGCGCCACTGAATCTGCATCCTCTTCGCCTTCGAGGAGGTCGCGGATCCGGTCCAGTGATAGCTCGGCTGCTGCCTTCTGAACGATCTCGGCGATCGGCAGGTAGGTCGCGCCCTCCCCATACGAGACGCAGCGCCCGACGAGTACCTCCGCTTCGTCACGGACGGATGCGACGAACGCGCGCGCAAGCCGCGTTTTGCCGATGCCCGCCTCGCCGACGACAGTGACGACGCGGCAATGCCGATCCTCACACGCGTTTGTGTACGCATTCTGCAGTCGTCGTAACTCCTCCTCACGGCCGACGAGCGGCGCGTCGAGCCGGCGTGCGTACGCCGGCTCGCCCGCGAGAACCTCGTCGAGCCTCCAGGCGTCCTCAACGCGTTCTGCGCGCACGGCGTCACGCACGAGCCGGTAGGTCTCGTCGCCGAGCATGATTCCGCCCTCCGGGGCGCGGCCCTCGAGTTGCGCAGCTGCGCTCGCTGCTGCTCCCGACACCTGTAGGTCTGAGCCCGGCGCCGACAATACGTGGACTTCGCCGGTGGTCACCCCGATGCGGGCCTCCACCGGGAGGTCGCCCAGCTCGCGCAGTGCCCCCTGTATCTCTGCCGCCGCTCTGACGGCACGCAGCGCGTCATCCTCGTGCAACTGGGGCACGCCGAAGACCGCCATCACCGCGTCGCCGATGAACTTCTCGACAGTGCCGCCGTGGCGTTCGATCGGAGCGCGTACCGCTTCGAAGTAACGCGACATGAGGCCGCGATAGACCTCGGGATCCAGCTCGGCGGCAAGCCGCGTCGAATCGACGAGGTCGCAGAACACCACGGTCACGGTGCGACGATCCGGCGCGGGCTTCACGGCGGTGTCGCCGCCAGGGCCGAGTGAAGGATCCTGTTGAAGGATCGACTGCTGCAGCGCGCGCAGCTCTTCGCTCGGCTCGAGCCCGAGCTCGTCCATCAGCACGCGGCGCGCGTCCTGGTACACCTCGAGTGCGTCTGCCTGCCGCCCGGCGCGGTAGAGCGCCAGCATCAGCTGCGCTCGAAAGCGTTCCCGCAGCGGGTGCTGCTCGACGAGCTGCTCCAGCTCGCCGGCCAGCTCGCCCGCGGAGCCCAGCTCGAGGTCGGCGTCGATGCGCTGCTCGAGCGCCGCGAGGCGCGCTTCCTCCAGGCGGCCGACCTCGTCGCGGGCGAACGGCTCGAACGCGAGGTCCTCGAGCGCCGGCCCCCGCCAGAGCGCCAGCGCGGCACGGAGCTTCTCGGCCCGCTCGCGGGGCTCCGCACCGCGAGCCTCAGCGGTGAGCCGCTCGAAGCGCGCGAGATCGAACCGCTCGGGGTCGACGCGGAGGACGTAACCGGGCGGCTGCGAGAGGAGCAGCTCAGCCCCGATTGCCTTCCTGAGCCGCGAAACGTAGTTCTGCAGCGACGCGCCGGCGGTTTTCGGCGGCGTCGGCCCCCAGACCTCGTCGACCAGCCGATCGGTCGAGATCACCTCGTTCGCGTGCAGCAGGAGGTATGCGAGCAGGGCGCGCAGCCGCTGTCGGTCCAGCGGGATAGCGCGGCCGTCCTCGACGACCGCCAACGGGCCGAGAACGCGGAATTCGACGGGAATATGACCTTTGTAACACCGCTCTGCCCGGAGGACTAGGGTGAATGCGGTTAGAGCCGG
>DAINSN010000319.1:0-1814 GCA_036741295.1 Gaiellaceae bacterium
CCGGTCGTCGGCAAGCCGTGCATGGAGCACATCCTCGAGCTGCTGCGCGAGCACGAGATGAACGAGGTGATCGTCACGGTCGCGTTCCTGCCGCAGGCGATCCGCAGTTATTTCGGCGAAGGGGAGACGCTGGGAATGCAGATCGGCTATTCGGTCGAGGAGTCGCCGCTCGGCACGGCCGGCTCGGTCCGCTTGACGGCGAAACAGCTCGACGAGACCTTCCTCGTCATCTCGGGGGATGCGCTTTGCGACGTCGACCTGAGCGCGCTCGTTGCCTTCCACAAGGAAAAGGGTGCAGCGGTGACGATCGGGCTCAAGTCGGTCGAAAACCCGCTCGAGTTCGGCATCGTGGTCACCGACGAGGAGGGCCGGATCGAGCGCTTCCTCGAGAAGCCGTCGTGGGGCCAGGTCTTCTCGGACACGATCAACACGGGCATCTACGTGATGGAGCCCGAGGTGTTGAAACACGTGCCGGGCGACCGTCCGTACGACTTCTCCAAAGAGCTCTTTCCCTACCTGCTGGAGATGGGGCGCCCGCTGTACGGCTACGTGATGGACGGCTACTGGCAGGACATCGGGAATCTCGACCAGTTTCGGCAGGCGAACTTCGACGCCCTCGAGGAGAACGTGCGCCTCAACATTCCGGGTATCCGCATCCGCGGCAACGTCTGGCTCGGCGAGGGCGTCGAGATCGGCGACCTCGAGCAGATCGAGGGCCCGGCGTACATCGGCAACTACTGCCGCATCTCTCCCGGTGCAACCGTCGGCTCGCACTCGGTGCTGTCGAACAGCGTCACCCTGCGTGAGCGCACGCGTGTGACGCGCTCGGTCATCGACGCCTCGACGCACATCGGCCGGAGCGCGCTGATCGAAGGCGCGATCCTCGGCCGGTCGTGCGACATCCGCGCGCACGTCCGCATCCACGAGGGCGTTGCGATCGGCGACGAGGTGACCATCGGCGCGGAGACGGTGGTCATGCCGGGCGTCCGGATCTACCCGTACAAAGACGTCGAGTCCGGATCGCTCATCCACGAGAGCGTGATCTGGGAGTCGCGTGCCTCGACGCGCCTCTTCGGGAGGGACGGCGTTGCCGGGCTCGTCAACGTCGATCTCACGCCCGAGGTTGCAGTCCGCATCGCCGCCGCTCTCGGAACCGCGCTCAAGCGCGGGGCCCGCGTGGCCGCAAGCCGGGAATCGGCGCCCGCGTGCCGCATGATCAAGCGCGCGATGATCACGGGTTTCACGTCTTCGGGCCTGGATGTCGCCGACCTGCGTGTTCTACCCGCTGCCGTGGCGCGCCACCTGCTCAAGAGCGAGGGCTACGAGGCAGGCTTCCATGTCGGCACGAGTCAGTTGGATCCCGAGGTGGTGCAGATCAAGTTTTTCGAGCAGCCAGGCATCCAGCTCTCGCCGACCATGCAGAAGGAGATCGAGAAGAACTTCACGCGCGGCGAGTTGCGCCGCGCCAGTTTCGGCGACATCGGCTCGATCAGTTACCCCGCGCGCGTGCGCGAGTCGTACGCGCAGGATCTGCTCGACAGCCTCGACGTCGAAGCGATCCGCGCGCGTGGCTTCCGCCTCGTCGTCGACTACGGCTTCTCGGCGGCGTCGTACGTACTGCCGCTGCTGCTCGGGCCGCTCGGAGTGGAAGCGGTCTCCGCGCACGGTTTCACGACCGACCGGTCCGATCCAGGCTCCGCCCTGCTGCGAGAGGCGATCGGGCAGGTGAAACAGCTCGTCCCAGCCGTCGGCGCCGATCTCGGCGTGGTGCTGGACCGGGCGGCGGAGCGCCTCTTTCTGGTCGACGAGCGCGG
>DAINSN010000320.1:0-1814 GCA_036741295.1 Gaiellaceae bacterium
TCGTCTGGCGTGAGCGGCTGCTCGAGTGGGTCACTGGAGCCGACCTGGACGGCCGATACGAACGGGACGCGAGTGGTGACGACCAGTGGTCTGCCTTCCTGGCAGAGCATCCGGAACTCAGTTAGCGGCAGCCAACCTCTGACGACCACGCGCACATGTACCTGTATGTGTGTCTCGGCTCTTCCTGGGACAACCAGAGCCGGCTGTCCCTCCGGAGCCGGAGGAAATGGCCGTTTCCCGCTCGCGGTACTCCGCGCCGCCGCGACCGCCTGATCAGGTAGAAGCGCGTAAGAGTGCTGCGACTCGTTCGGGTGTGCGCCCTTCGCCGCCTCGCCCGTTTCGACTTCAGGCGATCCGAAGCGAGCGGCACGTTCAGCGTCGCCGCGATCGTATCTGCAGCGGGATCTGCACTTGCAGCAGGGATCGACTGGACCAGGTCCGACTCCAAGCGGGATGGATGCGTTTGCGAGTTGACGACAGCCGCCGTCAGACGCGCGCGGATGAACTCGCTGTCACGTTGTCTGGCAAACCGCAGCGCGGTAGGGTGACTGTACCTACGGTCTCGGAGTTTTCGATGACTCAGCAGTACATCGTCGGGGAGTTCTCGTCGTTGCTTGCCGGGTTGCAACCGGCCCCAGACGAGGTGTTGGGCGATGCCGTGGGCAACCTGCGGCGGGAGGTCGAGTTCGGTCCGCCGCCGATGCTCCCGCGGTTGGCGCGAGAGGCGCTCAACCTCGCAGACAGGGTCTGCCGGGCCGCGCTCGAGCAGGGGGACGCGGACGGATTTTGCGGCCACCTCGGCACCGCGATCGCGCTTCGAGACTTCACGGTAGATGCGGGTCTCCTACCCCGGTGCCCCTCCCAGCGATGAATGCCTGGAAGGGGCACTAGGGTCAAACATACGAGCGTCCTAGCCGCTTACTCGGCCTGACCGAACGCCTTGATCTCCTCCAGCTCCTGCGGTGAGAGTTCGCGCGGAGTCTCGCCGCGGGCCACCTTCTCGCCCTGGACGTGCTGGCGGATGTCCTCAACGATCTCGGGGTTCGCCAGCGTCGTCGTGTCTCCGACATCGGTGAAGTTCGAGATCGCAGCGATCACCCTGCGCATGATCTTTCCGGAGCGCGTCTTCGGCATGTCGGGGACGATCCAGACGTTCTTCGGGCGCGCGATCTTCCCGATCTGGGTCTCGATCGCCTTTCTGACCTTCTCCTCGATCTCGCTGCTCGCGCTGAAGCTGGGCTTGAGCGAGACGTACAGCTCGACCGCCCGGCCGCGGATTTCGTCGATCACGGGGACGGCTGCGGCCTCGGCGATCTCCTCGACGGTGATGCTTGCCGACTCGAGCTCCTTGGTGCCGAGCCGGTGCCCGGCGACGTTGATCACGTCGTCGACTCGGCCGAGGATCCGGAAGTAGCCGTCGGCCGCCTGCATGGCCCCGTCGCCGGCGAAGTACGGCCAGTCGCGCCAGTCCTTGCTCTCCTTGTTCTGGCAGTACTTCTCGTAGTAGATCTGGACGAACCGCTCGGGCGAGCCCCAGATCGTCTGGAAGATCCCGGGCCAGGGGTTGCGGATGCAGATGTTGCCCGCCCGGCCGCTTCCCGCCTCGACCGCGTTGCCGTCCTCGTCGTAGATCGCGGGGTAGATGCCGAGGACGCCCGGCCCGCAGCTGCCCGGCTTCATCGGCTGCAGCGCGGGCAGGGTGCTGCCGAGGAAGCCGCCGTTCTCGGTCTGCCACCAGGTGTCGACGATGACCGCATCCCCCTTGCCGACGCTGTCGTGGTACCAGCGCCAGACGTCCGGTTCGATCGGCTCGC
>DAINSN010000321.1:0-1813 GCA_036741295.1 Gaiellaceae bacterium
TGCGCGTTCGTCGTCGAACATGAACTCCGCGAGCGCCCGCGCCAGCTCGGTCTTGCCGACGCCGGTCGGGCCGAGGAAGACGAAGGAGCCGATCGGGCGGTTCGGATCCTGCAGACCGGTGCGTGCGCGTCTGAGCGCGTTGGCTATGGCCTCGACGGCTTCGTCCTGGCCGACGACGCGCTGGTGCAGGCGCTCTTCCATGTGGATCAGCTTCTCGGTCTCGCCCTCGAGCAGCCGGTCGACCGGGATGCCGGTCCAGCGCGCGACGACCGCGGCGACGTCGTCCTCGTCGACCTCTTCTTTGACCATCGGGTTCTCCAGGTGCGTGCCGTCGCGCTCCGCGAGCTCGCGTTCCAGTTGCGGCAGCTCGCCGTGCCGGATCTCGGCCGCGCGGTTGAAGTCGCCGGCGCGCTCGGCTCGTTCGTACTCCATGCGGAGCTCGTCGATCCGCTGCGTGATCTCCTTGACGCGGTCGAGCGCCTCTTTCTCGTGCGACCAGCGCGCGGCGAGCTCGGCGTGCCGTTCTTTCGCTTCGGCGAGCTCGCGCTCGACCGGCTTGCGGATGTCCTTGGACTCTTTCTGCAGCGCGGCGAGCTCGATCTCGAGCTGGCGTACACGGCGATCGGCTTCGTCGAGCTCGACCGGGCTCGAGTCGATTTCCATGCGCAGGCGTGACGCCGCCTCGTCGACGAGGTCGATCGCCTTGTCGGGGAGGAAGCGGTCGGTGATGTAGCGATCGGAGAGCACCGCAGCCGCGACGAGCGCCGCGTCGCGAATGCGCACGCCGTGGTGCGCCTCGTAGCGCTCCTTCAGTCCACGCAGGATCGCGATCGTGTCCGTGACGGACGGCTCGCCGACGAAGATCGGCTGGAAGCGGCGCTCGAGGGCGGCGTCTTTCTCGATGTGCTTGCGGTACTCGTCGAGCGTGGTCGCACCGACGGCGCGCAGTTCGCCGCGCGCGAGCATCGGCTTGAGCAGGTTGCCCGCCGAGACGGCACCTTCGGCGGCGCCCGCGCCGACGATCGTGTGCAGCTCGTCGATGAAGAGGATGATCCGCCCTTCCGCGGACTGGATCTCGTTCAGCACTGCCTTGAGGCGCTCCTCGAATTCGCCCCTGTATTTCGAGCCGGCGAGCAGCGCGCCGATGTCCAGCGCCCAGACCCGCTTCCCTTTGAGTCCTTCGGGCACGTCGCCCGCGACGATTCGCTGCGCCAGACCTTCGACGATCGCGGTCTTGCCGACGCCCGGGTCGCCGATCAGGACGGGGTTGTTCTTCGTGCGGCGTGAGAGGACCTGGATCACGCGACGCACTTCCTCGTCGCGGCCGATCACCGGGTCGAGCTTGCCCTCCTCCGCCGCGGCCGTGAGGTCGCGCCCAAACTTCTCCAGTGCCTGGTAGGTCTCCTCGGGATCCTGCGACGTCACGCGCTGCCCGCCGCGGACGGCCTTGATCTTCGCCTCGAGCTGGTCGCGCGGAACGACGTCGAGCGCGAGCAGCAGGTGCTCGGTCGAGACGTAGTCGTCCTCCAGCCGCTTCGCCTCGTCGGCGGCCTTGTCGAGCACGCGCGAGAAGGCGGCGGAAACGTTCGGCTGCTGTTGCATCCCCTGCACGGAAGGCTTCGCGCGCAACGCGGCCTCGGCCTCCGCGCGCAACTCGGCGGCGTCGGGGACGAGCTGCTGCGGCAGCTCCTGGTCGAGCAGCGCCAGCAGCAGGTGCTCTGGATACAGCTCGGGGTTCCCCAGCCGGCGCGCAAGCTCCTGCGCAGCCGCTACGGCCTCCTGGCTCTTGAGTGTCAGCTTGTTGAAGTCCATG
>DAINSN010000322.1:0-1794 GCA_036741295.1 Gaiellaceae bacterium
CTGCGCGCCGGCGACGAGGTGACCGTAGACGGCCACATCATCGGCATCCGCGATCGCACGCAGATGAGGATCTTCGACGAGGGAATCGCGCCGCCGATGGACCTCAGCGGCGCGTTCCTGCTGCACACGGCGCCCGGCGTGCGCAAGCTCGGCCCCGGCAAGTACGAGAAGATCTGCATCGGCACCACGACCTCCGCGCGCATGGTGCGCTTCACGGAAGGCCTAGGCGCGCAGTACGGAGTCCGCGCGATCTGCGGCAAGGGCGGCCTCCCCGACGAAGCGATCGAACCGATGCAGCGGCTGGGGATGGTCTACTTCGCGATCGTCGGCGGAGCGGCTGCACTCGAGACGACGCAGATCGAGGAGATCGAAGAGGTCGCCTGGGAGGAGCTCATGCCTGAGTGCCTCTGGAAGTTCCGAGTCAAGGACTTCGGCCCGCTCACCGTCGGCATCGACTCGCACGGCAACTCGCTCTTCCACGACGTGCAGGAACGCGCGAAGGCCAAGCTCGAGGAGCTCTATGAGCGGCTTTGACCTGGGCCTGGCACCGCGTCCCGGCGGGCTCACGCACGTGATCGACAAGGGCCTCGGCCCTCGCGCGTGGGAGGACGTGCTCGAGACGTCAGGCGACTACATCGACATCGTCAAGCTCGGCTGGGGCACCGCCTACGTCACGCCGAACCTGCGTGCGAAGCTCGACGTGCTGCGCGGAAAGCCCGTCGTGATCGGCGGAACGTTCTTCGAGGTCGTGGTCGTGCAGGACAAGGTGGACGACTACAAACACTGGCTGCAGGAGCTCGGACTCACGCACGTCGAGATCTCGGACGGCGTGATCGACCTGCCGCGCGGGCGCAAGCTCGAGCTGATCGAGGACTTTGCACGCGACTTCACCGTTCTCTCCGAGGTCGGGTCGAAAGACGCCGACGTCGAGTTCATGGTGGAGGAATGGACGAAGTGGCTGCGCGAGGAGCTCGACGCCGGCGCCTGGAAGGTGATCACCGAGGCGCGCGAGGGCGGGACCGCAGGGATCTTCAGCAAGTCCGGCGACATGCGGACCGAGCTCGTCGGCGAGATCGCAGACGCGGTGCCGCTCGAGGACGTCGTCTTCGAGGCTCCGACGAAGGCCGCGCAGGCCTGGTTCATCAAGGAGTTCGGCCCGGCCGTGAACCTCGGCAACATCGCACCGGACGAGGTCATCCCGCTCGAGACGCTCCGCCGCGGCCTCCGCGGCGACACGCTGAAGGAGGTGCTGCTTGGCGACCGCGCCGGCACTCCAGCTTCCTGACGTCGAAGCGATGACTGCGGAAGAGGCCCTGCTCTGGGCCTACCAGCAGTTCGGCGACCGCATGTGCCTCACCTGCTCGTGGCAGCGGCAGTCCTCCGTGCTCGTGCACATGGTGTTCGGCGAGCTCGGCCTGAAAATCTCGGTCGTCGAGCTCGACACGCAGCTCTTCTTCAAGGAGACCTACGAGACGCGCGACCGCCTCGTCGAGCGCTATGGGCTCACGCTCGAGCGCCCCGACGTGATCACGGTTGCGCAACAGGCGATCCAGGAGGGACCCAACCTGTGGGAGAGCGACCCCGACCGTTGCTGCCACATCCGCAAGGTCGAGCCGCTCGAGCGAGCGCTCGCTCCCTATGACGCCTGGATCACGGGCATCCGGCGCGAGCAGGCGCTGACACGCGCCGATGCCAAGCGCGTCGAGTGGTCGGCGCGCTACGGCGTCTGGAAGATCCAACCCGTCGTCGACTGGGACGCGAAGCGCGTCCAGGCGTACATCCACGTGAACGAGA
>DAINSN010000323.1:0-1781 GCA_036741295.1 Gaiellaceae bacterium
GACGGCGGGCGTCTCTCCCGAAGCGGCAGAGACCGCTTCAAGCTCGGGCCGAGCAACGAGTAAGAGCATTGCGTGGCTCCAGGCAAGCGGAACCACCCAAGCGGGCTCGCCGTCGCCGGTGACTTGTTCGGGCAAGAGGCCGAGAGCGGTCTGGACGCGCACGGCGTACTCGAGCGACCGCTCGAGCCCCGCCGTGTCCCCGACCTGCCGGCGCCAGAGGCCGAGCCAAAGCGCGGCGAGCACCCAGTTGTTTCCGCCCACGTACGTGTCACCCGCGTAGCGCGCGACACCACTTTCCACGTCGCCCAGTTCGTCCTCGAGCGCCGCGACCGTGGCGCGCATCCGCTCGCCCGCAGGGTCCACCGCCGCGAAAGGCCACGCGAGGCCGAGCAACGAGACGTCGAGAACCGGATCGCCGATCGAGCGCAGGTAGCGGCCGTGGAACTCGCTCCAGAGCTCGCGCTCGATCGCCTCGCGGACCAATTCCGCCGTTGTTTCGTACGACTCGGCCAGGAACGGCTCATGCCTTCGCGCCATCGCGGCCGCACTGCGCAGCCCCCCGTAGACCGCGGCGGCGGTGAAAGCATGCCGTCCTTCGCGTTCCTCCCATAGGTCGGCGGTCGAGCAGGGAATACCGTCCTCCTCGATCGTGCCGAGCAGGAACTCCGCTGCTCGCCGAGCCGAAGGCCAGAGGTCGGCATCGAGTTGTTCGTCACGGAGCGCGCGCCAGGCCGCCTCGTAGGCGAACAGGATCGCGCCGGTCTCATCGAGCTGGTGCTTGCACCAGGACGGTGCGAGCGATCCGTCGGTCCAGTGGCGCTGCAACCACAATCCCTCGGGCTCCTGTGCAGTCGGGAGCCAGCGCAACGCGCGTCGGGCGAGATCTGTGCGGCCCGCGGCCAGGAACGCGAGCACGATGAATGCCAGGTCGCGCCCCCAGACGAAGCCGTAACCACCCGAGTGCTCGAAGTCTGCGTCGAGCTCGGGGGCGGCGATCACGGCACCGGTTCTGCGGTCGCTGAGCAGGTCGAGGACGAGCAACGTGCGCCGGTAGAGCGGTACGAGCCCCTCAGGTGCGGAGGTCGGCGGCGGGGCCGCCGACTCCAGCCGCGCGGAATCGTGGCGGCGGCGGGATGCAAGCAGCTCCGTGAAGTCCTGTTGTAGAGCTGCATCGAGCCTGGCGACGGCCTCGCGCGACGACGCCCCGAAAGCCAAAACGACGACGGCCTGACCGGTGATAGTGCAGGCGATCCCTCCCTCGGCGCTTCCGAACCCGTGCGAGAACGCTTCCGCCCCGAGAGCTCCGATGGCGAGTGCCACATCTCGCCGGTAGAACACGACGCGGTTGCCTTCGACGCTGGCCCCGATGAGCCGCGTCGAGCCGTCGAGCTCCGGGCGGCACTGCACGACGAGGCGCCCTTCGCCGCTCACACGGCGAAGGAGGACGGGCTCGAGCTCGTGCACGAGATCGACGACCTCGACGTCTCCCAGTCGGGTGAGCAGAACGTTGGTGTCCTGGAGATACGACTGCTGCACGTGTTCTTCCTCGTCGAGCCAGAACAACTTGCCGTTGCGCTCGATCCCCAGTCTCAGCTCCCCGACGTGGGAGCCACGGTCGACGCTCGGCCAGAACAGCCCCTCGACGCGAGCGCGCTCGGAGAGCGTCGCGAGCAACGCCCCGTTTCCGAGCACTGCAGCGGGCCCCGCGAAAGGTACAGCTGCGTCAGACAGCTGACTCGTGGATCGCATGACCGGTTTCGAGGTCGAAGAACTGCAGCTTC
>DAINSN010000324.1:0-1773 GCA_036741295.1 Gaiellaceae bacterium
GTCTTCGGCCACAGCCACCAGCAGTTCCGCAGGCCGGGGCCGAACGGCACGACGCTTCTCAACCCGGGCAGCGCCGGCATGCCCCTCGACGGAGACGTTCGTGCGGCCTATGCGCTGCGCGGAGACGGCGGTGAGTTCGAGTTCCGCCGGGTCGAGTACGACGTCGAGCGCGCCGCGCAGGGCTGGGAGAGGCTCGGCGGTGATTTTGGCAAGTTCGTGGCGCAACGCGTTCGCCGCGGCTTGGACTAGTCGGTCGACTCCTCGCCGTTTCCCGTCGGCTCGTAGTACGTCGTGCCCTTCAGCTCGTCCGGCAGGTAGTCGACGTCGAACCCGCTCGGGTCGGAATGGGGATAGATGTAACCCTCTCCTTTGCCGAGCTTGCGTCCGTAGTAACTGCCGTCGGCCAGCGCCTTCGGCGGCCGGATGTTCCCCCGCTCCTGCACGTCCTTCGTAGCGCGCTTGATCGCCTCGTAGCTCGCGTTCGACTTCGGAGCGCGGGCGAGGTAGATGGCCGCCTGGGCGAGGTTCAGGCGCGCCTCCGGCAGTCCGACGTGCTCGACGGCCTGTGCGGCCGCCACTGCCACCAGCAGCGCGCGCGGGTCGGCGTTGCCGATGTCCTCGGAGGCCAGCACGATCATGCGCCGCGCGATGAAGCGCGCGTCCTCGCCGCTCTCGAGCATTGCAGCGAGGTAATAGACGCTCGCATTGGGGTCCGACCCGCGCATCGACTTGATGAACGCGGAGATGAAGTCGTAGTGCGCGTCGGCCGCCTTGTCGTACAGCAGCGGCCGCTTGCGCGCGGCATCGTCCACGTGTGCTTCCGAGAGCGGTTCGCCCGCGGCCTGCGCTGTCTCCAGGGCGAGCTCGACGATGTTGTGAACGGAGCGCGCGTCACCGCCGGCCCGAGTGGCGATCAGCCGGAGCAGGTCGTCGGGTATCTCCGCCCCCAGCTCTGCTGCCCCGCGGCGCGCCACCGTCTCGAGCTCCTCCACGGACAGCGCCTCGAGCTCGTAGACCTGAGCTCTCGACAACAGGGCCGAGTTGACCTCGAAGTAGGGGTTCTCCGTCGTCGCACCGATCAATGTGATGACTCCCTCTTCGACACCCGGCAGGAGCGCATCCTGCTGAGCCTTGTTGAAGCGGTGGATCTCGTCGAGGAACAGGATCGTGCGTTGCCCGTTCGCGCCGAGACGCTCGCGTGCGCGTGCGAGGACTTCACGCACCTGGCCGACGGTCGCCGAGACGGCCGACAGCTCCTCGAACGCAGCGCCGGTTGCCCGCGCGATGATCCGTGCCAGGGTCGTCTTCCCGCTGCCGGGCGGCCCGTAAAAGATGGTCGACCTGACGCGGTCCTCTCCGATCGCCAGTCGCAGCGCCGAATTTTCGCCGAGCACGTGCTCCTGCCCGACGAACTCGTCGAGCGATTGAGGTCGCATCCGCAGCGCAAGTGGCGCGACCCCTGGGAGCCGCTGCTCCGCCGCGTCCGAGAACAGGTCGCTCATTGCAGGGAAGTATGCTCCGCAGGCCCTTGGCGACCGAGACTCACGAGGATTTCTCCGAGCCGATCCTGCCCGGCAAAGGAGCGTCGGACTACGAGCGCTACCTGCGGACGGACGAGTTGCTCGCGCTGCAGAAGTCGCCGGAGGAGCAGGTCCACCCGGACGAGCTGCTGTTCCAGACGGTGCACCAGTCCTCGGAGCTGTGGCTCAAGCTCGGCACTTCCGAGGTTGCGCGGGCGACCGCGCATCTTCGGGCCGGCGAGTTGGCGGCGGC
>DAINSN010000325.1:0-1770 GCA_036741295.1 Gaiellaceae bacterium
TCTACCCGGAGCCTGCCGCCTCGACGCAGAGCGTGTACCACGCGCTCGATCCGGTCGTTCAGGCGGTGTTTGCCGACAGGAACGCCAATATCGCGGGCCTGCTCTCGCAGGCGAACCAAGTCGCCCAGAAGGCAATCAGGGAAGGGAACTAGCTTCTTGACGGACTGGCTCGACGGGGAGCCCTTGTGGCTCCCCGTCGGCTGTTCGGGTGAAGGCGGCTATCCGGGCGGCGTAAGGTGAGCGCGGCGAGGGTGACAGCTCGGGACCGTGCCGTGGACAACCTTGACGTGATCTCAGGCGAGCCGGCGACGGCGAGTGACCGCCGTTCACCTCTCGCGTGGGTACGCGGCGAACATGTCGCCGCTGTTGCTTTCGCCCTGCCCATGCTCGTGATCTTCACGGCGTTCTCGTGGTATCCGATCACGCGGCTCGTTGTCCTCTCGCTTCAGCAGACGAACCTCATCGATCCGCCGACGTGGGTGGGTCTGCAGAACTTCCGGGAGGTGATTGCCGATCCTCTCTTCGCCACGGCCGTCAAGAACACCGCCTACTTCGCAGCCCTCGCCCTTCTTTTCGGTTACCCGATCCCTCTCATCGCGGCAGTGCTGATCAGCGAGTCGCGCCGCTTCCGCGGGATCTATAGCGCGCTTGCCTACCTACCCGTCGTCATTCCGCCCGTCGTCGGCGTGATGCTCTGGAAGTACGTGTTCTACGAACCGAGCAGCGTCGGCCTCTTCAACACCATCCTCGGCTGGTTCCATCTGGGACCGTACGGCTGGCTGCAATCTCCCGGCACCGCGATGCCGGCGCTCGTCGTCGAGTCCACGTGGGCGAACGCCGGCGCGACGGTGATCATCTACCTCGCCGCACTGACGGCCGTGGACACCGATCTGTACGACGCGGCGTCCGTGGACGGCGCGGGCCTCTGGCACAAGATCTGGCACATCACGCTGCCCCAGTTGCGTGGCGTCTTGCTCGTCACGCTGATTCTCCAGATCATCGGAACGGCCCAGGTCTTCCTCGAGCCCTACCTCTTCACCTCGGGCGGGCCGGCGAACGCGACGCTCACCGTCTTGCTGCTCGTCTACCAGTACGCATTCGGGAACTCCGTCGGTGTCGGCTTTGGTGACGCGGCTGCGCTGAGCCTGATGCTTGCGGCCTTCCTGGCCGTTTTCTCCGTCGTGTTCATGCGAGCGACACGATCCTGGAGCACGAGGTGATCAGTCTCCGTCTCCGTCGGGGCGATGCAACGGAAGACCCGACCGGCGGACTCCTCTCGTACACGGACTGGGCGCGCCGCGACGTCAAGTGGCTCTTCGGCTCCGCGCAGATGCTCCTGCTCGTGCTGCTCGTCCTGATCGGGCTCGGGCCGTTGGTCTGGCTCGCGAAGGGTGCCGTCACGCCGACCATTGACACGCTTAGGAATCCACTTGCCCTCTTCCCGCACGGAGTGGCCTGGAGCAACCTCAGCGATGCGTGGTCGAAGGTGAACGTCGGTCGCTATTTCTGGAACACAATCGTTCTCGCGCTCGGGTCATGGTTCTGTCAGATCGTCGTCGCGACGACGGGCGCGTTCGTGCTCTCGGTGCTCCGGCCCGCATGGGGGCGAGTCGTCAACGCACTCCTTCTGGGGACGCTCTTCGTGCCGGTCGTCGTCTTGATCGTTCCGCTCTATATCGAGGTCGTCCATCCGCCGCTCATCCACCACTCGTTCGCGGAGAGCTACTGGGCGATCTGGCTTCCAGCGGGCGCGAGCGCATTCAACGTCGT
>DAINSN010000326.1:0-1763 GCA_036741295.1 Gaiellaceae bacterium
CTGAGCTTGCTGAGCTGATCGAAGCTCATCAGCTCGACGTGCTCGAGACCGACGCGCTCTTCAACGAGCTCGAGCGGCGGGGGATCGAAGTGATCGTGGAGGAGCCGGAGAAGGAGAAGGAGCCGCCTCCTCCCCCGCTCCAGACCTCCTACGAGACGACGACCGACGCGCTGCAGCTCTTCCTGCGCGAGGCCGGCCGCAACCCGCTGCTGACAGCCCCGCAGGAGGTCGAGCTCGCCAAGCGGATCGAGCGCGGGGACATGGGCGCCAAGTCCCACATGATCCAGTCGAACCTTCGGCTCGTTGTGTCGATCGCCAAGAACTATCGCAACCAGGGCTTGCCGTTCCTCGACCTGATCCAGGAGGGAACGCTCGGCTTGATCCGCGCCGTCGAGAAGTTCGACTGGCGGCGTGGTTACAAGTTCTCGACCTACGCGACCTGGTGGATCCGGCAGGCGGTTGCGCGCGCGCTCGCCGACAAAGCGCGAACGATCCGCATGCCCGTCCACATCGTCGAGCGCCTGCAGAAGATGAACCGTGCAGAGCGCACACTCTGGACGCAGCTCGGCCGCGAGCCGACGCTCGAGGAGATCGCCGAGGAAGCGAGCCTGCCGATTCAGCAGGCGCACGAGGTCAGGGCTGCCGCGCGCGCATCCGCGTCGCTCGACCAACCGGTCGGTGAGGCCGAAGACGCAGTCTTCGGCGACTTCGTCGCCGGCGACGATCCGCTTCCCGAGGAAGAGGTCGAGGTCTCGCTGCGCTCGCAGGCGTTGACCGCGGCACTGCTGTCGTTGCAGGAGCGCGAGCGGCAGGTGCTCGTGCTGCGCTACGGCCTCGACGACTCGGAGCCGAAGACGCTCGAGGAGATCGGGCGCCGCCTCGGTCTGACCCGAGAGCGCGTCAGGCAGATCGAGTTGGAATCGCTCAGGCGCCTGTCGACGCTGCGCGAGATGCAGTCCGTGATGACGGCATAGCGCCGAGCGCGGACCCGTCGAACAACGAGAGAGCACGATCGCCAAGGCGCTGGTGTGCGAGCGCGTGTGCCTCGTCGAGGTGCGCCGGGCGTGTCGTGCGATGCCCGTCAGAGGCGACGAGCTTGCCAAAACCGCGTTCGAGCAGCGACCAGCCAAGCTCTTCGGGCTCAGGTCCGTGACGGCCTGTCAGCGACGTCGCGTTGACCTGCAGAATCCAGCCGCGTGCCGCGAGGTCGTCCGCGATCGACGGATCCTCCAAGACCGCTTCGGTCCGTTCAGGATGTGCGATGACCGGTCGTAGTCCGGCCGCCTCGACATGTTCCGCGAGTGCGAACAGGAGGTCGGGCGGGCCCGAGAACGGCACCTCCATCAAGACACAGTCCGTTCCTTCGAGGAGGTAACGGTGCGGGTCCTCCTCCAGAAGCGCTGCCGCCGGCGTCAGCTCGAAACCGAGGCGGAGCTCGAGCCCAGCGTGCGGGCGCATACGCTCGTAGGCGGCGCGGATCTCTGCCTCGCGCTCTTCGCTCAGGGTGAAGTACGGCCAGACATGAGGCGTCGCAAACAGGATCGCGGTCCCGTGCTGCGCCGCGCTGCGACAGAGCGCCAGTCCATCCTGGATCGTCGCGGCCCCGTCGTCACCGGACGGGACGACATGAGAGTGACAGTCGACGAAGCGACGATCCATCTCCCTAGTAGTACCTGCTAGGTCCGAAGGTAAAGCTCGAGATCGGGCGCAACCGCGCGCAATTCTCGCAAGGCCCGGGATTCGAGCTGACGCACGCGCTCGCG
>DAINSN010000327.1:0-1754 GCA_036741295.1 Gaiellaceae bacterium
GTGTCGTTCGGCTACGCCGGATCGATGTTGTGATTCAGATGGAAGACGTTGTCCGGGTCATAGCGCCGCTTGACCTCGACGAGGCGGTCGTAGTTCGGGCCGTAGGCAGCCCGCACGGCGTCCATCTGCTCGTCGTCGCCGAGGTAGTTCAGCCAGCGTGCGTCTGAGAGGTACGGGCGGAACGCTTCGTACGTGTCGCGCGTCCACGCGATGTTCGCCTCGGTGTCGGCCGGGTCCATCCAGATGCTCGGGAGGAGCATGCTGTATCCCGGGTCGCGATGCGGAACCGCCGTGTCCATGGCGCCGATCCGAGTCACGGCGCCATGGAGGTGCTCGATGAGGATCGCGTTCATCGGCGACGGCGTCGTGGCGAATCGGTCGATCGCCGCGTCGATGAACCCGTCGTCGATCGTCTTCATGAAGCTGGACTTCCAGTAGTTGAGTGCTCCTCTCGGGTAGCCCGCGTCGAGGATCGTGTTCATGACCGGGTACGGAATCGGCCCGAGCGCATCCATCACCGGCGTCCCGAACGCGCGCACAGGTGCGAGATCCTTCTCGGCCTGCTCGGGTGAGCCTGCATGGCAGATGGCGAGCGCGGCGAGCTTCATCCCGGATCCGTCCGGGGCGTGGGCGAGCACGCAGGAGACGTTCAGCTCGTCGGGGAGCGACTGCGTGAAGTCGCGGTAGAAGCGCAGAACCTCGCCGGCGGCGTCGATTGGGTAGGCGAGGAGACCCCCGACGACGTGTGCCAGCGGATAAAGGCGGTACTCGAACGAGGTCGCGACACCAAAGTTGCCGCCACCTCCGTGGAGCGCCCAGAAGAGGTCGGGGTGCGAATCCGCCGTGACGCTCAGCACCTCACCTTCCGCAGTAACGAGCTCGACCGAGTTCAGGTTGTCTGCGGCGAGGCCCTGCGTGCCTATGAGCCAGCCGAGGCCGCCTCCGAGCGTCAGGCCGGCGATACCGGTCGTCGATATCTGACCGCCCGTCACCGCCAGCCCATGCAGCGCCGTCTCTCGGTTGAACTCACCCCAGGTGACGCCACCCTGCGCGCGGACCGTCGGCGCGGCGGGGTCGACGTGGATCCCTTTCATCTCGGCGAGGTCGATCATCAGGCCGCCGTCCGTAACCGCTCGACCGGCCACGTTGTGGCCCCCGCCCCGCACGGAGATCTCGAGGCCTGTCTCACGGGCAAGCGCGATCGCGTCGACGACGTCGGCCGTGCCGCGGCAGCGGGCGATGAGCGCCGGCCGCTTGTCGATCAGGCCGTTATGAATCCTTCGCGCGTCCTCGTAGCCGTCGTCTCCGGCCTGGAGCAGCGTTCCGGAGAACATGGCCGAGAGCTCTTCGATCCGCTCGGCGTCGAGCGTTGCAACAGTTGCCATTCGGGAACCCCCGAGGTGGATGGCGGACGGCCCAGTCTAAACGGAGTCAGAGCTCTTATGCCCACCGTTTCGTGAGTTCTTGGTGAGTGGGGCTGGGGAACGGGGGGAAACTCGGTTCTCGCTGCGCCAGAAACGGCTCCCAGCAGTTCCGGTTCGAGTCCGGTGCCTTCCGTGTCGGGCGCTGATCGCCGCACTGAGGACCGGCGCGGGGATTGATCGGGCGCGGGGATTGGTTCCCGCAGTCGCTTGTCACCCCAGTCGCGCTCAGATTCAGGCCTCGGCCGTCTCGAAGCTGTCGTTCTTTGTTGGAAGTGCGACACCGGTGCGCCGCAAGGCAATCGCGGATCGGAAATGCCGGAAATGACCCGG
>DAINSN010000328.1:0-1745 GCA_036741295.1 Gaiellaceae bacterium
CATCGCTGGCCGTGTTGCTGAAGGGACTTTTCTGGGGCTCACTCGGCGCGCTGGCGTGGACGCACGTCGGGTATCCCGTCGCCGCGACCGTCGCTTCGCGGCTGCGGCCGCGTCCCGTGCGCAAGGCCGACCTCGAGCCGACGGTGAGCCTGATCGTCGCGGCCTGGAACGAGGAGGACGTGATCGAGCAGCGGCTCGAGAATCTGCTCGCACTCGACTACCCGGCCGACAAACTGGAGTTCGTGGTCGCCTCCGACGCGTCTAGCGACCGGACGGACGAGCTCGTCGAGGCGATCGCGGCGCGTGAGCCTCGCGTCCGCCTCGTCCGCGCCCCGCGGGGAGGCAAGGTCGCGGCCCAAAACTTCACCGTGCCGCAGACCTCTGGCGAGATCCTCGCGTTCTCGGACGCGAACGCGATCTGGGCGCCCGACGCGCTGAGGAAGCTCGTCCGCAGCTTCGCCGACCCCGAAGTTGCGTACGTCTGCGGGGAGGTACAGCTTCAAAGCCCGGACGGGACGAACCGCGAGGGCGCGTACTGGCGCTACGAGCTGCTGATCCGTGCCGCCGAGTCGCGCCTCGGCTCCGTCACCGGCGGCAACGGCGCGATCTACGCGGTGCGGCGGGGGGACTACGTCGCGGTCGACCCACGCTTCGGTCACGACCTCTCGTTTCCGTACGTGATGGTGCAGCGCGGCCGGCGGGCGGTGTTCGAGCCGGAGGCTCTGTCGTTCGAGAAGCCCTCGCGCGACATGGAGGACGAGTACCGTCGCAAGGTCCGGATGTTCGAGCATTGCTGGCTCATCGTGGTGCGGGGCCGGATGTTCAGCGGGCTGGATTCCGTGTATCTCGCCGAGGTGCTCTCGCACCGACTGCTGCGCTACGGCAGCGGGCTCCTGCACGCGGCGCTGCTCGCGACGAGCGTTGCGCTCGCCCGTGAGGGGAAAGCCTACGCGGCCGCGCTCGCGGCGCAGCTCGCCTTCCTCGCACACGCCGCCACGCGTCCGGGGCTGCCGCGGTATTACACACTTGTCACCTGGGCGACCGTGGAGGCGCTGGCGAACTCCCTGCGGCACGGCGTCCCCGCGGTCTGGGAGAAGGCCGAAGGAACGCGTTGAACCGGGTCGCGGACGTGGTCGGTGCGTCGATCGGGCTGGCGCTGGCGAGCCCGCTGCTCGCCGCCGCTGCGGTCGCGATCAAGCTCGAGGACGGCGGACCGATCCTCTACAAGCAGCGTCGCGTCGGGCGGGACGGGAGCGAGTTCGAGCTGCTGAAGCTGCGGACGATGGTTGTCGGAGCCGAGCATCAGGGCGCCGGTATGGCGGTGAACCGGGGTGACGCACGGATCACTCGTGCCGGCCGCGTACTGCGAAAGCTGTCGCTCGACGAGCTGCCGCAGCTCTGGAACGTCGTCCGCGGCGAGATGTCCCTGATTGGGCCGCGGCCGACGCTGCGCTACCAGGTCGAGAAGTACTCGGAGCGCCAGCGCCGGCGCCTCGACGTCAAGCCCGGGATCACCGGCTGGGCGCAGGTGAACGGCCGCGCGTCGCTGCCGTGGGACGAGCGGATCGAGTTCGACGTCTGGTACGTGGAGCACCGTTCGGCGTGGCTCGACCTGAAGATCGTGGCGCGCACGCCGCTCGCCCTCTTTCGCGGCACGTACAAGGGTGAGAGCGGCGGTTGGCGCGAGCCGTCGTAACGAATGCGTAACGACTCCTGGCTAGGCTCTTCGCCGTGCCGACCGTCCT
>DAINSN010000329.1:0-1726 GCA_036741295.1 Gaiellaceae bacterium
ACGACGGCATCGCAAAGGTGTCGGCCGGGCTCACCTCGATCGAAGAGCTCGCCCGAGTATCCGTCTGATAGCCGTCTAAAATTTCGCCTTCGGCTTCGATTTCAGACGGACTAGCTTGGTGCGAGCGGGAGTGGACGAGCGCCGGCAAAGCCGGCACTCGCGGCGATAGGGC
Organism: Gaiellaceae bacterium; assembly: GCA_036741295.1. Taxonomy (GTDB): domain Bacteria; phylum Actinomycetota; class Thermoleophilia; order Gaiellales; family Gaiellaceae; genus 3-1-20CM-4-69-9. The sequence continues at coordinate 173 of DAINSN010000329.1, forward strand.
TCGGGTTGGGAACCCGCATGCGGCCGTAGCCGGACCCAGTTCTACTAATGGGCCTGGTTTACACACCCTGGCGCGGGAAGGAGTCCGGGTAGCGCCGACCTATACTCGGGGGCATGGACCCGCATCCGCGCATCGCCGAGCGCGCGAAGGAGCCGCGCTACTCGATTCCCGAGGCGGCCTCGTTCATCGCGCGCCCGACGTCCACTATTCGCCGGTGGACGCTCGGGAACGTTCGCAAAACGGATCGCGGCATAACGAGGCGCGACGAGCCCCTGATCCGCCCCGACGGTGCCGCCGCCGACTCGATCCCGCTCTCCTTCCTGAACCTGCTCGAGCTGCGGTTCCTCTCGACGTACCGGAGCCGCGTCCCTCTCCAGTCGATTCGGAGGGCTCTCGACTTCGCCGGCTCGCAGCTCGGCGTCGATCGGCCCCTCTTGTCGCTCGACTTCAAGGTACGCGGCAAGTCGCTCTTCCTCGAGTTCGCCACCGGTGGCGACGACGAGTACCTTCTGAACGCGTCCGAGCAGGGCCAGCTCGCGTGGCCGGCGGCGCTCGACGAGTTCATCGAGGAGGTCGACTACGACGAGAACGAGCGGAGCGCGTTCCGTTGGTGGCCGCTGGGCCGTGCCGAACCGGTAATCGTCGACACGCTCCTGAATGGCGGTCTGCCGTCGACGGCCTTCGCGGGCGTCCGCACGAACGCGATTGTCGTCCACCGCCGGGAGGGGCTGGACGTGGCCGAGATCGGGTACGACGTCGGAGCAAGCGAGGACGAGGTTCGGGCCGCGCTCCGGTTCGAGCGCGTCGACGCTGCCGCGTAGCCGCGCGCTCACGGCGACGCGATGACGCGCTTCTACGTCGAGAACGGCGTCGGGAGGCGGGTCACGGACGCGATCAACCTCTTCACGGCGAACCACGGCTGCGAGGCAATCGTCCAGCACGACGTCCACCCGCAGATGCAGATACCGCAACAGGGGGACGAGTGGTGGATCGAGGATGCGACGAAACAGGGCTACGTGATCGTCACGGGCGACCTTGGAATCTTCCGGACCGCTAGCGAGCGGGCGACCGTCGAGCGCACTGGGGCGCGGATCATCGGCTACGCGCGAGCGAGCTACACCGGCTGGCAGAAGCTCGCGGGGCTGACGTCGCACTGGGGTCGCATCCTCGATCAGCTCGAGCAGCCGGGCCCCTGGATCCTCAAGATCTACGCCGGCCCGACGGCCGCGGTCCAGATGCTCCCCGAGCCTTAGAAGGCGAGTGCCGGCTTCGCCGGCGCTCGTTCACGTCCGCGTGGCCCCGAGTCCCGTCCGAAATTGAGGCCGAAGGCCGATTTCGGACGGCTACGAAGGCCGAAATTTCTAACGGCTAGTTCGCGTGGATGTCGCAGCCCAGGTACATCAGGGCTTCGACGGCTTCGGTGACGAACGCTGTGGCCTGGCGCGCGTCCTCGAACGTGTACGGGCCTGCGTGTAAGGCCTCGACTGCGCCGGGGGGAAAGACGTCCGTCTCGACGATGCAAGAGTCGCCGTAGTCGACCGCACGAAGCACCGC
>DAINSN010000330.1:0-1722 GCA_036741295.1 Gaiellaceae bacterium
TAGACGAGGTAGACGCGCCGGTCGGCCTCGAAGGGACGCATGTGCAGGTCGCGGCGCAGCTCGCGGATGTCGTCGATGCGGATCTGGTCTCCGACCGGCTCGATGAGATACAGGTCGGGGTGCGAACCGCGCTCGACGCGCCCGCGGTCGCCGATCAGGTCGCCCGCGAAGGCGACCGCGGCGGCGCGTTTGCCGACGCCGGGCGGCCCATAGAAGAGGTACGCGTGGGCCGGGCCCTCGTCGGCCAGCGCTGCGCGCAGCAGCCGCTTGGCCTCGGCCTGTTCAGAAATGTTCTCGAAGACGTCCACGGATCTCCTCGTGCAGTTCATCAGGCGGCAGCGTGCCGTCGAGCAGGACGACGCGCTCCGCGTACTTCCCGGCGACTATGCGGTATCCGTCGGCTACGCGCTGCCGGAAGTCCCGGCCCTCGCGCTCGATGCGGTCGGGGCTCTGTCCGACACGTTCCGCCGAGGTGTCGGGGTCGACCTCGAGGACGAAAGTGACGTCCGGCAGGAGGCCGCGGGTCGCGACACGGTTCAGCTCGTAGACCTCCTCGATGCCGAGATCGCGCGCGAAGCCCTGGTAGGCGAGCGACGAGTCGACGTACCGGTCGGAGACGACGTCCCGCCCCGCGTAAAGGGCCGGGCCGATCACGCGGTCGATCAGCTCGGCCCGCGCCACCGCGAAGAGGGCGGCCTCGGACCAGGGGCTCATCTCCATCCCCTCGAGGAGCAGGCGCCGCACCTCCTCCCCGAGCGGCGTGCCGCCCGGTTCGCGGGTGGCGACCACGTCGCGTCCGTCCGCGCGGAGCGCCTCGGCCAGCAGCTCCGCCTGCGTGGTCTTGCCGGACCCATCCAGGCCTTCGAAGGTGACGAACACCGCCGTCCGTACGATACGGCGCGTGCGGGCGGTCGTGACAGGAGGGGCAGGCTTCATCGGCTCCCACGTGGTGGATGCGTTACTCGCCGGCTGGGGCGAGGTGCATGTGCTCGACGACTTCTCCAGAGGGAAGCGCGAGAACGTCCCGGAGGGCGTGCACGTCCACGAGGGCGACATCCGCACCGACGCCGGGCGAGTCTTCGACGAGGTGCGCCCGGAGGTCTGCTTCCACTTGGCGGCGCAGGCTGATGTCCGCGTGTCTGTCGAGCGGCCGGACTTCGACGCAGACGTGAACGTCATCGGCACGTTGCACGTCCTCGAGGCGGCGCGGAAGCATGGGACGAAGATCGTGTTCAGCTCGACCGGCGGCGCGATCTACGGAGAGTGTGACGCGCCCGCGCGCGAGGACCATCCGCGGGCGCCGCTTGCGCCGTACGGGGTGTCAAAGCTTGCCGGCGAGGAGTACATCGCTGCGTACAACCGGCTGTACGGAGCCGAGCACGTCTCGCTCCGCTACGGGAACGTGTTCGGGCCGCGGCAGGATCCGAAGGGCGAAGCCGGTGTCGTCGCGATCTTCATGAACCGGCTGCGCGAGGGCGAGACGCCGAAGATCTTCGGCGACGGGACGCAGACGCGCGACTACGTGTACGTGGGCGACGTCGTCGCGGCAACGCTGGGCGCGGCCGGGCATGCCGGCGGCGTGCTGAACGTCGGCACGGGCGTCGAGACGTCGGTGGTCGAGCTGTACGAACGGATCCAGCGCGTCGCCGGCGTGGAGCGCGAGCCGGAGTTCGCGGAGGCGCGTCCCGGCGAGCTGCAGCGCAGCGTCCTCGACGCGTCGCT
>DAINSN010000331.1:0-1678 GCA_036741295.1 Gaiellaceae bacterium
TCGCCCGCAAGGTCGCGATCGCGGCGCGGCTCGTCGGCGGCGGCTCGTGGCGGCGCACGGTCACGCTTCGCGACCCGACCGCGGAGCGCGACCGGCTCAAGGCCGCGCTCGGTCCGAAGCTCGCCGAGCTGCCTGCGCCCGTGCTCGAGCTGCGCCTCGAGATCGTCGCGCTGACGGAGTCGCGCGGACAGCAGCTCGAACTCGTCTGCGTGGAAGGCGACGGGCTCCAGATGCAGTTGCAGGAGGGGCTGAAGCAGGTGTGCGCCAGCACCGGCTCCGGCTCTGTGTGCTCGGTTGTGGAGGTCGCGCCGTGGTCGCGGATTCCCGAAGCGCGCGCGTTGCTTCTACCGCGGGACGACTGAATGCTCCGCGTCCGGCGCTCGTCGAGGAAGAGTTCGACGGGACGCCGCGCCGCGTGAACCGCCAGCCGGTGGCTCTCGTCCGCGAGGAGTGGCGCGTCGTCGATCGCTGGTGGACGGAAGCGCCGGTCGACCGGCGCTATTTCGATCTCGTGCTCGAGTCGGGCCAGCTCGCGGTCGTCTACCGCGACGGTGAGCTCAAGCGCTGGTTCTCGCAGAAGGCTTGAGCGCGTCCTCCGCCAGTCCTGGCCACTGGTCCGCGTGAGCCGCGGGCACAACCACCCATTCCTTCATCGGGCGGCCGCCCATCGGGTCGAACAGCTCCGCGCCGTCGAGTGCGAGCGCCCGCTCGCGCGCTGCCGCATCGGGAAGCTTGAAGACGACCGACTCCTGCCAGAAGCCTGCGATCGCCTTTCCACCGCGCTTGACGCACGGCATCCCGAACATCTTGCCGAGCGTGACGTCGTCGTTTTGCGCCGCGAGGTCGTCTGCCAGCTCGTCATAGCGGGCCTGCGCGTCCATCTACTGCGCCCTGATCCGTCCGGCGAAGCCCGTGTCCGGTGCGTGGAAGTTGAGGAGGGTCGTGTCCGCGGTCGGCCGGTGGATCCCGTGCCGAACGCCAGGTGCGGCCGCCATCACGGTGCCTTCGGCCGCTTCGCCGGCGAGAAACTCGATCTCGCCGTCCAGGACGAAGAAGCCGTCAAGAGAGTCGTCGTGGGTGTGCGGGTCGACGCCCTCCCAGCCGGGCGTCACGACCAGCTCGAGCAGCGACAGCTCCGGCGTGTCGACGAGGATCGTCACCGTCCGGTCGCCCCTCTCGAACCGCTCGCCCTCGCCCGGCAGGCAGACGACCGCGTCGCTCACCGGCCGGCCCCCGTCGGCGGGGGGGTCCCAGCTGTCCCATTCGAACTCCCGGTTGTCGCGCATCGCGCGCAAGAAGTCCGCGAAGCCGCCGGTCGGCGCGTGGAAGTTGAGGTAGACGGCGCGCGCGTCGCTCTCGTTCGCGAACGTGTGCACGACGTTCGGCGGCGCGATCACGACGGAGCCGGCCGGCGCACGAACGACGTGCTTGCCGCCGGGCCCGAGCCCGAACTCGATCTTGCCCTCGACGATGTAGAACCCGTCCGCGTGCTGCCGGTGGACGTGCGGGTCGGGCCCGCGCTCTCCGGCTTCGTACCGTGTCCACGTCATGACGAGCTGCGGCTCGTCGACGAGGATGAGGACGTTCCGCGCCTCGCGATCGCTGATCGTCTCGCTCTCGCCGGGAGGTAGCAGCGTTGCCTCCATGAAACGAGTCTATGCGCGGGGCTTCCAGCCAC
>DAINSN010000332.1:0-1672 GCA_036741295.1 Gaiellaceae bacterium
GTCGAACGCCTGCGTGACGGCGAGCGGGTCTCGCGGCAGACCGGGGACGAAGAGATCGCACTCGTGCCGTTGGGCGGCAGGTGCGCGGTCGAGAGCGGCAGCGAGCGGTGGGAGCTCGGCGAGCGCGCAAGCGTGTTCGACGGCATGCCCTGGGCCCTGTACCTCCCCCGCGACACGGAATACACGCTGTCCGCTCTCGGCGATGTCGAGGTCGCAGTGTCCGGAGCGCTCGCCGACGCACAGCTCGAGCCGCGGCTGGTCACGCCGAACGAGGTCGAGATCGAGGTGCGCGGTTCCGGCAACGCGACGCGGCAGATCAATCACATCGTCAAGCCCGAGTTTCCCGCGCAGCGTCTTCTGGTCGTGGAGGTGTTCACGCCCGCGGGAAACTGGTCGAGCTATCCGCCGCACAAGCACGATGAGGATCATCCGCCGGGCGAGGTCGTGCTCGAGGAGGTCTACTACTACCGCACGCAGAGCGAGCCGCCGGGTGCGTTCGCGGTGCAGCGTCTCTACAGCCCGCAGCATGGAACGGACGTCACGGAGACCGTGCGCGACGGCGACATCATGCTCGTGCCGCACGGCTACCACACGACCTGCGCGGCACACGGATACGACCTGTACTACCTCAACGGGCTCGCCGGGGACCGCAGGTCGATGGCCTCCGCCGACGACCCGTCGCTCGCGTGGATCCGTCCCGCATGGGAGAACCTCGAGCCCGACCCGCGCGTGCCGCTCGTCACGCTCGAAGGACGGCGACGCTGAGCGGCATCCGCGTCGCGAACGCGCCGTGCAGCTACGGGGCGTTCGAGATCACGGTCGGGGTCTTGCCCGACGTTCCCGGGCCCGAACGGGTGCTCTCGGCGATGTCTGACGCCGGCTACGAGGGAACCGAGCTCGGCCCTCCTGGATATCTGGGCGAGCACGACAACCTGCGCAATCGGCTCGAGCAGCACGGTCTGGTACTCGTGGGCGGCTACATCCAGATCCGGTTCAGCGAGCCCGAGCACTGGGACGAAGACCTCGCCGCCATGGGCGGAACACTGGACCTGTTCGCGGCCGCCGACGGAACCGAAGCCAAGGCTGTCCTTGCGGACGCGGGTTCTCCGGAGCGCGCGCAGTTTCCAGGCCGGGCGGCTTCGGATCAGTCGATCGGCCTCGATGCCTCAGGCTGGCGGCGGCTGTCCGAGGGCGTCGCGCGCGCGGCCGATCTGGCGCGCACGCGTGGCTTCGAGCCGACGTTCCACCATCACACCGCGACGTTCGTCGAGGCACCGTGGGAGATCGAGCGCGTGCTCGAGCTGACGGACGTCGGCCTGTTGCTCGACACGGGTCATCTCGCCCTGGGCGGGGGCGATCCGACCGAGGCGCTGCGCGACTGGGGCGAGCGGATCAACCACGTGCATGTGAAGGACGTGCGGAACGACGTGCTCGCAGGCGTGATCGCCGACCGGGCCGACATGCCCGAAGCCTGGCGCCGCGGCGTGTTCTGCGAGCTCGGCACCGGCGACGTCGACCTCGACGGCTTCTTCGCCGAGCTGGCGCGGTCGCAGTACTCGGACTGGCTGGTCGTGGAGCAGGACATGGTTCCGCAATCGCCGCAGGACGCGGTCGACGCGGAGGCTTCGCAGGTCCGCAACCGCGCCTGGCTGACCGAGCACGCTGGGATCTA
>DAINSN010000333.1:0-1668 GCA_036741295.1 Gaiellaceae bacterium
TTGCACGCAGCAAGGGCGTCCTGGCGGTGCGGAGCCGAGACGGCGATCACGACGCTGGCCTCGCCGATGTCGACGCGGCCCGTGCGATGGTGGATGGCGATCTCGCAGAGGTCGTAGCGGCCCTTCAGCTCCTCGGCGATCTGGGCCATGACCTGCTCGGCCATCTCTTCGTAGGCCTCGTAGTCGAGGTGGAGGACCGTGCGCCCGCGCGACTGCACGCGGGTCGTGCCGGTGAAGGTCGCGATTGCGCCCGCCTCCTCCGAGCGCACCTCGTCCACGACTGCCTCGAGCGAGAGCGGCTCCGCGCTGAGCCGGAAGGCGCCGCCCGAGACGGGCGGGATCAGCGCCACCTCGTCGCCGTCCACGAGCGGGCGATCCCGGTCGGCGTACTCCTTGTTCACGGCGTAGAGCAGACCTGCAGGCTCGTCGCCGAGATCGAGCGCGGGCCAGACGTCGGCGACCAGATCGACCCCGTCGAGCTCGCGCTCGCTCCAGCCGGCGCGTTCGCGCAGGCCCGCAAACAGGCGCACGCGCACGGCCACGAGGCTCAGATTATCGCTCGGGGTGCTACTTTGTCCGGGCAATCAGGACGAGTACCGGTAGTGCTTTCCAGCCTTCCTTTACTTGTTCGACGTCAAGAATCAAGGGAGGAAATTACGTGGCAACCGGTACCGTCAAGTGGTTCAACGATGCCAAGGGATACGGCTTCATCGCCCCCGAGGACGGCGGCAAGGATCTCTTCGTGCATCACTCGAACATCGCGGGCGACGGCTTCAAGTCGCTGACCGAGGGTGCCAAGGTCGAGTTCGAGTCGCGCGAGGGCCAGAAGGGCCCCGAAGCGATCAACGTCGTTCCTCAGTAGAGAGGACGCGTAGTCGCTGAGAAGGAACAGAAGATCGAGCTCGACGGCGAGGTCGTCGAGGCGTTGCGGAACGGTTATTTCCGGATCGCGCTTGACGGCGGCCATGAGACGCTCGGATACACGGCCGGGAAGATGCGGCGCTACCGCATCCGTATCTTCCCCGGCGACCGGGTGAAGATCGAGCTCTCGCCGTACGACCTCAACCGCGGCCGGATCGTCTACCGCTACAAGTAACTCGCCCGGCCAGCCCGCGTACGATTCGGGTGTGGCCACCACCGGCGACGAGCGGCACACCGACTCGGACATCGAGGTCAAGCCGGTCTATACCGCCGAGGACGCGCCCCGGGAGCTAGAGCCTCCGGGCGAGTTCCCGTTCACGCGTGGCCCGTACCCGGACATGTACCGCGGGCGTCCGTGGACGATCCGGCAGTACGCGGGGTTCGCGTCCGCTGAGGAGACGAACCGGCGTTTCCGTTACCTCCTGGAGCGCGGCCAGACGGGGCTCTCGGTTGCGTTCGACCTGCCGACGCAGCTCGGCTACGACTCCGACGATCCGCGCGCCGCGGGCGAGGTCGGACGCACGGGAGTGGCGATCGACTCGATCGCCGACATGGAGCTGCTCTTTGACCAGATCCCGCTCGCCGAGGTTTCCACCTCGATGACGATCAACGCGCCCGCGGCGCTGCTGCTGCTGCTCTACGAGCTCATCGCTGAGGAGCAGGGCGTCAGCGGCGACCAACTGCGGGGAACCGTGCAGAACGACATCCTCAAGGAGTACATCGCGCGTGGGAACTACATCTTCCCGC
>DAINSN010000334.1:0-1633 GCA_036741295.1 Gaiellaceae bacterium
CTCGTGTCACCGAACAAGGTCTGCCGGCGGACGCGCTTCGCAGATGAGCTCGCGGGCGTCGCGCTCCTTTCTTCCCGCTGTGTTGGCACCGGTCTCGCTGGTCGGCTCACGGCCGTAGCGGCGCGCCGGCGATCGGCGCGGTGAGCACCGAGACCTTCGAGTTCACCCCGTCCGGCGTAAGCGAAGGCGTGAACGCGAGGTTCGAGATGAAGAGCTCGCGGCCCTCGAAGACGAGGCTTGCCGGGAAGTGGAACGCGTCCGCACCGGTGCCGGCGTAGCTGGTGACGAACGAGCCGTCCGGCGCGAGGACGTCGATCTCGTTCGCCTGATTCGCGCAGACCCAGAGGTTCCCCTGCGCGTCGAAGGCGATACCGTCGGCCCCGTTCAGCTTGCCGCCGAGCGCCGTGCCGTCGGCGAAGACGGAGACCGCGCCTGCGGAGTCGTCCGCGTTCACCGGGATACGCAGCACGCGGTCGTCGCCGGTGTTCGCGACGTAGAGGGCGGTCTCGTCGCGGTCGAACGCGACGCCGTTCGCGCCGAACGGTGGGAAGCCGGTGGTGGCGAGCTTCGGGTCCGCGGCCCACACGGCCTTCGTGCCGTCGGGCGTGATCTTCCAGATCCGGCCGCCGAACGAGTCGGATACGTACAGGTTCTTCTGGCGATCCTGCGCGAGCGCGTTGGTCGCGCCGAGGTCGTCGGCCAGCACTCGGTATGCGTGAGTCGTCGTATCGATGAGCAGCACGCGGCTGTTGACGCTGTTCCCGAAGTCAAGGACGTAGAGGCCCTGGCTCTGTTCGTAGAGCATGCCGATGAGCGCGACGTCGCCCGCGGGGCCGGGCGTGACCGTGATGGTGTCGACAAGCGCGCCGGTTCGATCGAGCACGCAGATGTTCGCGCTCGATCCGAATGCGAAGGACGACGCGTAGACGTTGCCCTGTGGATCGACGGCGATCCCCTCCGGGTTGAGGCACGTCGCCTCCAGGTTCGGCCCGAAGTTCCGGACCACGCCGACGTGCGGCGACGCGGCCGCGGCGCCGTATGGAAGCGCGACCCAAAGGAGCGCCGCGAAAAGCACCGTGAAGCGACGCATTGCAAGCCTCCCCAAGCAGCCGGCGTTCGGCGCCGACCCACCCGGGATTATCCGCCGGGGCGGAGGGAGCGCGCCTCCGATGTGGCTCATGCCCCGCGCGAGCCCATCAGACGATTCAACCAATTTGCGGGGCCACTTGTCCGTCAGCGCCCTCCGGCTTGCGGCGCCACTGCTCCTGCATCGTCGCCGTGTCCCGCGCGAGGCTTGGCATTCCCGCCATCTGGTTCACACGAACCTTGATCTCACCTGAGTAAACGACGCGACCGAAGAGTCTCTCGAGCTCCGGGCGTGCCATCCGACGGTCTCAGAGGGCGTCGTTTGGGTAGTACCGCTCCAGCGTCCCGCGAGGAGCAATCATGAAATGAAGACCGTCGATTGCCGATCACCGCACCCGGCAATTTCTTCTTGTGTGGATAAGTGACAAGCAGTTCACCGTCGGAGCCGGTCACGGTCGCCGTCAACTGCGGTTCATCAAAGAGATACCTACTGAGCGGAAGACGGGGGTCAAGCACGCGGAAGTGGTAACAGCTCGGCTCGTTCAGG
>DAINSN010000335.1:0-1616 GCA_036741295.1 Gaiellaceae bacterium
CGATCTGCTCCAGCTTCAGGCTGTCACGCACCGTGCTGCGGCCGTTGAGGCCGAGCGCGATGGCGCCGATCCCGAAGACGATCAGGACGATGCTGGCGGCGATTCCGCCGTATTCGAAGAGTTTCTTGTTGAACATGGCGACTCCCTTTTCGTGGACTCTCCTTCTGGCCCCAGTGTCCGCGCTTGGGAGCCGCCTGCCATCCGCCGCAGCCCGCTGGCCGATCGCGGTTTTCCCGCGGACCGGGTGCGGGGCTACAGCAGGACGAGCACGCCGAGCAAGAGCGTCGCCGCGGCGATCAAGACCGCCAGCGCGACGGTGACGAGCGTCCCGAGGCGACCCACCGCATGCTCGCCCATCACCGAACGGTCCCGTGTCAAGAGCGCGATGAAGGCGAGGAGCGGCAAGAGCAGGATCGCGTTCAGCGCCTGCGTGAGAAAGAGGATCGGCACGAGCGGAGCCCCCGGGATGAGCACGATGGCGGCACCGAGCATGACGACGAGGCCGTAGACGCCGTAGAAGACCGGTTCGTCCCGGACCGGTGCCTCGATCTGGGCCTGGCGGCCGAGCGCCTCGCTGACCGAGTACGCGGTAGATAGAGGGAGAATCGCGGCCGCCAGCAGCGCCGCGCCGAGGAGGCCCAATCCGAACAGGGTGGAAGCGAGATGTCCAGCGAGCGGACGCAGGGCTGCCGCGGCGTCTCCTGCATCCGTTACCGAGGCACCGGTCACGTGCAGCGTCGCCGCACACGCGATCACGATGAAGAATCCGATCACGCCGGTCATCACCGCGCCGGTGACGACATCGATCCGTTCGAAGACGAGGTCCGCCACGGTCAGGCGCTTGTCCACCGCGTAGGACTGGATGAAGGCCAAGCCCCAGGGTGCGAGCGTCGTGCCGACCGTCGCGGTCGCCACGAGGACAGCGTGCCGGTCGAGCGGCAGTGACGGGACGACGGCGCCTCTGGCGGCGGCACCCCAATCGGGGTGCGCAAGTAGGCCGGAAGCGATGTATGCAATGAAGACGGCGCTCAGCGCGAGCAACACGTGCTCGACGACCTTGAAGCTTCCGCGAACGACGAGGGTCGAGACCAACAGCGCAGCCAGGGGCACGCTCATGTACCGACTGATCCCGGCGAGCTCCGTCGCGGCCGCAACACCGGCAAACTCCGCGCAGGTCGTGCCGATATTCGCGACGAGCAGCAGGATCGCGGCGCTGATCGCCGCAGCGCCCCCGTAGCGGCGGCGGATCAGTCCCGTCAGGCCACAGCCGGTGACCACGCCCATCCGGGCGCCGAGCTCATGGAACACGATCAGCGCCAGGGTCGAGAGAAGCAGGACCCAGATCAGCCGGTAACCGAAGTCGGCGCCCAGGATCGAGTACGTGGTGATTCCTGCCGGATCGTCGTCGGAGAGGCCAGCCAAAACGCCCGGGCCTGCGACCGCGGCCAAGGCAATCCAGCGCGGATGGCGGCTGAGCCGTCGCCTCGCCGCCGCCCGCACCGTCCGCGCCCGGGTGACGGTGGCCACGCCGGGGAGCTTACGATTCCGACGAGATGACGGCGACCAAAGCCTCGGCCCGACTTCGCACCCTGGTGGAAACGGGGGTCGCGATCAGC
>DAINSN010000336.1:0-1610 GCA_036741295.1 Gaiellaceae bacterium
CGCATCACGCGCGCGGGCCGCCTGCTCCGCCGGCTCTCGATCGACGAGCTGCCGCAGTTGTGGAACGTCGTCCGCGGCGACATGAGCCTCATCGGCCCCCGCCCCACGCTCGCGTACCAGGTCGAGCGCTACACGGCCCGTCAGCGTCGTCGCCTGGAAGTGCGGCCCGGCATCACCGGCTGGGCCCAGATCCACGGCCGCGCGCGGTTGCCGTGGGAAGAGCGAATCGAGCTCGACGTCTGGTACGTCGAGCATCGCTCGCCCTGGCTCGATCTGAAGATCATCGCGCGCACGCCGAGTGCACTCTTCGCGGGCACGTACAAGGGTGACACGGGAGGCTGGTCGAGATGATCCCGTTCTTCAGCGGGGCCCAGGTGCGCGAAGCCGTCTCACCGGAACGTGCACTCGATGCGGTGCGCGACGCGTTCATCGCCTATGCGCGCGGCGAATGGACGATGCCGCCCAAGGTCTACGTGCCCGCGTACCCGGAAGGAGACTTTCGCGCGATGCCGGCCTTGGGTGCAGGCCACGCGCTGCTGAAGTGGGTGACGTCGTTCCCGGGCAATCCCGCGCAGGGGCTGCCCACCGTCACCGGCCTCGTGCTGCTCTCCGATGCGATGAACGGGATGCCGAAGGCGGTGCTCGACGCGGGCGCGGTCACCTCTCTGCGCACCGGCGCGGCAGCGGTGCTCGCTGCTGAGACGCTCGGTCGAGGCGATGCCGAAACGGCGGCGGTCATCGGAGCTGGCGTGAACGGTGAAGCCGCGGCACGGACGTTCATTGCCCTGGGTCGGCGCGTGCAGCTGTGGGACCTCGACCGAACGCGCGCCGAGCTTGTCGCCGAGCGCCTCGGAGCCGAGGTCGCGCCGGGTCGAGACGAGGCGCTCGCAGCCGATCTCCTCGTCACGGTCACGCCGGGCAAGAACATCCTGCTCGAAGAGGGCTCACTTCGTCCCGGGCAGCACGCGAGCCTGATGGGAGCCGACGGCCCGGGCAAGGCGGAGATCGCGGTCGAAGAGCTGGCGCGCGTCCATGTCTTCTGCGACGACTGGGAGCAGGCGAGCCACAACGGGGAGCTCGTCCACGCCTTGGAGGCTGGGAAGCTCGAGCGCGAAGACGTTACGGAGCTCGGCGCGGTGCTCGTCGGCGAGGCCGAAGGACGCCGAAGCGAGGATGAAGTGACCGTGTTCGACTCGACGGGCCTCGCGATCCAGGATCTTGCCATCGCCCTCGCTGCGATGGAACGTGTCGACGAGCTGGCCCTGCAGAGAATCTCGATCTAGAGAGAGTTCTAAGCCGCACGCTGCTCGCACCTACACGAGTGATAGTTTCATTCCACACAACAGGAGTGTGAGCTAGGGATCCCGGCTAAGGGTTGTCCGTCACTCCAGGGAGATGGAGTTGGCGATGCGGAAACTTCGAGTCCCCCGGCGCAAGCTGCGCCTTCTGTTGTTGAGCACGATGCTTCTCGCGATCGGAGCAGGCGTTCTCTTCGCAGCCGTGCGCGCGGACGCGGACAGCGTTAGCACGCTCCAGGTGCACGGCACGTACAAGGCCAACTACAACGGGATCGATTGTCCGGCCGGCATCCCGGCGGCGACGTCGTACTG
>DAINSN010000337.1:0-1609 GCA_036741295.1 Gaiellaceae bacterium
CGGCGAAGCCGGAGATCGACATGATGGCCGGCGTCCGCGACCTCGAGGAGGCGCGCGCCGCCTTCGAGCCGCTCTTCGAGCTCGGCTACGAGGAGACGCCGCACCGTCCGCGCACGCACCACTTCTCCAAACCCGCGGGTGGCCCCTGGACGCACCACCTGCACCTGACCGAGCCGGGCAGCGACCTCTGGGTCGAGCGGCTCGCCTTTCGCGACGCGCTGCGCGCCGATCCAGCGCTCGTCGCCGAGTACCAGGCGCTGAAGCTGCAGATGGCCGAGGAGGAGGAGCGCGGCGGCCCGGCTTACTCGGCGGTCACCAAGCGGCCGCTCGTCGCGCGCGTGCTCGCACAGGCGGGAATCGAGATCCCGGCCGTCAGCCCGAGGTGACATAGTCGTCCGTCCTGTCCCCTGGCTGGAGGTCGTATGTACAAGACGTGGCTCTTTCTGCACATCCTCGGCGTGTTCCTGATCGTCGGCGGCGCCGGCGTGGCGACGGCACTCGGCATCAAGATGTCGAAGAGCCGCCACGCACGCGCGATCGCCGACATGTCCAGCCTCTCGATCACCGCGGAGCGGTACGTGATCACGCCGGGGGCGATCCTCGCGCTGGTCGCCGGAACTTTCCTCGTGCACAAGTCGGGCCACAAGTTCAACGAGTTCTGGGTCATCGCGGCTTACGTCCTCTGGATCGCCGCGATCACGATCGGCTGGGCCATCCTCGGGCGGCACAGCGCGCGTCTGAACCGGCGCGCCAACGAGCTCCTGGCCAACGGCGTCCAGGAGGACGACGAGCTTCAGAAGGAAGCGGCCGCGCCCGTCGGGCCGGTGTTCGGCGCGGTGCAGAACGTCATCCTGCTGGCGTTCATCTACCTGATGGTCGTGCGGCCGGGCGGGAAGTTCTAGGATCGCTCAATGCGTCTGCGTAAGAACGCGAAGATCGAGCTGATCAAGAACGTGCCGCTCTTCTCGTCCTGCACGAAGAAGGAGCTCGAGGCGATCGCGGCTCAGGCCGACGAATTGGTCGTCCCAGAGGGCAAGGCGCTCACGAAAGAGGGCGAGCGCGGCCGCGAGTTCATGGTCATCGTCGACGGGTCGGCCGAGGTGCGGAAGAAGGGCCGGAGGCTCAACCTCCTCGGCTCCGGGGACTTCCTCGGCGAGATCGCGTTGATCTCTGGCGGTCCGCGCACGGCAACGGTCACCACGACCTCGGAGACCGACATCCTCGTCTTGACCGATCGTGCTTTCAGCGCACTGACGAAGACGATGCCGTCGATCCAGGCGAGCGTGCTAAAGGCGCTTTCGGAGCGACTGCAGGCGGACGCGATCTAACCCGACGCGTAGCGGCGGTGCAGGATCAGCGAGTTGCCGTCGGGATCCGTGAAGAACGCCATGTTGCAGACGCCCGAGTCGCGCTCGCCGACGAACTCGACGCCCTTCGCCTCTAGCTCTCCGCGCGCGGCTGCCACGTCCTCGACCCGGAGCGCGATCCCGTGTGCCGCGCTCGTCGGGAACTCGACGCCCTGGTCCTCCGGCTTCCAGAGCGCGAGCGTGACGTTGCCCGCCTCGAACTCGGTCGGCTCGCGCGGATTCTGCGGTAGCTCGAGCACGTC
>DAINSN010000338.1:0-1604 GCA_036741295.1 Gaiellaceae bacterium
TTCATCATCCTCGACGAGGCGCAGAACACGAGCCCCGAGCAGATGCAGATGTTCCTCACGCGGCTCGGGTTCGGCTCCAAGGTGGTGGTCACGGGTGATGTGACGCAGGTCGACCTCCCTCGCGAGCAAGCTTCCGGTCTCATCCAGGTGCAGGACATCCTCAGCTCGATCGACGGCATCGCTTTCGTCCGCTTCAGCCATGAGGACGTGGTGCGGCACAAGCTCGTACAGCGCATCGTCGAGGCCTACAAGCTCCACGCGGAGGAGACCGGGACGGCACGGCGGAAGTAGCGGCGATGGTGGAGATCGAGGTGGCGAACCGTTCCGGCGCGGTCCTCGACATCGGGGCTGCGGCGGAGCTGATTCGCGACGTCTTGCAGGCCGAAGGAATCGGGGACGGCGAGCTCGGCCTCCAGCTCGTCGGCCCGGCGGAGATCCGTGACCTCAAACGCGAGCATCTCGGAATCGACGAAGAAACGGATGCGCTCGCGTTCCCGATCGACGGCCGCGACACGTTGCCGGCAGGAATGCCTCGTCAACTCGGCGACGTCGTGCTCTGCCCGGAAGTGGTCGGAGACGCCTGGCGCGCGCCGCTCGTGCACGCCGTATTGCACCTCGTCGGCTACGACCATGGAACCGAGATGGAAGCCCGAGAGCGGGCTCACGCATGAGGCTACGTCCGTCGGTGATCGAGAGCTTCAACTTCGCAATCGAGGGCGTGATCCACGTGTTGCGCACGCAGCGCAACATGCGGCTCCATTTCGCAGCGGCTGTCGCGGTGATCGTCGCCGCAGTCGCAGTCGGCGTTTCGAAGATCGAGCTGATCGTGCTGTTGATCTCGATCGCGTTCGTTTTGGTGGCCGAGATGATCAACACCGCCATCGAAGGGACGATCGACGCCGCGACGACGTCCTTCGACCCGATGGCGAAGCTGGCGAAGGACATCGCCGCCGGCGCCGTGCTGATCGCCTCCGTGAACGCAGTCGCCGTCGGGTACCTCGTGTTCGCCGGCAAGGCCGCCGACAAGACGGCGCGCGTGCTCGACAAGCTCCGCAACGCGCCTGCCAAGATCACCGTGGTCGCTCTCGTGCTGACCGTGATCATCGTCATCGCCACGAAGGCCTGGACAGGTCGAGGGACGCCCCTCCGCGGCGGCCTTCCATCCGGACATGCGGCCGTCGCGTTCGCGGGCTGGATGTCCGCCACGTATATCGTCGGCGACTCGCACCGCTTCGTCGTCAGCGCGCTGACGTTCATCATGGCACTGCTCGTGGCCCAGACTCGCGTGGAATCAGGAGTTCACTCCGCCCTCGAGGTCGCCTACGGAGGCGCGCTCGGTGCGCTCGTGACCCTCTCCGTCTTCCAGTTACTGTGAGCAAGGATCTCTACGAGCGGGCAGTCGCGATCTCGGAACGAGCGTACGCGCCTTACTCCAACTACCTCGTCGGGGCCGCGGTGCGCACTCGGGACGGCAAGGTCTTCGAGGGCGTGAACGTCGAGAACGCCGCGTATCCACTGGGCGTCTGCGCCGAGAAGACCGCGCTCGTCAAGGCGGTCAGCGAGGGTTACAAGCCCGGAGACATCGCGGCGATCGGGATCACGGC
>DAINSN010000339.1:0-1604 GCA_036741295.1 Gaiellaceae bacterium
AGGGTGCGACGAAGGTCGTACCGCTCACGTTCAAGGTCAAGTGATCCGAAGGTGGAGCGCGCCGCTCGACGGCGGCGCGCTCTGCCAGTCGCGGAGATGAGACCGACGACGACAATTCGGGGCAAGTTCCTTCGCCACAGGCGTACCTGGTCCACGCAGGTCGTGACGCTCCTTGACGGGGATCTCCGTCTCCGGGCGACTGCCGGGGGCGGGGCGGATGACGTGACGCTCCTTCCGAGCGACGGACGGTGCTCGTGACCGGCTCCTGGGCCAACTCCGGGGGAAAGCCGGCGGCGCACCGGGTCTGCGGGGCAAGCTCGGTCCGGGTGCGCGTCACTCGAGGCGGCGCGCCTGCTTGGTTCACCCTCCAGGTGCCGACGCCCTAGGCGAAGGCGAGCGGCGGGCGCTTTCGAGCGCCTGCCGCTTTCTCGCAACCGTCGTAGCGAAGTCCGCCGCCGGGGCCTATTCGATAGCTTCCTCAGTGGTGGAGGCCAAGCACGATGTCCTCATCGTCGGCGCCGGCTGCGCGGGCATGCGCGCGGCCATCGAGGCGCACGATGCGGGCGCCGACGTCGCGCTGCTCTCGAAGATCCATCCCGTCCGTAGCCACTCCGGTGCGGCCGAAGGCGGCATCAATGCTGCGCTCGGCAACGCGTCCGAGGACAGCCCCGAGGAGCACGCGTACGACACGGTCAAGGGCTCCGACTATCTCGGCGACCAGGACGCGATCGAGATCCTCTGCAACGAGGCGCCCGCCGACGTCTATCAGCTCGAGCACTGGGGCGCGGTGTTCTCGCGCACGGACGACGGCCGCATCGCGCAGCGGCCCTTCGGTGCCGCCGGCGCGCCGCGCACTGCCTACGCGGCCGACATCACGGGGCACGTTCTCGTGCACGTGCTCTACGAGCAGGTGATGAAGCGCGAGATCCCGACGTACGAGGAGTTCTTTGCCTGGAAGCTCGTCATGAACGACGACCGCTGTCAGGGAGTGATCGCCTGGGATCTGCTCAACGGCGGTCTGAAGTCGATCGGCGCGAAGACGGTCATCCTCACAACGGGCGGGGCGGGCCGGCTCTACGTCGGAACGACGAACGCATATGCCTGCACGGGCGACGGCATGGCCCTCGCGCTCCGCGTCGGCGTCCCGCTGAAGGACATGGAGATGATGCAGTTCCATCCGACAACGCTCTCGCCGACCGGCGTGCTCATCACCGAGGGGACGCGCGGTGAGGGCGCGTACCTGCTCAACTCGGAGGGCGAGCGGTTCCTGAAGCGCTACGCGCCGAACGCGATGGAGCTCGCGTCGCGCGACGTCATCTCACGAGCGGAGCAGACGGAGATCGACGAAGGGCGGGGAATCAACGGCAACGTCGTGCTCGACCTGCGCCACCTAGGCGCGGAGAAGATCCTCGAGCGGCTGCACGGAACGCGCGAGCTCTCGATGACCTTCGCCGGGGTCGATCCGATCTACGAGCCGATTCCGGTCCGGCCCGGAGCCCACTACCACATGGGCGGTGTCGACACCGACGTCTGGGGGCTGACGGAAGTCGAGGGGCTTTACGCCGCAGGCGAGTGCGCGTGCGTGTCCGTTCACGGCGCGAACC
>DAINSN010000340.1:0-249 GCA_036741295.1 Gaiellaceae bacterium
TCTCGGGATCGTCAAGAATCAGGTGCACGGTGACCTCGAGCGGTTCAAGACGCTGATCGAAGACCGCGACGAGGAGACCGGCGCCTGGCGCGGCGAAGTGGCGAAAGGCGAGGCCAGGTAAAGCGAAGAGGCGCGCCGGCCTGCTCTCTCGGGGCCGGCGCGCCTTGTGGTTTCCTCAGGTGCTGGCTCTCGCCTCTTCAAGCTTCAAACCGCGTGTTTTCCGCCCGAAGTGGGATGGAACCGTTATGG
>DAINSN010000340.1:259-1581 GCA_036741295.1 Gaiellaceae bacterium
GGAACAAAGGGGGCGGAACGGGTGGCAAAGGTTCGGGTCGCCAGAAGCCGCAAAAACGCTTGAACTAGCGCCAAGCCGTTGTTGGCGGCTGCCACCGGTTGCCGTTCGGATCGCAGGGTAAGGAGGGGGTTCGATCCAGGGAGCGTCTTGCTGTCCGAAGTGGCGCGCGACCCTCGATTTGCAGGGCCTTACTCGCGAGTCTCGATTACGCGAGCCGGCGCAGCGTTGAATCGTGGGGGGCAACGGGCAGAACCGTTGTAGCTCGGTGGAGAGCATCACGCACGGAGTTCGGGTCCCCGCCTCTTCCGTAGTGCGCTGTGCTTCACGCCGGACTGGGTGCCGGACAAGCCATTGCTGAGCCTCTAACTGCCGTTCGTACGAGGGTGCAGATCGTCTTCACGACGTCCTCGAACACGGTCGGCGCACGCAGCATCCGGCCCGCGCCTTGCGCGCACCACGCGAGCTCCGCGTCCTCGCGCACCGCCGCGTAGAACGCGGAGAGGTCCTCGTCCAGCCGGAACATGCGCGCCACGGTCTGCGCCAGGGCACTGCCCGCGCGCGCGCCCGCCGTTCCGGCAACGACGTCGATGCGCAGCTTCCCCCCGGCACGCGTGAGCCGGACCGTGCGCGCACCACCGGCGACAGGCAGCGTCGTCTCCAGCGCGCGCGCCTCCAGGTCAAGGTTGTTCGGCGGCAGCTCTGCCACGCCGTGCGAGGCGATCGTGCGCGCGAAGTCGACCGGCTCGCCGCCCGCGCCGGTCAGCGGGATTTCGGCGAGGAGCGTCAAAAGCGTTCGAGCAACTCGGCCAGCGGCACGTCTGCGAGCGAGTCGAGCACGAGGTCGGCCTCGTCCAGCGCAAGCGTCGCGGTGATCGGGTTCGGTACGGCGACGCAGAAGAGGCCCGCGGCCTTGGCGGCGGTGACGCCGTTCGGCGAGTCTTCGAAGGCGATCCCTTCGTGCGGCTTCAGCTCCAGACGGTCGAGGGCTTCGACGTAGAGATCCGGGCGCGGTTTCGCCCGCTCGGTGTCGCCGTTTGCGGCCACGATCGCGTCGAGGCTTTCGAGGTGACCCAGGCGGCCGAGATGGCGCGCGATCCAATCGTCGTCGCTGCTGCTCACCACTGCGGTCCGCAGGCCGAGCCGCTCCGCTTCGGCGAAGTACTCCTCCACGCCTGGGCGAAGCTCCTCGAGTGCGATGAGCTCGTCCTCCCGTGCGCGACGTCGCGTGGTCAGCGCTCGCTCGTCGAGGGGTCCCCCGACGAGCTCTTCGAGATGGCCGAATGGATCGAAGGGCGCACCGATCGTGCCGACGAGCGTGGCCC
>DAINSN010000341.1:0-1572 GCA_036741295.1 Gaiellaceae bacterium
CGCCCAGGGAGACGAACATCAGCCAGTCCCGCTGTTCGAGACCGAGCTCCTTGCACGCCGCGGCCACGAGAGCCGGCGAGCCGGCCTCGCCGCCGACCGTGATCAGCGTCTTCGGAGTCGGGAGCAACCCGTGCCGGACGAGACGTGCAGCGACCTTGTTTCTGACGGCCCGCCACGCTTCCGCGTGGACGAGCGCATGCTGCACGCCGTAGGCGGCGGCCCGGCGCTGCGCAAGGTCGAGGATCGCAATGGGAGTTCCCGAGACGGGTAGCGTCAGCAGGCGGGTCACCGCGCGACCGCCGAGGGCTGAAGAAGCAGCTCGGTCGCCGTCGACGATCACGTCGCGTATCTGCCGGGCGGCTCGTTCGGCTGTTGCCGGATCCGTCGTCACGAGCACGTCGGCAAGGTCAGCCGGCGCGACTACTTCGATGCCCCGCTCCTCGAGATCGTCGCGCCAGCCAGGGGGATCGCCGGCGACCGCTACGCGGCGTGGGATCCGAGTGAGCGTGAAGAGCGCGTCCGCGCGATGTTGCAGAGAGCCCAAGGCAGCGATTCATAGCTGACACGCACGCGCGTGCCAACCGTCGCTACCGATTCAGCTGTGCCAGAGCAGAGTCCACATGGAGCGGCGCCGGTGCGCGCTGCTCTGCGGGTGCTTCGCCGGACGGTGAGCCAGAAGCCTTCGCCAGGAAGTCCCCACGGTGACCTCTGCGGAGCAGCGTGTGCCGCCCTCTTCGCAGACCTTGTACGTGTAGGGGCCTGACTTCAGTTTCACTCGGTCTGCGTAGCCGCCGCTGTTGGACACGACTGCGACACGGGCGCCGTTGCGGTAGATCCAGACCGTCGTTCCGCTGGCCCCCGTCCAGTTCAGCTTGACGTTGCCGAACTTGTCGGCGGTGGCCGTCAGCATCAGCGGCGCGGGCAACGGTGCCGGGACAGGGACGGGATCGACCGGCGGCGGAGGTGGCGGCGGCGGCGGCGGCGGCGGAGGCGGAGGCGGAGGCGGCGGAGGCGGAGGAGTAACTGTCGTCGTCCGCAGAATCACAGCCGTTGTCGGAGCAAGCGTGACCGTCGTGACCGCGGAGCCGTCGGGCAGGAGGTAGCTTCCCCCGAGCGCGACCGTCGCCGAGGAACCCGCTGTCGGATTGACCACCACCGTCCCGCCGGCAAAGTCGCGGCGCCAGGCGCTGCCGACCTGGTAGCGCGCAGCCTTGGCCGCGCCGAGATCCACCGTCCACTCTGAATTCCAAGGATCGATCGAGCCTTGCGTAGGCTCGAAGATGAGAGCGCTCGAGCCGCCGTTGTAGTCGAGCAAGAAGCTGGCACGCGCGTAGCGCATCGACCGCACGTCGTCGGCCGGCGCGTAGGTGATCCCGATGAAGATCTTCCCAGCCTGTTGGGTCAGCCGCAGAAAGCTGTCCGACCAGTCCCAACCGGCGTCGGTGTAGTGGCCGGTGTAGCTGGTGCTGTTCTTCGACCACCATTCGCGGACCGCTCCCGACGTGTACTGGATGAAACTCGAGAAGCACGCCTCCCAGCAGTCGTAGTTGATGTTCGGCAGTGCGAGCAGGC
>DAINSN010000342.1:0-1563 GCA_036741295.1 Gaiellaceae bacterium
ATTGCGAAGGAGGTGGTCGAGCTCTTCGGCTATCGCCCGGACACCTGGCGGCTCGACCCCACCCAGCATCCATTCGCATCCGGCGCCGGGGTGGACGACGTCCGGATCACGACGAACTACGACCCCGAGACGATGAAGTCGTTCTTCTCGACGATGCACGAGTACGGACACGGCCTCTACTCACACCAGCTCCCGCGGGAGCTCGAACGGCTCCCGACCGGCAACGCCTGCTCGCTCGGCATTCACGAATCTCAGAGCAGGCTGTGGGAGAACCTCGTCGGGCGGAGCCCGCAGTTCTGGCGCTTCTTCTACCCGCGCATGCAGGGGACGTATCCGGAACAGCTCGGTGGAGTCGAGCTCGACCGCTTCGTGGCCGGCATCAACCGCGTCAAGCCGTCGTTGATCAGGATCAAGGCGGACGAGGTGACGTACGGCATGCACATCATCCTGCGCTTCGAGCTCGAGCAGGACATCATCAACGGGCGCGTCGAGCTCCGAGACCTCCCGCAGGTGTGGAACGAGAGGATGCACGACTACCTTGGAGTGGACGTCCCCGACGACGCGCACGGCGTGCTCCAGGACACGCACTGGGCCTCGGGGTTGATCGGGTACTTCCCGACCTACCTGCTCGGGAGCGTCATGTGCGTGCAGCTGTGGGAGAAGGCGCTCGAAGACGTCCCAGATCTGGAAGACCAGATCGAGCGCGGTGAGTTCGGCGCGCTGCGCGGGTGGCTCGGCGAGCACGTGCATGCGCACGGCAGGAAGTTCTCGCCGCAGGAGACGCTCGAGCGTGCGACCGGGAGCCGGATCGACGCGAAACCGTACCTCGCGTATCTCCGCGCCAAGTACGGCGCGGGTGTGGCGGCCTAAGCCGCGGGCCAGGCTTCCGCGAGCCGGCGGCGCGTTTCGGCCAGGTGCTCCGGCAGCACCTTCACATCTGCAAGCACGGGCATGAAGTTCGTGTCACCGGCCCAGCGAGGCACAACGTGCAGATGGACATGGTCGACCACGCCGGCGCCGGCGATCCGCCCGAGGTTCCAGCCGACGTTGTAACCCTGCGGCGCGTAGATCTGAGCCAGCGCCCCCATGCCGGCGGAGGCCAGCCGGTGGAGCTCGAGCACTTCCTCCGCAGAGAGCTCACCGAATTCACCGATGTGCCGGACCGGCGCGACCATGAAGTGGCCGGAGGAGTACGGGTACTTGTTCAGGAGCGCGATCGCCTTCTCGCCCCGGTTCACGACCAGTCGCTCCTCGTCGTCGCCTTCCACGGCCGCGCAGAAGACGCACCCGGGCTCCTCGTCGGCGGACTTGATGTACTCGAGGCGCCAGGGCGCCCACAGCTGCTTCACGCGGCCGAGTCTAGAGCGGCTGACCCGCGGACTCGACCGGAATGGGAATGGCTTCCCGCTCGATCCGGGCACGCAGCGTGGCGAGGAACATCACCGACCCGACCATGGCCAGGACCATGATCAGAGAGGAGGTGAGGAGGATCGCCTGGAGAGTGAGCATGCCGAGAGTGGAACGGGCCACTCACGACTTCGGTTACGCGGTCCCGAGTCCTGC
>DAINSN010000343.1:0-427 GCA_036741295.1 Gaiellaceae bacterium
GCGCGGTGCGTCGAAGATCCGCTCGACGCGGATCTCGAGCTCGTTCGGGGTGGTGACGGTGGTGGTGTTCATCGGTCTCCTTTCGTGCGTTCGACGACCTGCGCGAAGCGGTCGAGCCGCTGCAGCCACGTGCTGATGCCCTCGAAGGCGTAGGGCGCGAGCATGCACCTGCGGACACGGCCGACCTTCTCCGTCGTCACGAGCTGCGCCTCCTCGAGCAGCCGGATGTGCTTCTTCATCCCGGTCAGCGACATGCCGAAGGGCTCGGCGAGCTCGCTGATCGTCGCGCTGCCGGAACCGAGCCGTTCGAGGACGGCGCGGCGGGTCGGGTCGGCGAGGGCTGCGAAAGCGCGGTCGACGGTCGTTGAATACTGAACCATTAGGTTCACTATAGTAAGTTCGGCGCTGCGATGCAATACCGCCGCTG
>DAINSN010000343.1:437-1537 GCA_036741295.1 Gaiellaceae bacterium
ACTGAACCATTAGGTTCAATATTACGGACCGACGCGGACAAGGGCAATAAGAGCTCGACTCCTTACGGCGAGACGTACTCGTCGTGGCGGCGGATCCACATCTCGGACAGATCGCCCTCGTTGCGCCCGATTGGTGCGCGGTCGAGGATGCCGTAGAAGCCCATCAGGAACTCGAGCCCTCGCGCGCCGGTCGAATAGGTGTGGTAGACGACACCGTCGCCGATCGCGAAAGAGCTGAAGACCGGCCCTTCGACGAGGTAGCCCGTCGGGTCTGTGCCGCATTGGGCCGCGAGCGCCGGTACCGGACCGAGGTTGCCGCTCTCGAGAAACGGTTTCAGCTTGTCCTCGGTATGCGTGGCGCCGAAGTCGAGGTTGAAGTCGGACCCTGCCGCCGAGACCCACGGAAAGCTCCACCCCATCCGCTGCTTGTACGCCCGCAGCCGCTCGAGCGGTGCACGCGAGACGCAGAGGAAGGTCACGCCGCGCGCGTTCAGGTGCGGAACCGCTCCGTTGTAGGTGTCCGCGGCAGAAGAGCAGACCGGACAGCCCGCCGTGTACTCCGGACCGAACATGAAGTGGTAGACGAGCAGCTGTGCGCGGCCGTCGAAGAGCTGCGCGAGCGTCCTGCGCCCCGTGTCGGTGTCGAACTCGTAGTCCTTTTCGATCGGCACCCAGGGCAGCTCGCGCCGCTGCTTCGCCAACTCGTCGCCCGCGCGAGTGAGCTCTTTCTCCCGTTCGAGCAGCTCGTCCCGGGCGGCCCGGTACTCCTCGCGCGTCCCGACCTTGTGATCACCCATCAGTTCCATCACCCGTTTTCCTTTCTCAGAGACCTTCAGACCGAGAACGTCGCAGGCCCGACAACGACGAGAACGCCGAAAGCGACGATCGCAAGTGCCAGCGTGACGTCGAGCAACGGCCGCGGCGGCAGCAGCTTCTGCGCAAGCACGATCGCCGTCACGCCGACCATCAGCGTGACATTCATGACGCCGAGCGCGAGCAGCATCAGCATCAGTCCGGCACTCGACCCGACGCAGTAGACGCCGAACCGGCCTCCGGATCGCACCTGCTCACGGCAGCGGTGCCGGCACGCACGCTTGAGC
>DAINSN010000344.1:0-1517 GCA_036741295.1 Gaiellaceae bacterium
TCGCCCTCATCAACACCGCGATTCCGTTCTGGCTGCTCTCCTGGGGCGAGACGCGGATCGATTCCGGGCTCGCGTCGATCATCCAGGCGGCGGTGCCGATCTTCAACGCGGTGATCGCCTTCGCCGCGTTCCGCGAGGTGCGGGTTACGGGAGTGCGGCTGCTCGGCGTCGCCGTGGGGTTCGTCGGAGTTGCGCTGCTCGTCGGAGCGCAGCCGCAGGGCAAGGTGCTCGGCGCGCTCGCGGTCGTCGGGATGGCGTTCTGCTACGGCCTCGGCGGCCTCCTCACGGGCCGCTACCTGGGCGGCGTGAAGCCGGTCGTCGTCGCGTTCGCGTCGACGGCGATCGCTGCGACCGTCGCGCTGCCCTTCGGCGCCGCCGAGGCGCCGCACCACCTGCCGGGCTGGAAGACGATCGGCTCCGTGATCGTGCTCGGGATCCCGCTGACCGCGGGCGCCTACCTGCTGTTCTTCGGCCTGATCACCGGCGCAGGCGCTGCGTACGCGTCGCTCGTCACCTACCTGATCCCGCCGATCGCGCTGGCCTACGGCGCGATCTTCCTCGGTGAGCGCTTCGGCGCCTCCGCGTTCGGAGGCCTCGCGCTGATCCTCGGCGGTGTCGCCCTCGGGACCGGCGGAGTTCGCTTCGCGCGCCTGCGGCGCGCCCTCGTCATGTTGACGCGCTCCCCGCGCAGCTGAGGCTCCGGCGGGCAAAGCCCGCCTCCGCCGAGGAAGGCGACGTTCGCCTGGCGAGTGTTCGGGAATGTCTCCGAGCAGGCGGACGCCCGGTTGACGAGGGGATGTCAGCGTGGGAGAGTCGCCTGCTCAGCGGGTCGAGTCGCGCAAACACGCCTCTAGGCAGCCGCACCTGTCGTGGCCTCTCCGAGGCGAGCGCTCTCTCCTCGCTGCGGCACGCTTCGACCTTCGAGAGGAGCAGAGATGAGTTCGATCAGAGAGACGGCCGAGCAGTTCTTCGATGCCTGCGAAACAGGCAAAGGTTGGGACGCGTGCCAAACCTACTGCCACGAGGGCGCGACTTTCTCGTCTCAGACTGGAGCACTGGAGGGCATCGAGACAGTCCAGGGCTACACCGACTGGATGAAGGGTCTCTTCACCCCTGTGCCAGACGCCAGCTACGAGGTTCGTTCGTTCGCGGTCGACGATGCGCGACAGAACGTGGCCGCTTACGGCGTATTCCGAGGAACGCACACCGGAGAGGGTGGACCGGTGCCGCCGACCGGGAAGAAGGTCGAGGCCGACTACGTGTACGTCATGGATTTCGACGGCGATCGAATCCGTCACCTGACGAAGATCTGGAACGATGGGATCAGCCTGACGCAGCTGGGCTGGACGTAAGAGCCCGCTTGCCTGCGCGAGAGTCCTCTCGTCCGAATCGGAGCAATGACGTAGTCCAGCCTCTCCTTTCTATTGCACGCCTATTCCACGCGCGGACGAAGCAGCCGCCCCAAGCAACCCGTAATTAGTCCCCAAACCTGTCCCCAGCTTCCGCACCCACGGCCG